>CP073344.1:3293024-3611694 GCA_024397875.1 Amphritea atlantica
CTTTGTTCCGCGCAGCACTGATCATAATGATGCAGAAAAAGCGCAAATGCCTGATCAAACAGATCGGACTCAGTTTCATTATCCGACGAGGCAACGCTGTGAGCCAATGCTCGTTTCACCAGCATCTGGGCACCGTTACCAACCCAGTTGCGCACCTGCGACTGGCCCGCTAACGGCAGCGCCAGAGCGGCCAGCATACGATCAATAGCCAGCGCCAGATCTGGCACACTGTCCAGCAGGGTACCATCCAGATCGAACAGAACCAGTCGGGGTAAACCGGCGTTATAAAATTCGCTTAACTGCATCAGAATGGTTCAATCCGCGCCAGGCTTTCCAATGGTTTCTTAACTGAGCGCTGCCAGCTCAGCCCGCATCTTATCGATAGTCGCTTTATAATCGTCAGTATTGAAGATTGCAGAACCGGCCACAAAGGTATCGGCTCCAGCAGCAGCAATCTCAGCAATATTACCGATACCGACACCACCATCCACTTCAAGACGGATATCGTAGCCGCTTTTATCAATAATTGAACGAGCCTGTTTGAGCTTATCCAGCGTGGCTGGAATAAATTTCTGACCACCGAAGCCCGGGTTTACCGACATCAGCAAGATCATATCGACCTTGTCCAGGACATGCTCCAGATAGCTCAGCGGTGTCGCCGGGTTAAATACCAGACCTGATTTACAGCCACCATCACGAATCATCTGCAGGGAGCGATCGATATGTTCAGAACCCTCTGGATGGAAGGTTATAATGCTGGCACCGGCTTCAATAAAGTCACCGATCAGGCGATCGACCGGTTTAACCATAAGATGAACATCAATCGGTGCCTGGATACCATGTTTACGCAGTGCCTTACAAACCATTGGGCCGATCGTAAGGTTAGGTACATAATGATTATCCATCACATCGAAATGGACATAATCAGCACCCGCTGCAAGAACATTTTCAACCTCTTCACCCAGGCGGGCGAAGTCTGCAGAAAGAATTGATGGAGCAATCTTATAATCAGCCATTAACGTAACTCGGAAAGTGTTAGGAAGAGGAATCCGGCTATTGTACTTTGCACGCTTTGAAACTCAACCGACTTTCGCCCTTGCTAATATCATCACGCTCTTGAATAATCCCACCATGAAACTGAATAAACCGCTGATTTTCACACTATTCCTGACCTCAGCTGCTGCCCTGCCTGCGGCACAGGAAAATGGTATCGATAAAAACAGTATCGAAAATTCAGAGACCACAGCGGTTAATAGTAAAACCGATCCCGCTGATCGGGTTATGCCAGACCTGGTGCAGCAACAGCAGAAAGATATTGCCCAGGCACAGAATTCAGAAACAGACGTTATCTGGCTGGAGTCAGGCGGACAAAAACAGCTGGCTTTACTGCAGCGCGCCATCACCTCACGTCCTGCTGGCAGCATTCTGATCTTTCCTGACCGGTCAACCAGTGCAGACTGGCCCTCGATTGTGCACCCACTTCGGACTCAGCTCCCCGAATATAACTGGAATACACTGAGCATCACCCTGCCCGGCCTGCCCTCCGAAGTAGTTCCGCAACGGACACTCCCCGCACTGCAGGACAACGGCCAGATTCAGACATCACCAAACCTGACGAATGGCGGTGAGAGTGAGCCAACTGCTGATCCGGCACAGACAAACGGCGAGAACGAAGCATCAAACTCTGATGCTGCAACCGCAGAAAAAAACATGGCAAATTACAAAAAACTGGTCGCTGAACTGGGTCAGCAGGCATCCAGCCAACTGGCTGATGTAGAGGGCGATATAAAAATCGTTCTGGGGGTTGGCGAAGGTGCCACCTGGGCGATGCATTACTTTATGCAGGATACAACCCAGCCAGATCGTTTTCTGGTCCTGCTTGACCCGGCTCTGGTCATGGATGAGCACGCCCCCAACCTGCTACAGATGATTTCTGAGGCGAAAGTACCGATACTGGATCTGTGGTTTGACAACAACAGCATCAGGCAGCAACGAGCCGAGCTGCGTAAACGCACCGCCCGCAGAAATGGCAACCAAGGGTACCGGCAGATCCGCCTGAACCTGCGCAGTAATGACCCTCGCAAAGAACCGCTGTGGCTCACCCGGCAACTCAGGGGCATTCTGAAAACCCATATCCTCGATGCCCAAAAACCAGCGCAGCCCGCAGCTGAAGCGATGGAACTCACTCCGGGTTCCGGGCAGTTCAACTAAGCTAAACTCAGCTGTATCAGCTTTTTTTCCGGGCTTCTCTGACCCGGTCGTAAGCCGCCTGAATCTCCTGTGTTTTCTCTTTCGCCAGTTGCATCATATCCTCGGGCAAGCCTTTGGCGACCAGTTTATCCGGATGATGCTGACTCATTAAACGACGATACGCTTTTTTAAGTTCAGCATCAGAAACAGACTCAGCGACACCCAATACGCCATAAGACTCTTTTAACAGTTCCTGCTCAGAAACATAACCGCCATGATGAGACTGGTAGCTGTGCTGCTGATAAGAAAACTGGGATTGCATGCGAGCCATCAGAGCGGCCATCTCCGCCTGCGACATTTGCAATAAGTGGCAAACTTCACGAATGATGATGGTTTCTGCTTCGCTGACCTGACCATCAGCCATCGCCGCCTGCAGTTGAATTTCAACAAACATCAGTTTCAGTGGGATACGGAAACGGATCAACGCACTGAGAGGACGCAGTACCTCTGCGATATCAAAATCACTCTCTTTACCCTGTGAAAAGAGCTCCATCGCCTCAAGCCGGCGCGCCTCACTGAGTCCCATGCGGTTCATCACTTCGCGGGCATAGCGGATCTCCTCTTCGCTAACCCGTCCATCCGCTTTAGCCAGTTTGCCCATAACCGTAAAGGTTGCCCGGAAAAAAGCATCCTGAGGGTTAAGCGCCTTACCCAGCGCTTTCTTCAGCGCTGATGACAGCGCCACAGCGATGCCTGCCCCGAACACTAAACCAACAAGGCCGCCGCTCATAAGACCGATCAGACCACCAACAATCAGTGCCGTACGGTTATTCCTGATCAGTCTGCCAAGACTGAAACCTGCGTTTTCACTACTAAATGACATCTACCCGACCTTTTTTAATATCTTCACTGACGTCCTGAAGCCGTTCAGGAGTTCCTATATCCCGCCAATACCCTGAATAGTGTTCGCCACTCACTCGCCCTGACCGCATTGCACTGCGCAGCAGAGGTGTCAGAGGAAACTTCCCCTCAGAACAGCCATTAAACAGTTGTGGGGATAGCAAACTGAGACCACTGAAGGTTAGCTTTTGATTGCCCGTTTCAGAGACCATCCCTTGTTGCAGGGCAAAATCTCCCTCTGGATTATGCTCTGGATTTGACACCATAACCAAATGAGCCAGACACTCATCTGACAGGCTCTTCCTCGTCAAGCGTGCAAATGGATAGTTAGTAAACACATCTCCGTTCACCAGCAAAAACGCCTCTCCACTTTCATTGAGCCACGGCAACGCCTTAAATATCCCGCCCCCCGTTTCCAGTGGTTCTGATTCAGCTGACCAGTGCACCTTGGCACCAAAACGATCGCCATCTCCGATATGAGCTTCCAACTGCTCGCCCAACCAGGCATGGTTAATCACTATATCAGAGACTCCGGCGGCCACCAGTCCTTCAATATGGTATTCAATCAAAGGTTTACCCGCCACCGGCAGCAGAGGTTTTGGGGTTGTCAGCGTCAGCGGCCTCATCCGGGTGCCAAGTCCGGCCGCCAGTATCATCGCCCTCATCAGCTAAACCACTTATCCAGATGCCGATTATCGAAGTGTTCACTGGCATACATCGCTGGCACAACGACCTCCTGCAACCAGGCGGCAAAGGTCAGCAGGCTATCATAGCGCCCCGCCACCCGGATAATATAATTAAGCGTCCGGGGGATATCGGTAAGATAGCCCGGTTTTCCATCCCGAAGCCACAGCCGCGCAAAAATCCCCGCGGCCTTGAGGTGCCGCTGAGCGCCCATCAGATCAAACCAGCGGTAGAAGGTTTCACGGTCGTAATGATCGATCAAACCATCCGCAACCAGCTGTTCTCCAAACTGATCCACCCAGCTGTAGACCCGCATGTCCGGCCATTCGATATAACAATCCCGCAGTAAGGAAACCAGGTCATAAGTCACCGGGCCGATCACTGCATCCTGAAAATCGATCACTCCCGGTGTGTTTTCGCCATCAACCAGCAGGTTCCGTGAGTGGTAATCACGATGCACGCAGACCTGAGGCTGTTCCAATGCAGCGTCGATCAGATATTCCGATACCTCTGCGAACAGCTGTGTGACGCCCGGCCCTACTTTTATGGCCAACAGGTCAGCCACCAGCCAGTCACGGAACAGATCCATCTCCCGCTGCAATAACGCCCGGTCATATAAGGGCAATGGATGTCCGGCAATATCCCGACACTGTTGCAATCGGGTCAGCGCAGAGAGTGCCCGGCTGTAGAGTTCATCAGCACTATCATCATTCAACTGCCCCAGATACAGATCATCCCCCAGATCGGATAACAGCATATAGCCCTGTTCAAAGTCCACGGCGTGTACCACCGGTGCATGTATTTCCAGCGGTTCCCACGCTTTAGCAATACAGACAAAGGGATGACTGTCCTCCTTCTCCGGTGGAGCATCCATCAAGATCCAGCTCATACCATGACTTTTAAGACGGAAATAACGCCTGAAACTGGCATCACCGGAGACCGGAACACACTGCCAGTCCTCAGCCAGATCTATATTCAGTTCGGTAAAAATCTGCACGACCCACTGTTTCAGCCCGGCCAGCCTTTGTCCCATATCTATCAATCCCCTAGCGTTGTTATAGCTGAATGTTTTATCATGCCATGCTCTATAGGGTATGTTACTCGAATCAAGGTTTAGCGATAAGGGAAATAGACGCTTTTTCTGCGCTTCCTAATGGACAATCTGAATGCCGTTTTCAAGACGTTCTTCATACACACTTACATTGGCAGTTGTTGCTGCCATGCCCGCAGCCCTGTTTGCCGCCGAAATGGATTCCGATATCCACGATGCGCTTTGGACCTGCACCATGGAAAATGGTCAGAGCTGGCAATGTGATCAGCCGGATCGGACCAACCCGCTCGCGGATCAGGATACACAGACAGATCTGATTGTTCCTGCAGGTCCTCAGCAGGTATCAGAGAGCAGTAGTGCAACCGATACCGGATCGGACACTGCTGATCTGACACCCGACCTGGGGCCTATGCAGCAGATCAGCGGTGCCTGGCTGTGCGAAGCAAACGCCTCCGGCGGCTGGTCTTGCCTCGATAATCAGCACACGACAGCCCCTCCAGCGAAACAAAGTTCCCGGGGCACCGCATCTGCAGCACTGCCTGTCGTCAATCAGGACAGCGATCAACCGGTTATCGAAGATCAGGCCAAAAAAGCAGACCTCAACGATACCCGTTATGCGGCTCAGGACTGGTACCCCATAACCGGCGCGTCAAAAGCGTGTTATGGCGTCTATATAGAACCTGACTCTGAGATACCATCGGAAGCTGACGAAAACCTGACGGTTGATGCTGATAGCTCTGAAACCCAACTGGGTGGTCTTACCCGGCTAGAGGGTAATGTTGAATTACGCCAGCGCGGGCACTTCCTGCGCAGCGATTCTGCTGAGGTGGATCAGATCTCCAATCAGATCACCATGAACGGCAATATTCAGTATCGCGAGCCCGGCCTGCTACTACGCGGTTCCCAGGCACAGACCAATGCAATCACCGGCGAAACGGTGGTCAGTAACGCCGATTACGTAGTCCATGAACAGTCTCTGCGGGGTGAAGCCAAACGTATTATCCGCCTGAAGGATAATCGGATACGGATGGAAGATAGCAGCTATACCACCTGTCCACCGAACGATGAAAGCTGGAAAATTGCCTCTAGCTCTCTGGTGCTGGACCCAAACCGGGGATTTGGTACGGCACGTCACGCCACCCTGAAAGTGGCCGATACACCGGTATTCTATTTCCCATATATCGAATTTCCAATTGACGACCTGCGACATTCAGGCTTTTTATTCCCCTCCCTCGGGTACTCCAATGAAGATGGCCTTGAGGTAGCAGCACCCTACTATTTCAATCTGGCACCCAATTACGACGATACCCTGACTCCAAAGGTTTTCACCGAACGCGGACTGTTGCTGGAAAATGAGTTTCGTCATCTGAACAGTTATGGTCAGCAAGCTCTCAGTACCGGACTATTAATTGATGATATACAGGCAGACCGTGATCGCTGGCTGCTTGGTGTAGATCACACAGGAAGTCAGGGTGCCTGGAGCAGCCAGGTGGACTACACGGCAGTCAGCGATGATGACTATTTCGATGATCTCGGATCCAGCCTGGAAGTTGATCGTTCCACTCATTTAGACCAACGAGCCGAAGCAACTTATAGCCGCAAGCATTGGGCTGCCACCCTGCGAGCCCATAGCTATCAGACGATCAATGACAGCAAATCCCCCTACCAGCGTATGCCGCAGTTACAGGTAACCGGTAACTACGGTTATGAGCTGGGACAGGAGGTCGTATTCAGCTACCTCGCCGACGCAACCCGCTTTGACCGGAAAATCGACGATCTGAGTGGCATTGACCGGGTCACCGGTAGCCGGGTACATATACAACCCGCTATCAGCGTACCGATGCTCTGGTCCTGGGGCTACCTGACCCCCAAAATGAGTTACTGGTTAAGCCATTACGACCTGCAGGATCAGGTCGCCGGTCAGGACGACAAGATAGACAGGGCAACCGGTGTTTTCAGTATTAACTCTGGTCTGGTGTTTGAACGTCAACTGGACAATTACACACAAACGTTTGAGCCTCGTCTGTTCACCCTGTATAGCCAACGGGAAGATCAGCAAGGCATCCCTGATTTCGATACCGCTGAAGCAGATTTCAGCTATCAGGGGCTTTTCCGGGAGAACCGTTTTACCGGTCTGGATAAAGTCAGTGATAATCAGCAGGTATCAATCGGACTCAGCTCGGCCTTGGTCCGTAACGACGGCAGCGAAGTCGCCCGTGTCGGACTGGCGCAGGCATACTATTTTGCTGACCGCAGGGTGCAACTTAACGGTGATACCAGTGTCGATACCGAACATCAGTCTAACTTCGCCGCTGAAGCTTACTGGAACCCCTATTCGTATCTGCGGTTATCGGTCGATACCGAGCTGGATCGGAGCGCCTTTAATCCGTTAGAGAGCAACTTCAAAGTGCGCTACACTCCGGCGCTCAATAAAGTGATCGGTTTTAGTTACCGGTATCGGGAAGACCTTCGGAGCCAGGCTGAGATCTCATTTATCTGGCCACTGTCACCAGAGTGGACGATGATGGGACGCTGGCAGGAAGATATGGAGAACTCTCAAACACCTGAAGCACTACTTGGATTTGAATATGCAAGTTGCTGCTGGAAAGTTCGGGTTGCTGCCCGCAAGTGGATAGAGGATGATAGCGGTGGAAGGGAAGACAGTGCAGTGTTTCTGCAATTTATCCTGAAAGGCCTTGGCACAGTTGGCGGCGGCACTGCAGCGCTAGAAGATATTATTGGCTTTAAAGAACGTGAAGAGAATGATGACTACTAATCTCATAAAAAAACTAAAGCCAGGTATGGCTGCCCTTCTTTTGGGCTTCTCTGTCTCGGCCAGCGCCGCAGATATTCCTCTGGACCGGATCATCGCGATTGTAAACGACGATATCGTTCTGCAAAGCGAACTGAATGATCGGGAGGCGATGATAAAGTCCCGCCTTAGCGCGCAGGGGCGCACCCTGCCGGATGAACAAACCCTGCGGAGCCAGGTTCTTGATCGATTGATTCTGGATAACATCCAGCTACAGATCGGTGATGAGCGGGGCATCCGCATCAGCGACAGCGAACTGAATGCTTCAATGGAACGGATCGCTGCCAGCTCCAACCTGACGCTGGAACAGTTCCGTGAAGCACTGATCGCGGAGGGGCAGGATTATGCTCAGGCCCGCCAGCAGATACACAACGAAATGCTTATTCAGCGTATTCAGCAGCGTATCGTTAACAGTCGTATTAACGTCTCTCAGCAGGAGATTGATAACTACCTCAGCTCCCAGCAGGGAGAGCAGATGAGTGCCGAAAGCTATAGCCTTTCACAGATCCTTATTGCAGTGCCGTTACAGGCGACTCCACAGATGATTCAGACAGCCGAGCAGCAAGCAGGAAAGATCGCTGCAGAACTGCAAAACGGCGCTGATTTTGCTGAAACGGCTGTTGCTCAGTCCAAAGGGCCAAACGCCCTGAAAGGCGGAGAGATTGGCTGGCGCAAACTGAATGAGATGCCGGAAGAGTTTGCGGCCGTTGTTAAAAAACTTAATCCCGGCGAATTCAGCGCCCCCCTTCGCAGCCCCAGTGGTTTTCATATTCTGAAGCTCAATGATAAACAAGGTGGCTCTGTTCAGCTGGTTGATCAGGTTAAGGTAAAGCATATCCTTCTCACCCCGAATGAGATCCGCTCCCCGGCTCAGACCCGTCGCGAGATAGAATCAATCTACCAACAACTACAGCAAGGGGTTCCCTTCGAAGAGCTGGCCAAACAACATAGTGACGACCCGGGCAGCGGCTCACTGGGAGGCGATCTGGGCTGGGCACAGTCCGGTCAGATGGTGCCGGAATTTGAAGAAGTGATGTTCAATACCGTGCCTGGCAAAATAAGCGCCCCGTTTGAATCCCGCTTCGGCTGGCATATTCTCAAAGTCGAAGATCGTCGACAGCAGGATATGGGCGAAGAGATGCAGACCAATCAGGCCAGGGCAACCATCCGACAGCGTAAGTTTAACGAAGAGCTGCAAAACTGGCTGAGGGAAATCCGCTCTCAGGCATATATCGAGATTAAGTAATTCAGATGTCTATCCACAGACTGGCCCTGACCCCGGGAGAACCCGCCGGGATAGGGCCTGACCTATGCATTCAGATCGCCCAACAGGGGCACGACCACCAACTGGTGGTAATCGCGGATCCACTAATGATGCAGGCCAGAGCCCGCTTGCTCAATCTGCCAATCACCCTGATTCCCTATAATGCCGATGAGCCGGTCTGCCCAACCGCGCCCGGCACATTATGGATAGAGCCGGTCTGCCTGGTTAAAACAGCACAGCCCGGGCAACTGAATCCGGCTAATGCCCGCTATATACTCGATACCCTGACCCGCGCCACTCAGGGCTGTCAGAGTGGCGAGTTCGCCGCTCTGGTGACCGCTCCGGTCCATAAAGGGGTGATCAACGATGCCGGCATTCCGTTCAGCGGCCATACCGAGTTTCTGGAACAGCTGACCCACAGCAATAAGGTCGTCATGATGTTGGCAACCGAGGGTCTAAGGGTCGCGCTGGCAACAACACACCTGCCACTTGCAGCGGTTCCTGCAGCGATAACCCAACCGCTGCTAGAGGAGGTTCTGACGGTATTACAACAGGACCTTCTGCAGAGCTTTGGCCTGAAGAATCCAAGAATTCTGATTGCCGGACTGAATCCCCATGCCGGAGAAGGAGGCCACATGGGACGCGAGGAGATTGAAGTGATTCAACCGGTCATCAACCGGCTCCGGGCTAAGGGTTACAATCTGAGCGACCCACTGCCGGCAGATACGCTGTTTACCGACAAGATGCTTAATACAGCAGATGCGGTACTGGCGATGTATCATGATCAGGGGCTGCCAGTGTTGAAATACAAAGGCTTCGGCCGGGCCGTGAATATTACTCTGGGAATGCCGATTATCCGTACCTCCGTGGATCACGGTACGGCGCTCGATCTGGCCGGAACCGGCAGCGCCGATTACGGCAGCCTGCTAACCGCTATTAATTATGCTGCCGAGATGTCAGCTAACCGTCACACCACCGGAACACTGAATGAGCAATAAACCCGCAGGCCATAAAGCACGTAAACGTTTTGGTCAGAACTTTCTTCAGGATCAGGGCGTTATCCGCCGGATCATCAGAGCCATTGCGCCAGGTGAAACACAGCACCTGGTAGAGATAGGCCCGGGTCTGGGCGCCATCACTGAAGAGTTACTGGATCTGTGCCAACGGCTGGATGTGGTAGAGCTGGATCGTGATCTGGTGCCAATTCTGCGCACTAAATTCTTCAGTTACGCCGAAAAGTTCGCTATCCATGAGGGTGATGCGCTTAAGTTTGACTTCGCCACACTGCAGCAACAGGATGAGCAGCTACGCGTGGTTGGTAACCTACCGTATAACATCTCCACGCCGCTGATTTTTCACCTGCTAAGCTATGCTGATCAGATTGAAGATATGCACTTTATGCTACAGAAAGAGGTGGTGGACCGACTGGCAGCCAAGCCTGGCGACAGCGCTTATGGCCGGCTCGGGATCATGGCGCAATATTACTGCCAGGTGGAACCGCTATTTCTCGTACCGCCCCATGCATTCGATCCGGCACCCAAAGTTGATTCGGCTATCGTTCGACTGATACCCTATAAAGAATTACCCCATCCAGCACAGGATATCAGTAAGCTGGAGACCGTTGTCCGCACAGCCTTTGGTCAGCGCAGGAAAACCCTGCGTAATAACCTTAAACCCCTGCTTGATGCCAATGAGATTGAAGCTCTGGGCATTGATCCGGGCCTGCGCCCGGAGCGCCTCGCCCTGATCGACTTCATCCGGATAAGTGATTATCTGAGCAGTAAATAACAATTTATAACGAAACTATATGATCCTCTCAGATATATCTCATAACATCGCTATCCATGTGGAAACAGCCTATTTGCCGGAGCAATCTGACCCCGAGAAAAAGCGCTATGTATTTTCCTATCACATCACCATTACCAACAATGATCCCCAGCCAGTTCAGCTGTTAAGGCGCCGCTGGCTGATTGTCGATGGTGATGAGCAGGTTCAGGAAGTTGAAGGCGAAGGCGTTATAGGCGAACAGCCGGTTATTGAACCACAGCAAAGTTACAGCTATACCAGTGGTACAGTACTGGCAACACGGGTGGGCAGCATGCAGGGACACTACCTGATGAAAACCGGTGAGGGCGACACATTTAATGCTGATATAGAGCCCTTTACGCTCGCTCTTCCCAACGCCTTGCACTGAGGACTCTGCAAATGGCAACCTATGCAATCGGGGATATTCAGGGCTGCTACGACGAGCTTCAGGCACTGCTGAATCATATCGGTTTTACGGATACCGACCAGCTCTGGCTGGCGGGTGATCTGGTTAACCGGGGACCCAAATCCCTTGAGACCCTGCGTTTTCTTTACAGCATCCGGGATCAGGTAGTCGTGACGCTGGGCAACCACGACCTGCATATGCTGGCCGTTTACAGTGGCGCCATCAAACCCAGACGTTCCGACACTTTTCAGGATCTGCTAAAGGCCCCTGATGCAAAACAGCTGATGAAGTGGCTACGCTTTCAGCCCCTGCTGGTTACCGATGAACAACTGGGGTTTACCATGGCGCATGCAGGCATACCGCCTCAATGGTCGCTGAAAAAAGCTCAAAAGCGGTCGAAAGAGGTAGAAACCGTACTGCAAAGCACTCTGGCAACGGAGTTCTTCAAGCGGATGTATGGTAATCAGCCCGCCTGCTGGTCGAGTAAACTGGAAGGATTTGACCGCATCAGAACTATTACCAATTACTTTACCCGAATGCGCTTCTGCGACAGCAAGGGCTGCATGGAGTTTTCCGCCAAAGGCGCACTGTCCAGCCAGCCAAGTGGCTTTTTGCCCTGGTTTATCCATCAGGGTAAAGTATTTCAGCAAAGCCGGGTTATCTTTGGCCACTGGGCCGCACTGGAAGGCAAAGCAGACCGGCAAAACGTCTATGCTATTGATACCGGCTGCGTATGGGGCGGTAAACTGACAGCACTACGACTCGAGGATCAGCAACTGTTTTCTGTAAATAGCAAAATGAGGTACGGCAACTGATGGATAATTTTGAATGTATCGATATCGTCCGCGCTGAACAACTGATCACTGAGGGCGCCATCATTGCTGATATCCGTGACCCACAGAGTTATCAGCAAAACCACATTAAAAACGCCGTTCACCTGAGCAACGATACCCTGCATGATTTCATCCAGTCGGCAGATATGGACACTCCGCTGATTGTCTGTTGCTATCACGGTTTCAGCAGTCAGTCCGCAGCGGGCTTCCTGATCCAGCAAGGCTTTGACCAGGTATACAGCCTCGATGGTGGCTTTGAACTCTGGCAAGCCAGCCGTCCTGACCTCTGCTCCAACAGCTGAGTGATGCAGACCTATCTGGTTGGCGGCGCAGTCAGAGACAACTTGCTGGGCTATCCGGTATATGACCGGGACTGGGTTGTGGTTGGCGCAACACCCGAGCAGATGCTGCAACAGGGGTTTCGACCAGTAGGCAAAGACTTCCCGGTTTTTATCCACCCTGACAGTGGTGAAGAGTACGCCCTGGCCAGAACCGAGCGCAAGTCCGGTAAAGGCTATGCCGGTTTCCGCTATTACGCCAGCCCTGACGTCACCCTGGAGGAGGATCTGATCCGCCGGGACCTGACTATCAATGCCATGGCAATGGACGACCAGGGCAATATCACCGACCCCTACAATGGCCAGCGCGACCTGCAACAAAAGGTGCTACGTCATGTTTCACCCGCCTTTTCCGAAGATCCTTTGAGAGTTCTCCGGGTAGCTCGTTTTCAGGCCCGTTATGCTGGCCTTGGCTTCACGATCGCGCCGCAGACTCTCAGACTGATGCAACAGCTGGCGCAAGGGGATGAACTTGAGCACCTCACAGCCGAAAGGGTATGGCAGGAGTTTCAGCGAGCCTTGGGCGAGGACTCTCCTCAGCAGTTTTTGGTTACCCTGCTTCAGGCCAATGCACTGATAAAACTGTTTCCTGAACTCATAGCGGCAGCGCGTGACACACAAACCCTCACGGCGATAAGCCAGCCGGTCGACCCCCGGGTCCGGTTTGCCATATTACTGCGCAGCGCATTCGCGAAAATCCCTCTGGCGCAACGCAATCAATACATCAAAAAGTTTTGCGACGATCACCGCACGCCTAATGCATACCGGGATCTGGCATTACAGTTTTGTAGTCAGTCAGATCAGCTGTGTCACTACTCACAACTGGACGCCGAACAACGGCTTGAGCTGGTCAGACAGCTTGATCTGTTGCGACGCGATGAGCACCTCAGCTTGCTACTTCAGGGGTGTTCAGTGATCTGCAAAGAAACCCTGGCCGTAGAACAGCAACTACCCCAACTGCTTGAGTCGCTCCGGAAAATCAACCCGAAAGCGCTGATGGATCAGGGATTCAAAGGCAAAGCACTGGGTGAAGCGCTTTACCGCACTCAGCTGGCTGTTTGCCAACAACAGATCGACGGAGTTTTATAGTGACACAGCCTGTTGCACTGATTACCGGTGCCGCCCGAAGAATCGGTGCAACCATAGCACGACAGTTATGTCAGCAAGGCTACCGGGTTATTATCCACTGCCATCATTCCACCGAAGCCGCCGAATTGCTGGCAGACGAACTCAACGGATTAAAGCCGGGCAGCGCCAGAGTATTACAGGCTGACCTCAACAACAGCCAACAGGTATCGGAACTGGCCGATCAGACACTGGCTTGCTGGGGACAGATCGATCTGCTGGTCAACAATGCATCATCCTTCTATCCAACGCCGCTTGAACAAAGCAGCGACCAACAATGGGATGATCTGATCAACAGCAACCTGAAAGCTGCTTACTTTCTTTCAGCAAAGCTGGCTGACGCTCTGAAGCAGCAGCAGGGTAACATTATCAACCTGGTGGACATCCACGCTCAGAGAGCACTTCCCGGATATCCGATCTACTCAATCGCGAAGGCGGGTCTGCAGATGATGACTCTCAGCCTGGCCAAAGAGCTGGCCCCTGCAATCCGGGTCAATGGGGTCGCTCCGGGCCCCATTCTCTGGCCCGAGCAGGAAGCGGCAGTGAGTCCTGCGGAGCAAGACGCAATTCTGGAGAAAACTTTGCTGCAGCGGGCAGGAACACCCGAAGATATCGCTGAGACAGTGCTGTTTCTGGCAGGCCAGCATTACATTACCGGCCAGATCATCGCAGTCGATGGCGGAAAATCACTTTATAGCCATTAACTTAAGCGAAGGCTGAACGGCAGTTAACAAACAGCCTTATGCCTCATCAAGGCCGATCAGCGGACTCTCCATCACGGCGGCAATGGCCGTTATCATCTCTCGCTCCACCGGCACTATCTCGCCATCATGACGCACCACCTGTACCATCCCCTTCAGCATCCGCTGCCGAATAAATGGAGTCGCCGCAGCCAGCTCAGTCACCGATGCGGCAAACCGCTCACGGGTACATTCAGCGCGGGGCAAAAGGGCCAGGGTATAGAGTCCAGCCACGCCAGCTCCCCGATTAAAGGCTTTCAGAGTCAGGTCATCCGGCATCTCACCATGATAAGCCAGCATTGAGATAACCACAGCGTAATGATCACCAAGTGCTTTGATACTATCGTAACGGTTTTGCCGTTTACGTCTAACGCCAAAGTGGGCATCACAGTAGCGACTCACCAGCTGATACAATACCCATTCGAACAGATCAATCTGCTGATCCGCCTGAACCACCCTGAGCAGCAATCGCTTAAACGATTTATACTGACTCGCTGATTGCGACTTCAGAGCAGGTAATGCCAACTCAATCAACTGCAGATATTCAGCCCGGGAGAGTTGTTCAAAACGCTTCAGACAGGTACACAGACGATCCTCCAGCGCTGCATCTTCAGCACCGATCAGTGTTAACTGCTTCTCCCTGACCCGGCTATCACCATCCATCAGCAAGCCCAGTAAAACGATCCTGGCATCATAGGGATCTCGCGCCAGGTTATACAGATCATTGTCTGATGTATGCGGGCTCCCGGGGGGTTGATCCTGCTCCGTATCATTCATCAACTCGGCACCCGCCAGTGTACCGATAAGCGCATCAATGACCTCCGCATTCGGACAGTTTGCTTTGATAATCTTATCAACATCCGCCTCAGCAGAACGCAGCGAGGGCTGAGGTTCAAGGTAGTTACCATCCCATTCCGGGTCAACTTTACGAATCCGGACGTCCAGCGGGGGATGGGTTGACCAGAGCCAGCCTGGCATCACCGCTGAAAAGAACAGATGCCCCGCTTCCTGACACTCGGGATGGCTCAGGTGTCCCTGAAAATGACTGCCCCCAATCACTTTCAACGCCCCCCCAATACCCTCGGGGTTGCGGGTAAACTGCACTGCGGAGGCATCCGCCAGAAACTCACGTTGACGGCTGATGGCAGCCTTGAGCATGTTGCCCACCATCACCCCACACCAGCCGACCACCATCAGCCCCAGTCCCAGCAATACCAGATACCCCCGACTGGAGCTTTTGGAACGGGTCGAATCAGCCCACCAACTGGTTCTGCTACTGGCAAATACCCGTCCTAATTCAGCAAAAAAAACCATGCCATGAAGCATCACCAGTAAACGCATATTAATGCGCATATCGCCGTTAAGAATATGACTGAATTCGTGCGCAATAACCCCCTGCAACTGATCCCGACTGAGGCTATCCAGTGTCCCCCGGGTTACACAGATCGCGGCATCAGTGAGTCCAAGTCCAGCGGCAAACGCATTGATACCCATCTCATTATGCATTACATAGACAGGAGGCACGGGAATGCCGGCAGCCAGTGCCATCTCTTCGACGACATTGATTAGCCGCCGCTCAGCGGTATCATTTGTTAACGGCTGCACCTGCCGCCCGCCAAACATCTCCGCAACCGCACCGCCGCCTTGTTTTACATCCAGCCATTTCAGCCACGCGGCGAACAGCAACAGCAACCCGATAGCCAGCGCGACCACAAAGATTCGCTGCCAGCTCAGATAGTCAAGAAACACACGATCGGGTAACGCCAGAGGGTCATCGTTCACCCAGAGATACCAGGCAAACAGCAGGTTTATCAGCACGACCAGAGCGATATTAAGCAGCACGAAGAGCAGCATCAGAATGCGGCTGCTCTTACGGGCCTGATCCTGAGCCGCATAGAAGTTCATTGACAGTCCCTATCTCAGATACTGTTTACAGGTAAAATCAGAAGCTGACTTTAGGTGCAACCTGCAGCTGCTCCCGGTCGGCAAACTCCAGTAAAGTTGCATCCTGCACATGGCCAAAGGTTCCGGCCAGCAATACCGGCGGAAAGGTTTGCTTATAACTGTTGTACTCGGTCACCGCATCGTTAAATGCCTGACGGGAGAACGCTACGCGGTTTTCCGTAGAGGTTAGCTCTTCACTCAGTTGGCGCATATTAGTATCCGCTTTCAGGTCGGGATACGCCTCTACCACGATGCTGAGTTTGCCCAGCGCGCCCTGCAATCCGCCTTCGGCCCGGGCCAGCTGAGATAACGCCTGAGCACTGCCCGGATCAGCCGCCGCCGCTTTCAGCCCCGCCATCGCCTCATTACGCGCCGCAATCACCGCCTCCAGCGTCCCCCGCTCATGCTCCAGATAGGCCTTCGCCGTTTCTACCAGATTGGGTATCAGGTCATAACGGCGTTTTAGCTGAACATCAATTTGTGAAAAGCTGTTCTGGTAGCGGTTTTTCAGCGTCACCAGCCGGTTGTAGATCGCTACAACATAGAACACCAGCGCAACAATGATAACCAAAAATATAAGTGATCCCATTCCCATCGTATAACTCCTTTATAATTTAAAAACGGTCCTGTTGATCAGGCAGAAAGATCCTTCTCCCGCCAGATAAATGACACCGGATGCAGGGGTTGCTTATCCTTATCGTAGTCCAGCCACAGCTGCTGATAGGTTTCAGCCAAAACCGGATGCCGGGACTTAGGCGCCAGTTCTGCTAATGGCCATAGCACAAATGCATTTTCAGTGATCTCGCCACGCGGCAGGGTGACGCCATCAATCACGCCGATAAGTGCATCATATGTGAGAATATCGATATCCAGCGTCCGGCCACTGAATTTCGGTGACGTCCGGCAACGGCCATTATCATCCTCGATCATCTTTAACTTTTTACTCAGTTCGCCCACCGGCAACTCAGTGTTAAACGACGCCACCAGGTTGTAGAAGTTATCACCATCAAATCCAACAGGCTCACTTTCAAAAACCGGCGACAAGGCCAACTTTTCAAATTGTGCGTCCAGGGCATCAAGACAACGATTAATATAGACTTCACGTTCAGTATTACTACCGATACTAACAAACACCTGAGCCATCAGAAGCGCTCTCCACGTTCAATAATTACACCGACATCCCGGGCCATTGGCACTGCACCGGGTTTCCCCAGCTTCAGCTTCAGCCAGCGGACACCAAATTCATCCAAAATAATCTGCGCAATCTCTTCCGCCATCGTCTCCACCAGAAGAAATTCACTGGTTTCAATAAAGCTGATTAAGCGATCTGAGACCGTTTTATAATTAAGGGTGCTATCAATATCTTCAGAGGCCGCGGCCTGTTGAATATCGGTAGCCATCTTAATATCCAGACATACCGTCTGACGGATCTCACGCTCCCAGTCATAGATTCCAATTACGGTCTCTACCTTTAACCCCTCAATATACACAATATCCAAGACAAAACCCTTACACTCGTGTTATCAACATCAGACTGCCCTAAAAACGCTCAGAAGGACTCTGTTAGCGCTCTCTTAGATCGCGTCCAACCTGTCTTAATAATCATACGTCCAGATACCTGCACCAGCATATAGCGCCCATTACGTTGCCAGATATAACGCCGGGTAGAACAATATTGCCGTTTTAGCTGAATAATATGGTTGCAGGTTCGCTGACTGACCAGGCGCTGCTGCTCTTTACCCCAGTATGCATAGAGGGTATCAATATTATCACCCGCCTTGATCAGACTGCCATCCTCCATCCTTAGACCCGCTGAACAATGGCTTGCCAGCAACAACAGTATTAACACTACCCGCTTCTTCATCCCTGAATCCCTCAGTCGCACCGGTTACAGCTTTCATCCTGAGCTGAAGTGCGCTATAAAAAATAGCTTACCCTAACACGCAACAGCGGAACCGGAATATGATCGAAGCAGATGCTGCCACAACGCTGACCATTATGCTCGTCGGTTACCTGCTGGGTTCTATTCCGTTTGCCGTGCTGATTTGTCACTTTATGGGGATCGGCGACCCTCGTCAACTGGGCTCGAGAAATCCTGGCGCAACAAATGTCTTACGTACCGGAAACCGTCCCGCGGCACTGTTAACACTGACCGGTGATTTCAGTAAAGGGATGCTGGCGGTTTCTATCGCACAATGGGCTGACCTTGACCTGTTCGACCAGGCTTTAGTGGGAATATCTGCCCTGATTGGCCATGTATGGTCAGTTTTTTTGCATTTCAGAGGCGGCAAGGGAGTCGCCACCATGTTAGGTGGTTGCCTGTTTCTCGATTATCGCCTGGCGCTGTCCCAGGGCGCCATCTGGCTTTTGGTGCTGGCCATTCGTCGCATATCGTCACTGGCGGCGGTCAGCATGTCCCTGCTAAGCCCTGTGCTGAGCTGGATCCTGGCCCCTCAGCTGTTACTGCCGGTGATTATTATGAGCAGTCTAATTCTGGCAACCCATCATCAGAATATACGCAACCTACTGAATGGCCGGGAAAGCCGGCTATAACACGCCATCTAGCTAAAGCAGCAAACAATATCAGACGAACTCAGGGATATTAGGTCACTCTTTTTAATTGGCTCAAGTTTTAATTGGCTCAAGGGTGTCCAGCGGCCAGCGAGGTACACACTGAATCGACAGATCACTCTGCTGCCCGGCCATAAGACGCTGACAACCGGCATAGGCGATCATCGCACCATTATCGGTACAGAACTGCGGACGGGCATAAAACAATTCGGCCCGCTCTTTTTTAACCATCACTTCAAGTCGGTCGCGCAGACGCTGATTGGCACTGACACCTCCGGCGATCACCAGTTGCTTAAAGCCGGTTTGCTGAAGTGCCCGGCGACACTTAATCGCCAGCGTGTCGACCACCGCCTCCTCAAAAGCAGCGGCAATATCCCGGCGGTCTTTCTCTGACAGTGCTCCATCCACCCGGAGGTCATTCGATGTATTCAGGGTAAAGGTTTTCAGCCCACTGAAACTTAAATCAAGACCCGGCCGGTCGGTCATTGGCCGCGGAAAGCGAAACCGCGTGCGATCACCCTGCTCAGCCAAACGCGCCACTTCCGGCCCGCCAGGATAGTTCAGGCCAAGCATCTTGGCCGCCTTGTCAAACGCCTCGCCGGCGGCATCATCGAGTGATTCGCCCAGCAATACATACTCACCAATTGCTTCGACCTGGACCAGCTGAGTATGTCCGCCGGACACCAGCAGTGCGACAAACGGAAACGCCGGAGGCTGTTGCTCCAGCATCGGCGCCAGCAAATGGCCCTCCATATGATGCACTCCGATGGCGGGAATCCCCCAGGCCAGCGCCATCGCCCGGCCGGTAGAGGCGCCAACCATCAGCGCACCAATCAAACCGGGGCCTGCAGTATAAGCGACAGCATCCAGCTCTTCCGGTCGGGTATCTGCCTGGGATAGAACCTCTTTGACCAGCGGAAGCAACTTACGGACATGATCGCGGGAAGCCAGCTCAGGCACAACACCACCATACTCGGCATGCATCGCAACCTGACTATAGAGAGCATCGCCCAATAAGCCTGCCTCACTATCATAGATAGCAACACCGGTTTCATCACAGGAGGTTTCGATTCCTAACACACGCATTGTTCACGGTTCTCACTCAAAATCACAAATAAATAGCTGCGCGCAAAGCCGCAGGACTGCTAATGTGACGCCATTATCATCCATTTTAACAATCATTTCATCGTATTTAGGCTTTACACTGCTGGATCATAAGAATAAAATACCGGCCCTTATTGGCCAGCTGTGTCTTAAACTCAGCGGAACAGACATTAAATTTCTACAGGAAAGGTAAGGTATTTATATGCCAGCAGTTAAAGTTAAAGAAAACGAGCCATTTGACGTAGCTCTGCGTCGTTTCAAACGTTCTTGCGAAAAAGCCGGTGTACTGGCTGAAGTGCGTCGTCGTGAATTCTACGAGAAGCCTACTTCTATCCGTAAGCGTAAGGCTGCTGCTGCTGTTAAGCGTCACCTGAAGAAAGTTCAGCGCGAAAACCAGCGTCGCGTTCGTCTGTACTAAGATCTTCACCACGCATTAAACAGCCTTTACATAGCCAGGAGAGCGGTATGTCCGAACTGAAAAAACGTATCAGTGACGAGATGAAAGCTGCCATGCGCGCGAAAGCAAAAGAGCGCCTTGGTACTATCCGTATGATTCTGGCTGAGCTCAAACGCATCGAAGTCGATGAGCGTATTGAGCTGGATGATGCACGTGTCCTCGCGATTCTGGATAAGATGCAAAAACAGCGTCGCGATTCGATCGAGCAGTTTAACACTGCCGGTCGTGATGATCTGGCCGATATCGAGCAACAGGAACTTCTTGTCATCAGGGAGTTCCTGCCTCAGCCACTGACTGAAGCAGAACTGGAAGCTATTGTCGCACAGGCTGTGACAGATTCCGGTGCGCAGAACATGCAGGATATGGGTAAAGTGATGGCCCTGGTAAAACCTCAGGTTCAGGGACGCGCAGACATGGGCGCCATCAGCAAACTGGTTAAAACCGCCCTCAATAGTTAAAATAACTGCTGATCCTCTCCCCTCATCAGCAGGTAGTCTGACACTATGGCCGGACGCATACCACAGAGCTTTATCGATGATCTCCTGGCTCGGGTAAACGTACTCGATATTGTTGAAGCCAGAGTCAAACTCAAGCGCACCGGGAAGAACTACTCCGGCCTTTGCCCGTTTCATAAAGAGAAATCCCCTTCATTTACCGTCAATAATGAAAAACAGTTCTATTATTGTTTTGGCTGCGGTGCCGGTGGTAACTCCCTCAGTTTTCTTATGGAGCATGACCGCCTGAGCTTCCCCGAAGCGGTGGAAGAACTCGCCAAGCTCGCTGGCGTTGAAATGCCAAAGACGGAAGGACCTGTTGATCATCAGCGCGAGCAGCGCATCAAAGATATCTACTCTCTGCTTGAAGAAGCCTCTGAGTACTACCAACAGCAGCTTCGTAAACACCCCGATAAAGAGATCGCGGTTAACTATCTTAAGAATCGAGGTCTGACAGGCCAGTTTGCCGCCCGTTTCGGTATCGGTTATGCGCCTCCTGGATGGGACAACCTGCTGAAAAAGCTGGCCCGGGATGAGGCAACCAAGCTCCGCCTTGAACAGGCCGGAATGCTGATCAATAAAGAAGATTCTGATCGTTACTATGACCGTTTTCGTGAACGGATCATGTTTCCTATCCGGGACATGCGCGGCCGGGTAATTGCATTTGGCGGACGGGTACTGGGAGACGAAAAACCCAAATACCTCAACTCCCCCGAAACCGATACTTTCCATAAAAGCCGCGAACTGTACGGCCTGTATGAAGCCCGCAAGTACAACCAGAAACTTGAGCGCCTGATTATCGTTGAGGGCTATATGGATGTTGTCGGTCTGGCTCAATACGGTATCGGCTATGCCGTTGCTACGCTGGGCACCGCAACCACAGCCCAGCACCTTGAACGACTCCTGAAGATGGTCCCCGAAGTCATATTCTGCTTCGATGGCGATGAAGCGGGTCGCAAAGCAGCTAAGCGCGCACTGGACACCACCATGCCTGTCATCACAGACGGCAAACAGGCACGCTTTCTCTTCCTGCCTGAAGGAGAGGACCCTGACAGTCTGGTACGACAAGAGGGCTGCGAAGCATTTGAGCAGCGACTAAACGAGTCTCTCCCACTCTCCGACTTTTTCTTCAAGACACTGGAAGAAGGCGCCGATATGAGCTCATTGGATGGACGTGCCCGGTTCAGCAACCAGGCGCTCCCGCTGATCGATCAGATGCAGCCTGGCATTCTTAAGCAGATGATGCAGGAGAAGATTTCCGAACTGACCGGCCTCAGTCTTGAACAGCTAATTAGCGTCAATAACCTGCAGGAAACCACCGGCACCCATTCCGCACCGGAACCGGATTACTATCACGGCGAGTCAGATTATTCCGATGATGGATACTTTGATTACCAGCCGGAACACAATAGTTTCCAGCCGGAAAGAAAATCTAACAAAGAGTTTGTCAAAGGCGGCAAGAAAGCCCGCCCGGCTCCCCCGGGAGGTTCAGCCGTACACTTCAATCCAGGCAGCACCGCAATATCAATACTGCTCCACTTGCCCGCGCTGGCAAGCCAGTGCGGCAATCTGGAGATACTCGCCAACACCGAAGATGATACCGAGAAGCTTCTCTATCAGTTAAACCGATATCTGCAGGAAAACCCCGGCGTCACCCCAGGCATCCTGGCAGTTGACTGGCAGGAACACGATCACCTGAAACCACTGATTCAACAACTGAATGAGATAGCGCATCAGACACCCATCATCGACGCTAACAATGCACAGCAGGTTTTAAACGACTGCCTCAACCGCCTGCAGGAACGCCATCTGGACAAGGAAATTCTGCAACTAAAATCCCAGCCCCACCTCAGCACCGAGGATAAGCAGCGTCTTAACACACTCATAATGAAGCAAGCGGGAAGCCGGTTACGCAAAACGCCTGAAAAATAACCAATCCCTATTGAAATTCATCAAACCACCCCCATCTACTGAGCTACGGAGCAAACTAAGCTCCGGTTCTCATTTTTATGCACAGCACATTGAAAATAGTCTATTTTAATAGATGAAATACCCTTATTAGCCTCCGCGGTCTGTAGAATTCATACCCCGTAATCGCTATAATGTCGGGCTAATTTTTTTCACTTTTGTCATCACTGAAGGGCAATTATGTCAGATACATCTAAGCAGCAGTCACGCCTCAAGGAATTGATCGCACGGGGTAAGGAGCAAGGCTACCTTACTTATGCTGAAGTTAATGATCATCTGCCAGAAGATATTGCTGATCCGGACCAGGTAGAAGATATAATCCGTATGATCAACGATATGGGTATATCGGTCACCGAAGAAGCTCCGGATGCCGAAACCCTGCTCATGACAGAAGGCGACTCCGCCGAGGAAGCGGATGAAGAAGCAGTCGCAGCACTTGCCGCCGTTGAATCCGATGCCGGACGCACCACCGATCCTGTACGTATGTATATGCGGGAAATGGGCACGGTTGAGCTTTTGACCCGACAGGGTGAGATAGAGATAGCCAAGCGGATTGAAGAAGGTCTGCGTGAAGTCATGGCCGGCCTGGCCGCATTTCCTGGATCAGTTGATGCCATACTCACAGCTTACGAAACAACGCTGGAAGAAGAGGGTCGCCTGAGCGATATTTTCAGCGGTTATATCGATCCTGATGATGGCGTTGAGATTCCCTCTGCCGCTCAGCAGGCTGAAGCCGCCGAAGACTCTGATGATGATGACGAAGAGAAAGAACGCGGCCCTGACCCTGAAGAAGCCAAGCGACGTTTTGATCTGTTACGCAGCACCTATCAAACCTACCAGAAAGCGGTAGCGAAAGAGGGCCGCAGCAGCAAGACAGCAGCGAAAGCGTTTGTAGAACTTGCAGATGCCTTTTCTCCGATAAAACTGTCACCACGCTTTTACGATATGCTGGTCGATAATGTGCGCAGCTCGATTGACCGGATCCGTAAGCAGGAAAGGACAATTATGCAGATTTGCACCCAGCGTGCAAAAATGCCGCGCCGTCAGTTTATCAAAGAGTTTCCAGGCAACGAGACAAACAGCGAATGGCTGGACAAGCTGCTTAGCTCTGATGCGGACTATACCCGCGCTCTCAAGCGCCACGAGATTGAACTGCGCAGAGCACAGAAAAAACTCGTTCAGGCTGAGCAAGCGATGCAGCTGACGCTGAACGAGATAAAAGAGGTAAACCGTCGCATGTCGATCGGTGAAGCCCGCGCCCGTCGTGCCAAGAAAGAGATGGTTGAAGCCAACCTGCGTCTGGTTATCTCTATCGCTAAAAAGTACACCAACCGCGGCCTGCAGTTTCTCGACCTGATTCAGGAAGGTAACATCGGCCTGATGAAAGCCGTGGATAAGTTTGAATACCGCCGAGGTTATAAATTCTCTACCTATGCAACCTGGTGGATTCGTCAGGCGATCACCCGCTCTATTGCGGACCAGGCGCGTACTATCCGTATCCCGGTGCACATGATCGAAACGATCAATAAGCTGAACCGAATCTCCCGTCAGATGCTACAGGAGATGGGACGCGAACCGTCACCGGAAGAGCTGGCTGAACGTATGGATATGCCGGAAGATAAAATCCGTAAGGTCCTTAAGATCGCTAAAGAACCGATCTCCATGGAAACACCGATCGGTGATGATGAAGATTCCAGCCTGGGTGATTTTATCGAGGATATCACCATCGACTCCCCGGTAGACTCTGCCACTGGCGAAGGCCTGCGTGAAGCGACCAAAGAGGTACTGGCCGGCCTGACAGCCCGTGAAGCAAAAGTACTGCGCATGCGTTTCGGTATCAACATGAACACCGACCACACTCTGGAAGAGGTGGGTAAGCAGTTCGATGTTACCCGTGAGCGTATCCGTCAGATCGAAGCAAAAGCACTGCGCAAGCTTCGTCACCCAAGCCGCTCAGACCATCTGCGCAGCTTCCTTGACGAACATTAAAATCTTTTAAATCAGACCGTTGCGCCCATAATATCCTGTGGTATTATGGGCGTCCTCTCCCTGAGAGCCGCTTTTATTCCTGCCTCAACCGGGGAATTAAGTTTTCACATGGGGGCCTTTAGCTCAGTTGGTTAGAGCGCTCGACTCATAATCGATCGGTCGCAGGTTCAAGTCCTGCAAGGCCCACCACCCCTTTAAATCAAACGATACAGAAAAGCTCGACTCACTCTTCAATAGAGACGGATCGGTCACAGGTTAAAGTCCTGCAAAGCCCACCACCCCCTTCACATCAAAATCTACAGAATAAGCTCGACTCACTCTTCAATAGAGACGGATCGGTCGCAGGTTCAAGTCCTGCAAGGCCCACACCCTGAGACCGCTATCCATCAACGTCATTAAGGAGTGGCGCTCGTAATTCAAATAACACTTTCTCGATAATTTAAATTCGCCTTATCAGGTTTAAGACTGATTAAAACGAGCCGGGGATATTTTTCGGTTAGAGAACGACAGTGGATGCCTGATAATGCATTGGATCTCTGATATCGTGCTGAGGGCTATAGCCGCTCACCGTCTTAAGCAGCAACCGCCTGACCTCTGTATAATCAAAACTGTCTAAAGCGATTTCCATTCGATCAATAATTGGCTTTAGCTCCGACCACTCAAGCATTACCTCCTCTGCTCGCATAATCATCGGATGATCGGTTTTCTGTACGTTATCGCCGATCAAAAGCTCTTCATAAAGTTTTTCGCCATCACGTAAACCGGTGTAAATAATTTCAATGTCACCATCGGGCTGACTCTCATCCTTAACAGACAAGCCTGTTAAGTTGATCATCTGCCTTGCCAGATTCTTGATTTTAACAGGTTTCCCCATATCCAGAACAAATACATCACCGGAGCATCCCATTGATCCGGCCTGTATGACCAGAGAGGAGGCTTCAGGTATAGTCATAAAGTACCGGGTTATCTCGGGGTCAGTCACCGTCACAGGTCCTCCCTCAGCTATCTGCTGCCGAAACAGAGGAATAACCGATCCGGAAGACCCTAGTACATTACCAAAACGCACCATCGCAAATCGAATACCATTTGCCTGTTCTCTTTTACTCAACGCCTGGAGTACAAGTTCAGCGAAGCGCTTGCTGGCGCCCATCACATTGGTAGGACGCACAGCTTTATCAGTCGAGATCAGCACGAAATTCTTAACCCCGCACTTAATAGCCGTTTCAGCGGCATTCCAGGTACCGAGCAGATTGTTACGAACGCCGGTGATCATATTACTTTCAACCAGCGGGACGTGTTTATACGCCGCCGCATGGTAAACGGTATCAACCGAATACTGCGTCATAACCTTCGTTAAATGTGCTGAATCAAGAACAGAACCCAGAACCGGGATAACCTCTACCTTGCCACCAGCTAACTTACTCAATTCCCGATCGATGCTGTAAAGCGCAAACTCTGATTGCTCAAAAAGGACAACACAGCGAGGATTCTGTTTCAGAATCTGACGACAAAGCTCTGAGCCGATCGACCCACCGGCCCCCGTTACCAAAACAGTCTGATCTAAAATACAGGCATCCAGCAAAGCTTTATCCGGCAGCACCTCTTCACGTCCAAGAAGATCAGCAATATCAACTTCACGTATATCATTAATCGTCACTTTGCCACCCGCAATAGCAGACAGAGAGGGCAACGTAAGCACCCGGAGATTGAATCGACTCAGCGAGTCAACAATTGCTTTACGCTTCATCCGGGAAATAGACGGGATAGCCAGCAAGACAGAGTCGATGTCAAAGCGTTCCACAAGCGCAGCGATATCAGCCGGGGCATACACCCTGACACCATTGATATCCATTCCCTGAAGGGTTTTGTCATCATCAACAAAGGCGAGTGCAACAAACTCGCTGGAACCCGCTAACGCTGTAGCCAGCTGTCTGCCTGCTGAACCGGCACCATAAATAACAACCCGGTCAGACTGATCTTGCGCTTTATGATCCCCGCCCGGAAAATCATGAAGAATGATCCATCGGGCCGCCATTCTGCTCCCGCCAATAACAAGCACAGAAACCAGCCAAAAAATAAAAAAAACTGAGCGGGGTGTATATTGTTCAAGTGCTAGCAGATAAGTCGCCAATGACCAGAAGAGCAGAGCCAACGTAACCGCTTTAATCACGGTCCATTGCGCCTGATAACCAATATAGCGAATAACCGCGCGATACAAGCCAAGCCGGATAAAGATAGGAATCGCAATCACCGGAGCCAACAGATACGCCGGCCAGTGAGCGAAATTATGAGCGGTCCAGTCGCCGTAACGCAGGGCAAAGCTCAACCAGCAACAGATTGGCAGCGCCACGAGATCGAAAGCAACAAAAATTGCTTTTTTGGATTGTCTGGATGAATTGAGAATCGATTTAAACAAAAATAATCCCTGAAAAGCTGTAACAAAAATTAGCGTTGAATTCGATCTCCGACTCCCTTTCCAAGAACCGTAACAACTATATAGCGAAAATACGATTTTAACGACATTGTCTCAATCATCTTCTCATCTGTTTCAGCAAGCAGCTCTGGAGTCGACATATCTATTTCACTCACCTGAGCAAGCCCGGTAATACCTGGCCGAACACTATATACCCCCCGCGCTTCCCTAGCCGCGGTTAACTCCTCCTGATTGTACAACCCGGGTCGGGGCCCCACCAGACTCATTTCGCCTTTGAGAACATTCCACAGCTGAGGCAGCTCATCAAGCTTCGACTTCCTTAAAAAATATCCGAACCGGGTAATAGAGCTATGACTTGCCAGATGTGTCGCCACTGAAGCGGTATCAACGGACATAGTTCGGAACTTTATCAACGTAAAAGATTTTTTATGCCTACCCACCCTCTTCTGAAAAAAAATTGGAGAGCCTGTATCAAAAAAACCAACGATTGTAAGTACAAGCAGCAACGGGAAAACCAATACCAAACCTGTTAATGAAAAGCACACATCAAGTAAACGAATCAAATGTCATTCTCCGATTTAAAGCACCGTTTCAAGCCTTCTTCAACCGAAAAAGGCGGTTCCCAGCCAAGGGAATCACGAGCCTTGGATATATCCACCTGTAAAGAGCCCAACAAACGATCAGCCAGCTTTTCTTTCCCCAAAAATTTAGCCGCTAAGCGCAAATAGTTTTCGGGTACCGCGACAAGCCGGCTAGGTTTTTCCATTGCTGCGGCTATCCCCCTTAGCAAATCAGAGGTAGACAGATCCTCACCATCACCAGCAAGAAAAACCTGGTTAGCGGCCGCAGGATGATCTATACAAGTAACAATCAGATCAACCAGATTGTCGACTGCTACAAATGAACGTTTATTATGAACTGCACCAAAAGGCAAAGGCCATCCTTTTTCAACTAATCGAACGAGTCTGGCAAAATTACCAGGTGCCCCCGGACCATACACCAAAGGCGGACGAATAATCACAACTTCGATACCTGTTTCATTGTGAATATTCCATAGCCCTTGCTCAGCCTCCCATTTAGATTGAGCATAAAACTCAGCAGGGGTTGGCTCATCATTCTCGGTAAATGGACAAGTGTTGATATTACCATTCACACCGATAGAACTTATAAAAATGAAGCGCTGTACGCCTGCTTCTGCAGCCTGCCGTGCAAGATTAAGTGTGCCCTCTACATTAACTTGACGGTATTCAGCCAATGGATCATATACTTCATCCTCCATGATGTGAGCACGCGCAGCTGAGTGAATAACGACCTTCTGCTCAGCTAAGGCGCAAGACCAATCTGTATCAATGTCCAAACTATTTATAATACAAGTCCGTGCGACCGGCAGATGGACTTCTTGTCGTATTGAAGCGGTCACATTTACCCCCTTAACCGCTAAGCCTTTAACAAGATGACGACCAAGAAAACCAGTTGCACCAGTTAGCAGAATATTCATAAGATAAAATTGGCCTGTTTAGAGAAAAACAGATGATTCATTTACCTAGAACCTGAGTCATAAACTTAAAGGGTAACCTACACAGCAGCATGAGTGAGTTAGCAAACAAACCATTCTCACTTAATGAACGCCTCATCTCTCCTGTCGAAATTAAGTTACTTTTAATACCGGACGTGCTCACACCACCTATACGCATTCTTACCCAGGTTTTATGTGCTAATTCGTACTTGGCTCGATCAACCAATAGCAAACGGGTAAGAAAATCAAAATCTGCTGCGATCTTGTAACCCAGCTTATAAAACCCAACCCGGTCATAAGCAGACTTACGGACAAAAACCGCCGGGTGCGGTGGCATCAAGCCAAACCGGAACATCCATGGTTTGAAGTACCACGCACGGTAGGTACGCATTGGGCGGTTCAAATCCCATTCATGTACAAAGTCTACATCACCCAATACCACTTCAAGCTCAGGATCAGCAGAAAAAAGAGCATGCACTTCACTCAGAACATTTTCATGTAGATAAAAATCATCCGAGTTAAGGATTCCGATAATCTCACCCGTTGCACGTCGCAGACCCTTATTCATAGCATCGTAAATCCCCTTATCCGGTTCACTTACAAAACATGAAATTCGATCAGAATACTCTTGTATAATATCTAAAGTTCCATCACAAGACATAGCATCTACAACAATATACTCTATATTGTTATAAGACTGGTTTAGTACCGAGTCAATAGTATTCTTTATTGTATTAACACTATTAAAACTAATAGTAACAATAGATAATTTCATAAGGAGCAACTCAAACAATCATCCTCTGATCCACATTTTCCTTTCTCTCGAATAGATAAAATATTTTTTCGAGAATAAAACCTTTAACCTCACGGGAAAAAACCAAAAAACAGCCTCAAACATAATCAAAGGAAAATAATACAGCCGGGGACCTTCAACAAACAACAATTTTTCATCATTATATTTTTCAATAGAACTTGATAGCTGATTAGCATGGTATTTAAAGCCCCCCAAATAACTATTAACAATATTTAAATCTGTGCTTTTAGCGAAGCAGTACCACAAATAATAATCTCCAGCCAGCTTCATTTTTTTCAGATAAGCATAGTCAACAAGATCTAATAATGACTTACGCCAAAAAACAGACTCCTGTTGAATATATGGTAGAAACTTACCATAAACACCAGCTCTGACTAACTCTTTTCTATATACACTGGGTAAATCGGCATGAATGACTTGTGAATTTTCGTTATAATTAACACGCATTCCAGCCAACCATTCGACATCGTATGAATCGAATATTTCAGCTACAACAGCTAATGCATTATGATGATAGTAGTCTCCGGCATTCAGATAACAAACAATTTCACCATTAACTAGTGTAAACCCTTTAACAAGCGCATCATACATCCCACTATCCGATTCACTTATCCAATAATCAATATAATCATTATACTTTCGTATCCGCTCAACAGTGCCGTCATCAGAACCACCATCAATGATAATATATTCAATATTTTTGTAAGACTGGTTAATAACACTTAAAATAGTTTCGTCGATATAGCCCACACCATTATAAACAACAGTAATTACTGAAATCAAAGGCATCTTAGGTAAACTTTCTTTCCCTGCCCCCTGTAAACGCAGACCTCCTTCGACAAGGTTCAACGTTAAATCCGACGTTTTCAAGCCATCGACATTTTTTTCGCTATTCCGACTCATAGCGGGGTAAAAATCAGGTTTTTTCATCAATGGCTACTCAATAGAATTTATGAAAATAATTTAAGCTAAGACGATCTAATGGATAGCAACCTTAATATTCCGACTATATCTTAGAAAGCTTCGCCTAATTTTTGCAGAGTCATTTGTTTACTAACAAGTAGTTCAACCCTGTTTTACAAAGATAGCAACAGGTACGCCACGAGTTCAACCCTGAAATCAAGGCGAACCAATCAATGACTCTCATTGAAAGATATTGAGCCTCTACAAAGGCAAAAACCATTCAGGTCCAGATCAGATGATACGCCTCTGAATAGCTCCTTGAAAGATTATCGAGCATCAAAAACTTAGTCTCCGTCATCGACATAAGTATTGGGCAAGAATACCGACACAACCTGCACCATTAGTCACGATATTTATCATCATGAGACCAGAATTTTTCTGTATAAATCGATTTAACGTCCGGAAACCAATGACTATTCAAAATGGTCTAAGACTTTTTCCCGTGCCGCACCTTCCAGTTCGTTAGGGACCAGATGCTGTAATACACAGTCAATCTTTGTGCCTAGATCTTTAACATCTAGTGCTCGGTCAGAAATCCACTTTGCGGGAAATCCACATATCTGCATTGCCGTCACAGTCGGTGTACGGCAGTACCACACTCTAGGAATTCCATTAGAACATTTGCAGGCTTGGCACCAACACGACAGCTACCGCACTATAATGTATTCGCAGAGTCACGTCATCATACAGGTTTCCAAGAGAATCGGGGTTTTACTGAGATAAGCTCATCTGCTTTCTTACTATAAATTTTTCAAAGAGTGAGAAGGCCTGAGCATCAATGGGTTATGCTGGTCGGCAATCTGATTAGCTAAAAAGGTAAACTCGTGTCACTTTCTCACCAATTCAAAGACTGAGACTCATTAGGGTATACTATTCTTCTGTTTATCCTGATAAATACGGCGGCTAAAATTTTCTGGTTACCTAAGCTTCAGCACTTTACAGTTCCCACACAACTACCTGAAAGGTTCGCAGCTTTTGTCGCAATGGTAGCCTTCGAAAAAACACATATTATACAAGGATCAAAAAATTGTGCGTTAATATGAGAAATATCCTCTACCAGCATAACTACCCACTCAGAATCCTAATTAGATTGAGATAACGGACTTCCGTAAAAGCACTTGAAAGAGTGGTTTCATACTACTGCAACAATTAATATCCCCCCAACAAAAATATTAGCACTTACGAAAGATACTTCTTCGAAGCCCAACGTTTAACAGTTTCACCAAAAAAAATATTCGCTTTTGTAAGCCAAACAACTGTACAGTATAGCAAATGAAATATATCTGTAAAACAGCCTCTAAAACTACTATTTAATAAATCAATATCTTGCAATACTTTACTTTTATCATACCCCTGTACTTCAAGTACCTTTTCATCCATTGAACTTATATATTTCTTAATAAGCTTCTTCCTTACATGTGTATTAAATGTCAACTTCCACTTATCGAGTGTTTTTATGGAAACAGATTTATAGTCACTCACTCCGGTTGGATCACCCATTCGACCATTAAATACCTGTTTACTGAAATCCAAGCACATACTATCATAGTATTTTATATCTAAATAATGGCATATAGAATTTACAACAAGATTTGGATCAGATACTAAATCCTCATAATTGACAGCTATTGAATTGGATTTAAGAAGATTAAAGCCTTCAGATAGAGCAACTGGCCCAAAACACAAGTCATTTTGATATGCATACAACCCTTTCAAATTACCATTTGACCAAGTATTTATCATAGAGCTCATCACATGCACAGGATTCCTGAATAAAAATATAAACTTCGCATCTGGATAAATCCTTTTTATTTCATTAATAATGTAATAATATCGCGGCGTTTTATCCAAGAAAAAACGCTCATCATTCTTGCAATGCTTCGCATATAAAGAATCTGAAAATTTTCTTAACTCTTTATAGAAATCGTCACTCCCATTTGGAAGACTCTCAGTAAACTCGGATATAGCACTTGCACCAATTGAATACCCGTAGTCTGCAACAGCCCCCTCACTTTTATTCAATCTGCACAACGGCAATAAAATCCATGGTTCTGCATGACTGCATATCTCAGGATGGGCCATTAACATTCTCTGTAAAAGAGTAGAACCAGCCCTAGGAAGCGAAAATATAAAAATTGGCGTTTTCATAAAAACCTAAAATCAAATATACCTTTATAAAAATTATAGAACTTCTCTTTGAGTGAAATCCTTCTAAAATTAAAATTACTATCAATAATTCCCTTATCAATCATAACATCATCAGGAAACACAAAATCATCTATCTTATCCCATAGAAATTCATGCTTAAACCTATCAGTAATTCCACAATGAATTCCAGAACCGTCATGACCAATATTTTGAACCAAACTATGCCTTGGATATATCGTAGCCTTACTCTCTTTATACTGAAAAAACATTGCTTTAACATCTAAAGCATCAATATCCCCCAAGAAATCACTACGCACCATACCATAAATATCTTCACCAAATTCAGATATTTTTTTTATATTAATACTATTAAAGTCACCTCCATCCAAATATCTGATCATATCATAACGATCTTTCCATATCGCGAAGCCCCACGAACAGAACCTATTCAGCGCAAAAACGTCATGCGAGTATTCACTAGGAATGGATATGGGTGGACAATATCCCGTAATACTCATTACACTAGGATTATTTTCATATTTATCCAAGGCAGAATTCATATACTCAATAAACCCAGGCGCAGTAACAATATCATCCTCAAGAAAAATACACCGGCCATACTTATTTAGAATTTCACTCAGACCATTTCTATTATTATAAACCCGATTATTGGACTCTCTTTCAATAATATTTACAGATCTAAAACCAGTTACCTTGGATAGATAACCCCTTACCAGACCAACTTTATTTTCATCCCCCGGCCTAGCCCCATCTGAAAACACAAACAGATCCGTATCGGAAGCATATTTATTTTCCGAAAGAGCTTTAACTGTTTTCTTTAGATGTTCAATCCGAGCATATGTAGATATACAAACAGGGGCAATATTTTTCATATAAACCGTCAACCTCCATATCCTATCAACCAATCACACTTAATATTAAACATTAAAAATCATACGGAACATATCACCCAGACATCAACCCAAAACATGATTTATTAAAAAACACTTATCTTACCCTGACACCTTTAACATTCATTCCACAATACACGAATCTTTTCTCATTAATTTGAAAAGAATTAAGTTCATACCTTCTGCTCGAATAAAAAACGACACTGTAAGATATATTATCACGCCAAAAAAACCAGCACTGATCAATTCAATCCCCCCCCCCTCTATCTGATTCATCAAAAGCCAAGCACCTACTCCAGCACAAATCGCAGCAAAAAAAGGCTTAACAACATCCTGGATCTGTTCAAATAGTGAATAGTCAACCAATTTTGCAGAAAAATAGGTATTAGGAATCAACGCCAAAAACGACCCAATCACCTGACTGGCAACTATGCCAAAAACACCATAAGGTATAGCCAAAAAGAGTAATGTCAGGTTGACAGCTTTCTTTACCAAACCGACCTTCAGCACGAGGTCAGATCGACCTTTTACATTAAGGAGGTTCATATTCAATGCGTGCAACGGATATAAAGCCCCAACGACACATAGTAACTGAAGGAATGGCACAGCTAATACCCACCGCTCATTAAACAGCAACGCAAACAATGATGGCGCCAGGCCCGCCAACAACGCCATAATCGGAGTAATCAGAAACATCATCAACTGCATAATCTGTCGCAATTTGTGTTTGAGGGTATTGTTGTCGTCCTGAAGTGTGGACAATGCGGGGAAAGTAGCCTGCTGCACTGCAGCTGTTAATTGTTGCGAAACCAGATTATTGATTTTTTTGGCCAGAAAGTACAAACCTGTTGCCTCAGCATTGAAAAGACGACCAATCACCAGCACGTAAGAGTTTTCAAAAAGAACCTGCAACATTCCCTCTGCCAATAGATTCCTACCAAAGCGAAAAAGTCTGTTAAACGACTCGCCACTGATATCTAGCCCCGGACGCCACGGACTGACTAACCAAAGTATTAACGCAGTAACCAATGCTGCACTAAGCATTTGCACCACCAAACTCCAGACCCCCCAATTATACCAGGCGGCTGTAATGGCCAGCGAGCCAGATACCATAACGCTTATCGTCTTGGCCTTCATCTGAGACTTGAAATCCATCTTGCGGCTAAGCACAGCAACTTGCACTATACAGGCTGCATTGATAAAAATTATCAAACCCATCACCTGAATTAGGGAACTCAGCTCTGGCTGACTATAGAAGCTTGCAATAAAAGGGGCTCCTACGAACAGGCCCGTATAGGCCACTCCACTCAGCAGAAGATTGGTATAAAACACAGTATTAAGATCCGTATCTGTAACCTTTTTACTTTGGATTAATGCGGAGCCAAGACCAGAATTAATAAAGGCGCTAGCTAGCTCAAACACCAACGAAGCCATGGCAATAAGACCAAAGGCTTCCGGTGCTAGTAGCCGGGCCAACAACAGCATAAATAGCGTATTGGCTCCCCTTGTCATGAACAGGCCTGCCAGATTCCACAACACCCCTGCTCCGATTTTCCGGTTTATTTCCTTCATTGATTGAGACTTGAATTCATGTCCGTCTCCCCCCACTGGAGACAATAAGAAGCATCAACTTTTCAGTACTGCGCAATTATAGTTTCCCTATCGTGCGGAACATTATCAACGGTTTTAGTACCCCCGAACAACGTTATACATGAATCTGCTATATATGAATTACCACAGAACAGCCTAGATCTTCAAAAGCGTGTTTAAGGGAGATAGTGTCGATTTTATTTCTGCCAAAACAGAAATCCTTAACCTTGCCGGCGGCCTTACGCTGGTGCATGGTACTGGTTGCGAGCCAGCTATACCTCCTTTTAATTTTAGCTAACACCGTCTTATTTATTCCTAGCGGCCTGACATTGTTTTATAAACCCGAACTGCATCGTCCTGACTATACTCCTTCAATCGCCAATCATTCGTATTTGAGAAACAAGCCTCACCACAATATGCAGGGATCCCTCCTTCATCAATACCGCCCTGCTCAATCAGTCGGCTTGTGATCTCGTCAAAGTAATGCTCTGGCCGCTGACAGAAATCTTCATACTGAACTACCAATTTCATATGATCCTGTATTTCGGCGATACCCAGGTCTACTGAGCGATTAATAGCAGCTATCTGACCTGCTACTGATTCCAGCGGATCCAGGTCTTTAAGGTGTGGGTATTCTTTGATCTTGAAAGAATACCAGGTGTTAATATCACCGTATTGTCGCTTACGGGCTTCCAGAGCAGACTGGATGTTAAAAATCGGGTCGCGACGAATCCAGACAAACAGGGGTTTGTCGAACTGCTCAGCCAGCTCAGCGATATGTTGATTCATAATCATGGCTTTCATGGCGAAGGGCTTTTCGAATATATTCGCCAGAGCATTCAGTTCATCTCTAAATCCTGCAAGATTACCCTTTTCTTTTAACTCCGAGCTGGGCAGATAGTCCAGTTGATCGAAGGGCAGAAAACGCCGCCAGAAGTACCAGAATTCGTTCGGCGCCAGCGCGCCTTTAGTCTTACCATTATCAGAACTGAAGTTGATCTCTGAGTTGAAATCCAGAATTTCGTTACGGAAATTAAAACGAGGATCAGTTAATAACTGTTGGATTTTAGCGCCAACTAAAGGTGCGCCATAAAAACGCGACAACAGATTAGTTGGGTAGGCTACCAAACCACTGTTTGCTAGCCATTGCATAAACAAAGTGCTACCTGATCGGTGAGGCCCTATAAGGAATATTTTAGAAAACCGCTCAACTGATTCGCCAAGGTAGTTTTCATTCGTACTTGCCAAATTACCATTGAGATCTTTCAACAACGCCTCAAGCTCTGAAACACGCGCGTACTTTTCTGTTCGACTTTCTGATACTGTCATGTATTAAAACCTTTTATTCAATTGCCAACAGACTTATAAGTCTGTCCATCTCATGATCGCTGTACCGCTGATCGCATGGTAAAAAAAGGCCATAAGTCACCAAATCCCATTCAAAGCTTCCTTCTTCCACTCGGGCCAATACTTCAGGCCAGTAGCAGGGAACGAACACCCTATTTTTTATCAGTTCCAACCTACTGGTTACCTTTACATTCGGAAGGAACGGGTAGCACAACGGTGCTGTACTGTTGTCAAAATTAAGATCTAACTTATTGTACTTACTCAAATGCTCATGAAGGTGGCGGGCATTTCGAGCTCGTGCAATCTTGATGGTTTTATGATCCGTAGAGAACAACAGACGTTCAGTCAACTCAGACATGCCTTGTACGGGTAAACCCGCTACTGCCTGCTCGGCTTCCACAAACTTCTGGTAGGCTGTTTCAGGACTATTGGTTAGTCTGCCTATCAGGTGGCCCATACGGGTCTCTGAGGTATTATCTCGATTTTGTGGTTGTTTGATGCGAGGATCATCAGAATATAATAATCCACCATCTGGGAGGCCAAAAAATTTTCTTGGTGACCAGACCGTGGCTAAGGCGCCTACATGCTCAGAAAAGTAAGCCTGAGAGCAATCAACAATCGTATTGGCATGACCGAATCTATTTAGACTTCGTTTTACTGAATCACCAAACGTTCCAAAATAATCAACTATAAGTATGTATTCTCCTTTTCCTAGCTGAACCAGAGTATCTACATCGAAAGTCGGGCTAAGGTTGTAATACGCAAAAGCAATATCCAGATCTTTCACCGCATCAACAACAGCATCACAGATATACGCGGGCAACCAAACTTTTTTGGCGTCGATCGATTTCAAGATTACTTTGATAGCTGATCTTGCCGAGTTTGTTCTCGCCGTAACTTGGTCTAGCTGTGCGTCAATAAATGGAAGGTCAAGGCCTTGGTACCCGCCAATCGATTTATCGAGTTTATGCTTCATCAACAAACATCCCCTCTGCACTTTTAATGGTTAGCCAGCCACTTAATTAAGTTCATACTGTTTCATTAGACTAACTACTTTCTCCTGTGAACAATGCATAAGCACGTCAATAATAGACAGGTTGGGCACAAATTCACCTCTACCTTGCTGGTACTTTACAGGCAATGAATGGATGAACTTCAGTTCTACTCCATGCGCAGCAAAATCTGACTTACTATAGAGTGACCGGCCTCCGGGTGCATTGATGTAACAGTCAGCCTCAAACTTATGACACAATGTTATCAATCGATTTCGTGCCGATTCGGTTCGCTCATAGTCGAGTTCACTTGTCTTCTTGAACTGTTTATCTAGCCCCAGGTACGAAAAGATTGCCTCGAAGCTCTTCAGGCACACTGAAGTGATGCTGCGGTCTTCATGTTCTATAACCTGTCGAATTAATGGATAAACAGCCTCAAAATAAGGTGCCCTGGAGTAGCTTTGCTCAAAGGTTTTTAAAACCTTTACCACGTCAGTAGAGAAGTATAAACCGGATATCAGCTTATTTGAGGATGCTCCCGGTACTGGCACTATAAATCTCACCTCTCCATTCGGAGAGAGCACTCTGTTCCGATTTATATAGCCCTGCTTAATGTACGAGACATCATCATAAAGCAAGAACAAATCCGCTGCGTATATGAGCTGAAAATAGCCGATATAAGGGAATAGGTAGGGCTGCATGACCGCGAGTTTCATAGCGTTAGCTCCGCCTCGATCAACGCGATGATGGTTCTTTGATCTGCTTGAGCCAACTGATCAAAAACAGGCAGGCACAATATCCGACTCGCTACATCCTTTGAAGTCGGCGGGTCTGCCTGAGCACCAAGGCAGGATACTGATTCCAGTGATGGATAAAAATATCGCCTTGCCTGCACGCCATGTTCTTTGAGTGCAGCAGCAACACGCATAGCCTCTTCCTCGCTGTTAAAAACTACCGGAAAATAAGCATAGTTATAGCCAAGCGATTGATGTTTGAGTTGCAGCTGTAAGGTTTTACCCAGCACTTGTTCATACCGCAGCCAAACATCCGCTCTTACTTTAAGGTTTTCATCCATTTCATCCAGTACACACAACCCCATCGCGGCTTGAAGCTCATTCATTTTGGCATTAATACCCAGCTCCTCAATGCATTCAGGACCCGTAATACCAAAATTAATCATCTTTCTGGCCCGTTCCAGATCTTCCTTACGCTTGAATACTATCGCCCCACCCTCACCCGTATGGAACAGTTTAGTGGCATGGAAGCTGAGGGTAACCGCATCGCCGTATCTGAGCAGGCTTTCACCTTTATATTTCACACCAAAAGCATGAGAAGCGTCGTATATCAATTTAAGATCGTGCTTACGGGCAATATCTCCGATCGCTTCAACATCACAGGCGTTGCCAAATACATGCACCGGCACAATCGCTCGCGTCTCAGGTGTAATGGCTGCTTCGATATTAGCGGGATCCATGCACCAGGTATTTGGATCAATATCCACAAACACCGGTTCCACACCGTCCCACTTCAGGGAGCTGGACGTGGCTATAAAAGTGAAAGGCGTCGTGATAGCTTCCGGGCGTTCCCCTGGCTGACAATTACTGATGCCCAAAGCTCTATAGGCAATTTGTAAAGCCAATGTGCCATTAGCTACAAGCAGGAGATGTTCCACCCCCAAATATTCCTGCAAACGGCAAGTCAACTCCTGCACCAACAGGCCGTTATTAGTCAGCCAGTTTCGCTCGTAGATACCATCTATATATTTATTGAGTTTCTCCCGGTTGGGAAGGTACGGCTTGGTAACAGGGATCATTCAACTGATTCCAATATGTCCATTAGGTATTGGCCGTAGCCATTATTCTTATAACCCACCACTTGCTGAAGTAATTGTTCCTTGTCGAGCCAGCCTTGATTAAAACCGATCTCTTCCAGACAGGCGATCTTATAACCCTGGCGCCTCTCAATCGTTTCAACAAACTGAGACGCTTCCAACAAGCTTTCGTGAGTACCCGTATCTAGCCAGGCAAAACCGCGGCCCAGCAGCTCAACTCTCAGATCTCCCCGTTTTAAATAGGCCTGGTTAATACTGGTAATTTCCAGCTCTCCCCTATGTGATGGTTTCACCTGCTTAGCAATTTCTATCACGTCATTGTCATAGAAATAGAGGCCGGTTACGGCATAGTTAGACTTTGGTTGTTCTGGTTTCTCTTCAATAGAAACTGCTTTCTTGTTTACATCAAACGCAACCACACCAAAACGCTCAGGATCTTTCACCTGATATCCGAACACTGTAGCACCCGATTTTCGGGCAGCAGCCTGCTTGAGCTTGGGTGAAAAACCTTGTCCATAGAAGATATTGTCACCTAATACGAGACACACGTTGTCATCACCAATAAACTTTTCACCAATGATAAAGGCTTGTGCCAATCCGTCTGGACTTGACTGCTCCGCGTAACTGAGCTGAATGCCAAAGTTACTGCCATCGCCTAGCAGCTTTTCAAAGCTGGGCAGGTCTTCCGGGGTGGAGATGATCAGGATTTCACGGATGCCCGCCAACATGAGTACTGATAGCGGATAATACACCATCGGCTTATCATAGATGGGCAGTAACTGTTTCGACACGCCTTTAGTGATGGGGTATAACCGGGTTCCGGAGCCCCCGGCAAGAATAATACCTTTCATAATTTATCCTTACTGTAATCAGAAACGCCTAGGCGCTCACGCTGATAACTGCCGTCCTGTACCCGCCGGCACCATTGAAGATTATCCAGATACCATTGTACGGTTTTTCGAATACCGGATTCGAAGGTTTCCGCTGGCTGCCAACCAAGCTCACGACCGATCTTTCCTGCATCAATAGCATAACGTCTGTCATGCCCTGGCCGATCTTTTACCTCAGTTATCAGGTCTCGATATTGGATATGCCCTGGCGCCAGATCCTGTAAGATATCGCACAGTGTATGTATAACTTCGATGTTCTGCTTCTCATTATGCCCACCGATATTATAGGTTTCTCCCACTTTGCCTTCGGTGACAACTTTATACAAAGCCCTGGCGTGGTCTTCGACATACAGCCAGTCCCTGATCTGATCACCTTTCCCATAAACGGGTAGCGGTTTGCCTTCCAGCGCATTGAGAATCACCAAGGGGATCAGCTTTTCCGGAAAATGATAAGGACCATAATTATTGGAACAATTAGTTATCAACACAGGTAGGCCGTAAGTACGCATCCAGGAGCGCACCAGATGGTCAGAGCTGGCTTTACTCGCGGAATAGGGACTGCTGGGTGCATAAGGTGTTTGTTCAGTGAACAGCTGCTCAGGCGCATTGTCAAAGTCTGCCGGATGCGGCAGGTCCCCAAAGACTTCATCGGTTGATATATGGTGGAAGCGGAACGCGTTTTTTCGTTCCGATGGAAGGTCAGCCCAGTACGATCGGCAAATCTCCAAAAGAGTATAAGTTCCGACAATATTGGTTTCGATAAATGCCCCGGGCCCATCGATAGAACGATCTACATGAGATTCGGCTGCCAGATGCATTATGGCATCCGGCTGATGCTCAACAAACACCCTTCTGAGTTCTTCCCGGTTACAGATATCGACCTGTTCAAACCGGTAGCGAGTACTTGTTACGACTGATTCCAGAGACTCAAGATTTCCAGCATACGTCAGCTTATCAACATTCACGACACTGTCCGAAGTATGTTGAATAAGATGGCGAATCACTGCGGAGCCGATAAATCCGGCACCCCCTGTAACCAATAGTTTCATTCACTCATTCCTTTCGTATTTGCACAAGCTGCATTACCTGAACAGACTGTGCATAAACCCAAGCACAGATTAAATACATTCTATACAATTGCTCTGCGTAAGTATGGTATTACTGCCCAGGGTTATTACTCAAAGTGCTATGAAAAAACCAAATAAATCTGCCAACCTTGACTGGTCTTCTGAAGCCCCTTTATCAACAAAGTTCAATGACATCTACTTCTCCATCGAAAACGGTCTCGCTGAAACCACCCACGTATTTCTCGACAGCAATGCGCTAAGCGACCGTTTCAAGACAACAGAGTCACTCACTATCGCCGAAACCGGCTTCGGTACCGGGCTTAATTTCCTGACGGCCTGGGCGTTGTTTAATGAACAGGCACCAGCTTCAGCAAAGCTACACTTCATCAGTGTCGAAAAGTATCCGATTGCACCTGATGATCTGACCAAAGCACTCGCGTTATGGCCTGAACTCAACGAGCTGTCTGAACAACTGATTGCTCAATATCCAAGTAACGTTCCGGGTTTTCACCGTCTATGTTTCGATAACGGCCGGGTGACCCTGACGCTAATGCTCGGTGATGCGGTTGAATGCTATCGCCAGCTGGATGCACAAGTCGACGCCTGGTTTCTGGATGGCTTTTCCCCCGCTAAAAATCCTGACATGTGGAGTCCGGCTTTATTTAAACAGGTCGCCAGACTCAGCAAGCCAGGCACAACATTCGCGACCTTTACCTCTGCGGGCATTGTAAAGCGCGGGCTGAGAGCAGTGGGGTTTCAGGTCAAGAGAACGGATGGTTTTGGCCCAAAATGGGATATGTTAACCGGTTGTTTTACCGCAGAAGCGTCAACGAAAGATACCGCACTCATGGAAGAAACGAAGCCTATGGAAGAAACAGCACCCATGGAAGAGACGGCACCAACATTGTCGCCCGCCTGGTTCCAGCTACCCCACAAGCATACCGGTGACAGATCGGCGCTGATTATCGGTGCCGGAATAGCCGGATGTTCCACTGCATACTCTTTGGCTAAGCGAGGCTGGAAAGTAACCCTTGTGGATAAAAACACCAGGATTGCCGCCGAAGGGTCGGGGAATCGTCAGGGGGCGCTGTATGCCAAACTCCCAGTGGAACCGATACCCGCCAGTCGCTTTCACCTTTCCGGCTTTCTCTACAGCAGCAACTTTCTTACACAGAATCTGGCAGATCACGCAGATATCTGGTCACCCTGCGGCTTGTTACAGCTGGCGGCCAGTGATAAAGAACTGGCTAAACAACAAAAACTGGTAAAGTCCGGCAACTACCCCGACTCGGTGGTTCGGTTTGCAGACCAGTGTAAAGCTTCAGCGATTGCAGGAACGCCGCTCAGTAATAGCGGTCTGTTCTTTCCCGATGCCGGTTGGGTTACGCCCCCTTTACTGTGTCAGTGGTTAGCTGACCAGCCAAATATCACCGTGGTCACTGATACTGAGATAACCCGACTCGAACGTGACGACAACCACTGGAAGGGCTACACCCGAAACAATCAAATACTGACCGCATCGGTTGCCGTCATCGCATCGGCAGCTGACAGCAGATTGTTTGAACAGCTTAACCATCTGCCTGTACAGACTATTCGTGGCCAGGTCTCTCTCACCAATGCTGTGAACGATGCGCCACAACTGAAAACGGTTCTCTGTAGCGAAGGTTATATCTCTCCTGCCAAAGAGGGACGTCTCTGTTTTGGTGCGACCTTTGACCTTAGAGATGACGCAACGGATATTCGTGATTCGGGCCACCAGCATAATCTTGCTAAAGTGTCTGATATGGCACCGGAACTTGGTGACTCGCTGTCCCAGTACCACACTGAAAAAGGGCTTGATGGCCGGGTTGGATTCCGCTGCGCATCACCGGACAAACTGCCAATCATTGGTCCGGTGCCTGTGTATGAGTCTTTTCTCAATGACTATGCGCGGTTACGCCATGATGCCAAGACTGTCATTGACACTCCACCGCATCATTTCCCCGGTTTATTCGCAAATCTTGCACATGGATCAAAAGGCCTTATCAGTGGTCCAATAAGTGGAGAGATTATCGCTTCGATGCTTGATAACGAGCCTTTACCACTGGAAAAAGAGCTGGTTGATAAGCTGAGTCCTGCACGATTCATCATCAAGAATCTGATCAGACGGGCGATATAGTATCTATCGTTTTTCAGGGTAGTAATAAACAGTTATGGCATTGGTAATTTACGATCAGGGTTATCGTATCCAGACACCGGTAAAGTCAATATTCCCCCCCCGCGGAGTAGAGCAGCTGAGTGCGACTGCCCGTACAGCAGAAGTAGGTGGCGAAAAGGACCATGAAAAGAATCATGCAGATCAGATTCTGCACCATGAATCCGGGCCTCAGGTAAAGGGAAACGCCCGCAAAGCCGCATCTATCTACAGTCAGACCGGCGGCAGCAGTACCGCTCAGGAGCAACCACGCTCCTATATTCCTGCATCGCTGATTATGTCGCATCCGGTTCAGTCGGTATTACAGGGCAGCAAAATACAATCGGCTTTGTACAAGATGAAGCAGTTTGGTATCAGCCACCTTCTGGTACTCTCTGGCGCCGGAAGGCTGATGGGAATTGTTACAGAAAAACTCTTGCTGCAGTACCTGAGCTCTCACGGAGCCCAGCCACACAGTATTGAAGACACCATCGAACAATGCTATTCAAAGCAGGTGATTACCGCCACGCCGGATACTAATATTCGCCAACTGGCGGTCAGCTGCGTCGAACATCACCTGAGCTGTATTCCTATCGTTCAGGATAACGGCAGCCTGTTGGGGATTATTACCCGAACGGATCTGCTGCAGTCACTGATCAATAACGAATGGCTGGACAGTCGATAAGTCTGCTTCAGTTTTTAAACCTGCCATTTCGATGAGGCAGAGCATTGTTGTTTTCATTGATCTGAATACTGTCATCCCGACCGCCGAACAGTCTGGCCAGAAACGCAAATACCTTTTTTACACCACGCCAGATCTTTGGCAGCAACCAGATCACCAGCGCGATAAAAAGCACCAGCGCTATCAGAAAAGCCACAGGATAGTTCAGTGCGGCCCATAAGCCACCAAATACGGCCAGGTCTTCTGTTACTGAGGCGGTCCAGTTGGTCACCGGTTCCGGGGAGGTATTAATCATCACCCGCCCGCCCGCTTTAAGGGCGTGGCTGGTAGCGGATAACGACCCACCGACCAGGGCGGCAGCGACAATAACCGCTTCATTCATATCACCCACCGCACCGGCAGCCAGTGCGGCGCCAGCGGGAATCCGGATAAAGGTATGCAGGGTATCCCAGCCGGTATCAACGCCGGGAATTTTATCGGCAAAAAACTCTACGCAGTACATAAACCCGGCAGCCATCAGCACCATCGGATCGGCAACTACTTCCAATCCGGCCGGCAGTTGCAGATTCCCCATATTGGCCATCAGACCCAGCATCAGGACCGTTGCATAGAGGTTGATGCCGCTGGCCCAGCCAACCCCCATAGTCAGCGCAATCAGCGCTGTAATCTGTTCCAACTGATCCATAATGAGACCTCTGACAACTATAAACTGTTACGGGCAACTATATTGCACTGTCCTGTACTCTGGCTGAACAGTACCACTGCTTCCCCCTGTCTCAGTTTAGCTCTAACCTGCTCTATTCGCGTATCAGTGGTTGTTTCATTAAAGCCATAGTCAGTACCGTCACGGGTGACAAACTCCTTTATCAGGCTTGTGAGCGTGTCGGGCTGCAGTTGTTCCCAGGGGATAATCATCGCTCACCAGGGCCAGCGAAAGAAGCTATCTGCCCTTTCCCGGATACGGGGGCAGTTTTTCAGGTCTTGTCGGTACTGCTGCGCGCGCTGATCCACCGCGTCAGCCTGACGAATCAATTGCGGGTCGGGGCGATACTCCAGGCGATGCAGTCCGCCATGACCAATTCTCGAAGCGATATACAGTTTGCCTGCCTGATTCATATTCAGATCGTTGCGCTGGCTGGCCATCTGTGCGTGCCAGCCGAGAAAATCCACGGCAGTGGTGATATCGGAAACGGCGCCGGCCCAGTTTTCACTCGCCACGCGATACTCTTCCCAGTCCGAATTAACCGGCACGATGTACGCGCTTGCCTCAGTACCGACCGGCATATTCAGCTCCGCCAGTGCGATATGCAACGGCAAACCCCAGCGACTTTCAGTGGCAACAGCCGCATCGAGCCAGTCATTATTCTCGTACAGTCCAAGACAAAACTGGTTATCTGGTTTTACAAATCGCTCTGGCACGACCTGAGCAATATCACTACACCCCTGCAGCACCATAGCACTTAACAAACATACCGGTATTGATCTGTAAAATGTCGATCTGCGCATCTGTCTGATACTCTTAGCCGTTATATTTCGCCAATAAAGCCAGTAACTGAGGTTCATCCATAACCGGAATATTCAGTTCTTCAGCTTTCTCTAGTTTAGACCCGGCACCCGGGCCTGCCACTACACAATCAGTTTTCTTAGAAACACTGCCTGCGACCTTTGCACCCAGTGCCAACAGCTGTTTTTTCGCTTCGGTCCGGGGCATCTGCTCCAGTGACCCGGTCAATACCCAGGTCTGACCGGTCAGTGGTTGAGCATCCTGATCGACTTCAACATCCTGCCAGTGAACACCGGCATCACGAAGTGCCTGTATCACTTCACGGTTATGCACCTGATGAAAAAAGCTGACGATATATTGTGCCACGACCGGGCCGATATCCGGAGCCGTCTGCAGTGTTTCTTCGCTGGCCTCCATAACCGCTTCGAGCGAGCCAAAATAAACAGCCAGGGTTCTCGCAGTCGCTTCACCGACCTCCCGGATTCCCAGCGCATAGATAAAATGCGCCAGCTCTGTTGCTTTGCTTTTTTCAATGCTCTGCAACAATTTAGTCGCTGACTTGTCTCCCATCCGCTCCATACTGGCCAGCTGTAGATGGTGTAACCGATAGAGGTCTGCCGGACTATGCACCAGCTCTTTCTCTACCAGCCCGTCGATCAGTTTCTCACCCAGCCCGTCAATATCCATCGCCTTTCGGGATACATAGTGTTTCAGCGCTTCTTTGCGCTGAGCTGCGCAGCTCAGACCGCCTGAGCAACGGGCAACCGCTTCGCTCTCAACGCGAATAATTTCGGAGTCACATACCGGGCAGCACTCTGGCAGGCTGACAGGCTGAGTATCTTCGGGACGCCGTTCAGTCACCACTGAAACTACCTGAGGAATCACATCACCGGCCCGGCGGATAATAACGCTATCCCCCGCCCTGACATCCAGTCGCTTAACCTCATCCATATTATGCAGGGTTGCATTACTCACGGTAACGCCGCCGACAAATACCGGTTCCAACCGGGCAACCGGCGTGATCGCTCCGGTTCGCCCCACCTGAAACTCAATAGCCTTGACCAGCGTAATCTCTTCCTGCGCCGGAAACTTATGGGCAATCGCCCAGCGTGGCGCCCTTGAGACAAATCCTAACTGCCGTTGCAGTTCGATATCGTTAACCTTAAATACGATGCCATCGATCTCATAAGCAAGCTGATCACGCTTCGCTGAGAGCTTATCAAAATATTCAAGGCAACCTTCTGCGCCCTCGACAACCGCCATCTCCGCATTGATTTTCAGTCCCCAGGTTGCCAGCCGGTGTAAAATAGCGGCATGGCTATCCGGCAGTTCACCACCACTGACAACACCCACAGAATAGCAGCACATCTCCAGTGACCGCTGCGCAGTAATCTTAGGGTCCAGCTGTCGCAGGCTTCCGGCAGCCGCATTGCGGGGGTTAACAAAAGGCTTATCACCCCGTTTAAGCGCCTGTTCATTCAGTCGTTCAAAGCTTTTACGCGGCATATAGATCTCACCGCGCACTTCAAGCCTTTCGGGATAATCCGCCCCCATCAGACGCAGCGGGATGGAGTTTATGGTACGCACATTCAGCGTAATATCTTCTCCAGTGCTGCCATCGCCCCGGGTTGCCCCTCTGACTAAGACACCATTTTCATACAACAGACTGATGGCGATACCGTCCAGTTTCGGTTCACAGGCAAACTCAATGGTGACTTCATCACCAAGCTTGAGCCGGTCACGCAGCCGTTTTTCAAAGCTGCGCATATCGTCGGCTGAAAATGCGTTATCCAGCGATAACATCGGCATCTCATGACGCACCTGAGTAAAGGCGGCCAGAGGCTCGGCACCGACTCGCTGTGTTGGCGAGTCTGCTGTTATAAGTTCCGGGTTTTCCTCTTCCAGTTTTTTAAGCTGATGAAACAAACGATCATATTCTGCATCCGGCACCTCAGGATCATCAAGAACATAGTATTGATAGTTGTAGTGACGCAGTTGATCGCGCAACTGCTCAAGCAGCTGCGTAATGGAAATATCAGATTTCATTGGCTTTTATCTGGAACTGTCAGGCGGTTGTGGTTTTTTTCAGTTTACGCATTTCAAACGTGCGGATGCGCTCGCGGTAGTGCTCTTTGGTCTGATCCCGCATGGTAGAACGGTTCTCATCCAATAATACGCCGTGCAGGTTTTTGGCCACGGCAACAGCGGTTGCCAGCATGCACTCGTAAGCATTCATCACATCGCGGGGCTCTTCCATTGACATAAAGAAGGTGACCCCCCGGGTTTCCATATTATCCATGGTATCGATATCAAAATAGCCCGGTTCAAGCGCGTTGGTCATACTGAACTGGATTGCGCCCTGATCGATACCATCTTCATAGCGATGGAAGATTTTCATATCGCCATAGCGCATACCGCACGCCAGCAGAATTTGCAGCAGACTACGACCGGAAAAGCTTTCTCCCCCCTCTGCTGCCACCACTGAGATGACCAATACTTTATCGGCTTCAGGAATCTTCTGCAGTGACTGTCCCTTAATGCCGATAGCGCTGTCAGATGTTTCCGCTTTTTCTACAGGTTTTTCTGCAGCTTTTTCTGATGACGGGCTTGCCGGCTCATCAACAAAGAAACCATCAGCAAGGTCGCCCGGTTCATCCCGGGTGGCAGAAAAATGTTCTGGCTCGATTTCTGGCTCCGGTTTCTGCTCAGCCCGGGCTTGTTTAAGCTCGGACTGTTCAAGCCCGGATCGTTCAGAAGGGGATTGCGATGCAGTTGCAGGCTCATCAATCAGTGAAAAAATAGATTCCTGATGTTCCGGCAGATCCATCGCGGCCTGTTGCAGCTGATTGTTATCTTCGCGTACCGGGCGCATCAGTTCACTCACCGGGCGGGTATAGTCAAACCCATGATCATCTTCATCGTCATCACTTTCAGACACGCTGTCGGTTCGAAACCCCTCAGGCAGTGAGTCGATCAGGTCATCATCTTCAGCAGAGTATGCCGCCTCTGGCTGAGCTGTTGCATATTCAGGTGCAGAGTCTGACTCATCCTCATCGACGGGAAACAGCTCTACCGTTTCAGGTTCGGAGTCTTCAGGTTCCGCGTCTTCAGTTTCAATGGTGTCAGCGTCAGTGCTGTCAAATTCATGTATATCAGGTTCATCACTCTCAGATTCAGAGCTTTCAGGCTCAGCGCCGGAACGGTATTCGACTGACGCTTCGTCCTCTTCTGCAGCGATCTCAGGCTGATCAGCAATATGCTTCACAACAGGAATCATCGCCTCATCAACAGACGCCTCTTCCGGAATGACAACCGGGGGTTGCGGTTCCTCTTGTTCAGAGAGAGGGGCCGGGTCGGCCACCCGAACCACACGCACAGCAGAGACCCCTTCATCCATCTCATCAAACGAAGGACCATCATGGTGTGGAGGAAAACTGTCAGATGACGCGAAAAGAGGATCATGCTCATCCTCTGAAAAAGTCGGGCTTATATGCTCTGATTTCTGCTCAACCGACTTTTTCTTCCAGGAAGGTTTTGTAAAACTCCGGGAAGACCCAGGCACTTGCGGAACGGTACCGGAACCGGACGTGACCGGCTCTTGAGCAGTCTGATATTTAGAAAGCGGTTTGTCCAGGCCAGGCTCTTCGGCAACCAGGTTAGCCGTTCTGGGCAATGAAAGATCCAGTTCATCATTACCAAACACAGGCTCACGACGGGCATCAGTAGCACTATCAGTCGTCCCAGCCGCCCGGCCAACAACCCTTGCTCCACCACCGGGCAGTTCAGGGTTGAATGATTCTTCGGGCACATCCGGAATATCGCTGAACGACTTATCAATTTTCATCTTCAGCCGGTTACCGCTACCCCGCATCCGGCGCCAGCCATCCAACACAATCAGGAGAACAACTATCGCGCCACCGATAATCAGCCATTCGCGTAATCCTAATTCCATTGCCAGATATTACCCTTATTTGAATTTATTGTCGGTGACAGACTCTCTATTGTCCTGAATTTGATCAATCATTCAACTATATGATCAATAGACAGCTCTAATATATCAACTTGGCCATGAACAGCAACAGGAGAAATGGTTCCGCTCAGGTCTCCGGGTTCCGGTGTAGGTTGTCCCGAAGCGGATATACGCGCAACAATCTCAACCGTTTCAGCAGCAGAAAGCTTCGCTTGCGGACTCATAGACAAACTATCATCCAGAACGACTTTGATGGGCAGGTCCGCTACGGTAACCCGTTTTGCCGCCAGAGGCATTCGTCCACCCACCGGGCGGGCAAAGATAAACACGGCCATATCCGGTGTTACACGACTCTGCAGTTCAGCGCTCAGGCTGACCGACAGTTCCAGTTTCACCTCAGCAAGCTCAGGCAGGTCGGGAACACTTTCTCCTGCTGCAATCAGTTTATCCCGGGCAGAGGTGATGCCGGATTTCAGCGAATCAGCCTGCTCGACACTGGCATTGGTCAACGCTTTACGCCAGAATTCCATCGCCGCCCGATAGTCCTCCGACTCGTAAGACTCGATCCCCAGCAGACCCAGTGCAGTCACGTCAAAGGGATCAATCGACAGGGTTTTATCAACCTCACTGCGAATCTGCAGGTTCATTTTACCGCTATTTGCAAAGAACAGTGCCTGTGCATACTGTCCATTCACACCGGCATACTGAGGAGCATCCTCAGGCAGGTATTTCAACGCCTGAGCGTAACTATCTGCAGCCGCAGTATAGTTCTGCATGCTCATAAAGGTGTTAGCCAGTAAGTACCAACCTTCCGGATTTTCCGGTTCCTCGTTGAGACGTTCCTGCAATGCAGTCACAGCTTCTTCAACGGTCGGTTGGCGCCCATCAAACGGGTCCGCGGGCCGGTTCATCGCCACGGCCAGATCTCCGGAACGGCCATATTCACTATAGATCGCCAGTCCCATTGCGGGGATCAGCGCCGCCAGCAGAAATGCCGTAATGATCGCCTGCCGGGTAACGTGCAAAGGCTTACCCGAAGAGGCAACTGTGTCATCCACATCCTGAAGCAGGTTACGCTCCAGCTCAAGCTTCAGAGAATCATAGTTGTCCTGATCAAGGTTGCCTGCAGCCTGCTCAGCGTCGAGTTCAGCAAGACGTTCCTGATAGATAGAGATATTCAGCTCACGTCGATCAACATCAGGCTGAATATCGTTTTCAATCTGGCGCCCCTGATAAACCGGAACTAAAACAAATGCCACCGCAAGAAGTGATAGCAGTGCAATTCCTAACCATAACGCCGTCATTTATTCTGTTCCTGTTTCAATAACTGATCGAGCCGTTGTTTCTCTGCATCACTTAAACGACTGTCTGGTTTACCCGGTTCAGCTTTCTTTCGCTTACCACTCACCAACAACACCACGACAACACCGATCAACAGTAACGCGGCCGGTCCAAACCAAAGCAGATAAGTATGTTCTGACATCCTGGGACGATACAACACAAACTCACCGTAACGGGTCACCATAAAATCGATCACCTGCTCATCATCGGCTCCCTCTTCCAGCATCCGGTGCAGCTCATTACGCAGATCCTTGGCGATAGGCGAATTAGAGTCAGCAATATTCTGGTTCTGGCATTTTGGACAACGCAGCTCAGTGGACAGTGCCTGAAAACGCTCCCGGGTCTCATCGTCTTTAAACTGGTAGGTATCAATCGCCGCACTGACTAAACTGCTGAAGCTGAGCAGAACCACCAGGCAAATATGACGGATCATCAGTTCACCTCCATCTGGTGCATTTTCTGGCGCAACTCACTCCAGACCCGCTCATCGATCGCTCCGACATGCTTGTAACGAATGATTCCCTGTGCATCCAGCAGGAAAGTTTCCGGTGCGCCATACACGCCCAGGTTCAGGCCCAGCTTGCCTTCCGGATCATAAATATTCAGGGCGTAAGGGTTCAGATATTTATCCAGCCAGATTCTGGCCTTGTCGCGGTCATCCTTATAATTCACTCCGTAGATGACGATTCCTTCATCCCGGGCCATGCGATTCAGTTGCGCATGCTCCTGTTTACAGGTCGGACACCAGGTCGCCCATACGTTAAGCAACGCCGGACGACCTTTCAGGTCAGCCGCAGTGACCGTTTGCTGCTCATCAAGAAGCGCTGACAGACTGAACTCCGGTACCGGCTTATTGAGCAGCGGGGAAGGAATGCTCTCGGTGTCTTTTCCGATACCATTCCAGAGAAATAACCCCAGAGCAACAAACAGAACCAGAGGCAAAATAACAATTATTCGACGCATCATCATACCTATCGAAACACTTAATCAGGCGACTGCCCGGGCAGCATCCCGCCGGGCCTGTTTACGGTAGCGGGGGTCGGTAGCCGCCAGTAACCCACCAGCGGTCATCAGTAAGCCGCCCAGCCAGAGCCAGCGAACAAAGGGTTTATGCTGTATCCGCACAGCCCAGGCGCCGTTCTCCAGCGGCTCACCCAACGCAACATACAGATCACGGAATAGCCCCGGATCGATATCGGCTTCGGTCATGACATTACCCCGGGCCGGGTAGAAACGCTTTTCCGGACGCAGTTCGCCATACAGCTCGCCCTTATAACTGACACGAATGATACCCATATCCGAGCTGTAGTTCGGCCCCTGCTTCTTCTGCGCGCCGAGAAACTCAAACTGGTATTCACTGAAACTAAGCACATCACCGGGCGCCATCCGCAGATCACGTTCTTCATTATAAGTGCTGACCATCAGCGCCCCAACGACAGTCACCGCAATACCCGTATGCGCCAGAATCATGCCAAAGTAGCTTCGGGACATACCCGATACAGCCGCTTTAAGGTTGCTCCGGCCAGCGACTTTTTTCCAGAAATCTCTGATACTGCTGAATACCACCCAGAACACCAGTGACATCACCCCGGCTACGGTCAGATTAAACACCTCCGCGTAAAAAGACTGAACCAGCAGACCGGCAATCACACTGAGCAGTGCTGGCAACCACAGCTGCTTCAACAGGAAAACCACTGAGGTTTCCCGCCAGCGTGCAGCCACGCCAATACCCAGGGCTCCCAGAATCAACAACATCAATGGAATAAAGAGTGAATTAAAATAAGGAGGACCTACTGAGATTTTACCCCAGCCCATCGCATCAACGATCAGCGGATAGATGGTTCCCAGCAGTACCATCATGGCGGAAACCACCAGCAGAATATTATTCAACAGCAGTAAAGATTCCCGTGACAACAGAGCAAAACTGGATTCGCTCTTCACATTGCCCGCTTTAACCGCATATAGGATCAGAGAGCCACCAATCGTGATCACCAGTAACGCCAGGATAAAATACCCCCGATCCGGATCAGACGCGAACGCATGCACCGATGTCAGCACCCCGGATCGTACCAGGAAGGTTCCCAGCAGGCTGAGGGAGAAGGCAAAGATAGCCAGCAATACGGTCCAGCTTTTAAACACGCCGCGTTTTTCAGTCACCGCCAGTGAGTGCACCAGCGCGGTACCCACCAACCATGGCATAAATGATGCGTTTTCAACCGGATCCCAGAACCACCAGCCGCCCCAGCCAAGCTCGTAATACGCCCACCAGCTGCCCAATAAGATTCCCAGTGTCAGAAAGGCCCAGGCAATATTGGTCCACGGACGGGACCAGCGCGCCCAGGCGGAGTCAAGACGTCCGGTCAGCAGCGCCGCAATCGCAAATGCAAAGGCAACCGAGAAGCCTACATAGCCCATATACAGCATCGGCGGATGGATAATCAGGCCGATATCCTGCAGTAGCGGATTAAGATCGCCGCCCTCCGCTGGAAACTGAGGCAGGTGACGATCAAACGGACTCGATGTCATCAGGGTAAAGAGGGTGAAGCCCACCCCAACAATACCCATTACCGCTAACACACGGGAGACAATTTCCACTGGCAGATTCTGGCTTTTAAACGCAACAGCTACTGTCCAGCCACTCAGAATCACAACCCACAGCAGCAATGATCCTTCATGCCCCCCCCAGATCGCACTTATCTTGTAATACCAGGGTAATAACGTATTCGAGTTGGTAGCAACATAGGCGACAGAAAAGTCGTCCACAACAAAGGCGTAGCCCAGACAGGTGATACTGATCGCCAGAAAGAAGAACGTCCCCACCGCCAGCGGCCGGGCATAGTTCATTAGCAATGTATTGCCAACAGACGCCCCTACCATCGGCACTACAGCAAGCAACAAAGACATACAGAGCGCCAGAATCAGCGCATATTGACCCAGTTCAGGAATCATAATTACTCGGCTCCCGTCGCGCGCATCTGTTCAGGCATCTTCCCCGCCTTTTTAAGCGCTTCAGCAACTTCCGGAGGCATATAGTTTTCATCATGTTTGGCCAGCACTTCAACCGCCTCAAACACCCCTTCACTGTTCATCTCACCCTGTGCAACAATTCCCTGCCCCTCACGAAACAGGTCAGGCAGAATACCGGTAAAAGTCACTGTCACCTGATTGGCATAATCGGTCATATCAAACGTCACCTGCAGACTCTGAGGGTCACGCTTTACGCTGCCTTCAACCACCATACCACCGGCTCTGATACGGGTGCCTTCCGGCGCTTTATGCTCAACGATATCGGTCGGCGAGTAAAACAGATTAATATTCTGGTTCAGCGCATACATGGCCAGCCCTACTGCAACGGAGGCACCAAAAATGATAAAAAGTACGATAATCAGTCGCTGTTTACGTTTCGGATTCATTAGCGCTGTTTCTCCCTGCGAAGGCGGCGGGCCTGTTCACTAAAGATCTGACGCTTTTGCATCAGGGGGTTAACAATATTCATAACAATCACAATCAGTGCGATGGCATAACTCAGCCATACATAGAGGCCATGACCACCCATATCGATAAAGTCTGCAAACGATTCAAAACTCAAGTTAATACCCTCAACCAGTAATCAGATCGCGCACCCAGCTGCTGCGACGCTCACGCTGGATAATTTCATTACGCAACCGCAGCATCATTACCACAGCAAAGAAACAGTAAAAACCGATCGCCATCACCAGTAAAGGCACCCACATCTCTACAGGCATCGCCGGGCGTTCGGTCAGTGTAAAGGTGGCGGGCTGATGCAGTGTATTCCACCAATCCACCGAATATTTGATAATCGGGATATTCACCAGGCCAACCAGTGCAAGCACCGCGGTAGACTGAGCGGCAGTCCGCTCACTCTCGATAGCAGAGTTCAGCGCAATAATCCCCAGGTAGAGAAAAAACAGAATCAGCATAGAGGTCAGACGGGCATCCCATACCCACCATGCCCCCCAGGTAGGTTTGCCCCAAATAGCTCCGGTCGCCAGTGATAATACAGCGATAGATGCACCGATCGGAGCACAGCATTTCGCTACCATATCGGCAACTTTCATCTTCCAGATCAGACCGATCGCACCTGCAACCGCCATCAGCATATAACATGACTGTGCCAGGATAGAGGACGGCACATGAATATAGATAATCCGGAAACTATTGCCCTGCTGGTAATCAGCAGGGGCAAAAACAAGCGCCCAGACAGTACCTGTCACTAACAGCAGTACTGCAGCCACGGCAAAGAAAGGTAGTAATTTACCGGTAATTTCATAACACCAGCGGGGAGAAGCCAGTTGATAAAACCAACGTGGCATCCACTTCTTATCAGCCATATTTCAACCTTATCGGGGTCTTACCCACTTACACTAATTCTTAATGCGGCACCAATTGCCAGCGGTGCCATCACCAATCCGAGCGACAGCATCGCGCCCAGAATGGCAAGATACCCGTCCAGGGGCAACCCCGTCACTGCGCCCTGCACCGCCGCACTGCCAAATATCAGTACCGGGATATAGAGCGGCAACACCAGCAGTGAAATTAACACGCCGCCCTTTCGCAAACCAACGGTCAGCGCGGCACCAATGGCACCGATCAGACTCAGGGTTGGCGTGCCAAGCAACAAACTCAGTACCAACCCCCACATGCCATCTCCTGGCAAAAACAACATAACCCCTAACACCGGCGCCAGGAGTGTCAACGGTAAACCGGTCAGCATCCAGTGCGCCAGTACTTTTGCCAGCACAACCAGATAGAGTGGCTGGGGACTGAGTAAAATCTGTTCCAGTGTTCCATCCTCAAAATCAGAACGGAACAGACTGTCCATCGACAGCAGCGTTGCCAGTAACGCAGCAACCCAGACCACACCCGGCGCCACATCAGCGAGGAAGGTTGGATCAGGGCTGACGCCCAATGGGAACAGAGTTGCGACCATCAAAAAGAAAATCAGCGGGTTCACCAGATCACTTTTCCGCCGGTATGAAAGTAACAGATCCCGCTTCAATGCACCCCAGAAAGGACCATCAACTTTGTATACATGGGCCATCGACTTGTCTGCCGACTGATTAGGCATACTATCGTTCATAAAGTTCCCGCTAATTGATCAAGATTAAGCTTGCGAATCTTGTCCCCCATCACCAGTTCGTGATGGGTCGTCAGAATAACGGTACCGCCCTGTTCTGCATGGGCGGTAATCAGTGCCTCTTTCTCTGCCACCCCGCGCTTATCAATGGCGGTAAAGGGTTCGTCCAGAATCCATAACGGAGCACTGCTGAGATAGAGTCGCGCCAGACTTACACGGCGGTTCTGACCGGCAGAGAGAGTATGACAAGGAACATCCTCATACCCCTTCAAGCCAACTTTAATCAGCGCATTATCCAGCTTACTCAGGTCCATCTCCGGGTGCAAAGACGCATACCACTGCAGATTTTCCCTCGGAGTGAGTACCGCTTTCACGCCGGGCTGATGTCCAAAATAGAGCAATGATTCACGATAACTCTCTGCACAGTTATCCAGATGCTCTCCCTGCCAGTAAATATCGCCTTCAAAATGACGCGATAAACCACTGAGGATACGCAACAACGTGGTTTTACCACTGCCGTTCTGCCCCTCTATCTGGATCACTTCACCTGCATTGACCTCAAAGCTGAGCCCTTCAAACAACACCCGCTCATCCCGCTCGCAGAACAGATTGTCAATTTTCAGTCTTGGTGTGGACAACAGAACACCCTCAAAAAACAAAACAGGCAAACTCGCCTTTATAATTAGCAATACCCGCCGAAAGCAAGGCATTATATACAAAATAAACAGCCGTAGTGCATACCCGGGCCAAAAGAACTATATCTACTATCAAACCGCACAGGAAAACTGATTGTGCTTAACCCACTGAGCATACAAAACCTGCAAACCAGTGCCGGGAAAACACTTTCGGCCGCTGAGCTTGTTCGCACCCTGCCACTGAACTCCCCGACCCGGATAACCATCCAACAGGTCACTCCTGATGCGGTACGCCCCAATCAATTTAAGTTGCAGGTACAGCTCGGCAGTCAGTTATATCAATTGAAAAGTAACCAGTCACTGCCTCCCGGCAGCACTGCCACATTAACCCGTACCCCTGCGGGACAGCTGCTCCTGAGCAGCGCAGCCCCTCAGCCTGCAACCGGACTGCAAGCCCAGACATTTACCCAGCCCGCCACGACCCAGTCACAGCCGATACAGCAAAGCGGAGCCATATCCCCGCCAGGCAATCACCGGACCATCGCCCCTGATCAGCCTCCCATCGTACAAATCAAAGGACGCGATCAACCGAGCCAACAGGAACAGCCCAGCCAGCAACGACCGGGGACTCAGTCATCGCAATCCCCACCAACCGCAACGGCGACGATTCCCCCTCGCTCCCTGACCGGACTAAACCGGTTATTACCGATCAATCAACCGGTACTGGCGACGCTCTCGCTGGCGATAAAAGCCCGTGCGGGTGAGGGAAACCTTATTGCCACTATCAACGGTCGCACGCTCCCCCTGACAACGCCACCGCCGCTGCCCTTTGACGGTAAAGTATTGCTGATCAGGACCGCCAGCGATCAGGTTCAGATACATGCCCTGACATCACCGGCACAGAATCAAAATCTCAATCACAGCATCAGCGACGCGTTACGCTATGTATTACCGGCACAACAGCCGGTAGCCAACAGTCTGATAAAGCTGCAACAACTGAACAGCCGTGCCGGCGGCGAAAAAAGCCCGATAAACAGCATTATCAGTTCACTGATTAACCTGTTCGGGGTAAAAACAGAGTCTGCCACCGCGGGACAACCCGGCGTTCAGCAAAACCTTTTAAATGGCGGTCTGTTCACCGAGCGTAATCTGGCCGATCCCCGCAGTCAGATCCCCGCCGGAGAGATGAAACATCAACTGAACCAGCTATTACAGCAGGCCGACAAGTTACCGGAACAGGCACGACAGCAGCTGCATGAGCTGGTGAAAGGTTTACTGAACCGGGTCACCGGCAATCAGTTGGAAAGCATTCAGAATACCCGGATTAACAGTGATGGCGGCCTGGAGCGTTTTTTTGCCCTGGACCTGCCGGTCAGGAACGGGGAGCGGCTGGATAATGTTGAGCTGAAAATATCAGAGCACCGCAAACAGCTGGCCGAAGATGAGTGGCAACGGCTCTGGCGGGTCCGGCTTCACTTCGACCTTCTGGAGCAGGGCACCATCGATGCGGAACTGTTGCTGGAACAGGAGCATCAGATAACCGCGCATTTCTGGTGCAGCCTCGCGACGACTGCAGAGGAACTGAACGGAAAGTTACCCGACTTTAATCGCCAGTTACACCTTCAGGGCTACAGCATTAATTCGGTTCACTGCAGTCAAGGCGCAGCCCCCAAACCGACCAATCAGGTCGAACAGCTCATCGATGTGATCACCTGAAACGGAGATAATGTGAACAAAAAAACGGAAGAGTATCAGAAAGCGATCGCCCTGAATTACGATCATCAGGGCGCGCCAAAAGTGACGGCCAAAGGTCAGGGCATCATTGCAGAGCAAATTATCCGGCTGGCCCGGGAGCATGATGTACATATTCACGAAAGCCCCGAACTGGTAGAAGTGTTACTGCGTCTGGAACTGGGCGATGAGATACCGGAGAGCCTGTATCGTGCCATTGCCGAAATTATCGCCTTCACCTATAACCTTAATAACGAATAAGCTCACAAGCAGGCGGCGCGCAAAAAGACTCAACAGAAAGAGATAAAGACAGTGCTCAGTTGCGATTATCCGGGGCTGCAATCTCTTTATGCAGCAGCGCCATTAGCTCAGCTTCAGGCCGCCCGATACCACAATTCTTAACCAGATCATCAACATCGGCCCCCATCTCCATCAACCGGGCCGCCTGATTATACGCCAAAACCCCCGGATCACGATTCGCCAGCTCTTGCTGTTTTTCAGCGGTAATATTGAGCTTATTTTCCACATCCATCAACCGGTGTCCCATGCCGATAGAGCTGCTGGTCAGCGCCTGAATCTCATTACGCAGCACATTGATGAGCGCTTCATACTGGCGCTGGTGCTGGTGCAACTGTCGGCGGGCGTTGATTGAATATCCAATCGATACGCATGAAACGATGGCGACCACCGCCAGAGCTAACCAGATCATCTTATCTCCTTACTACTGGCTCAATGTCGTATTCAGTCCATGCAGCAACGCCGGTACATTCACCACGGCACACTGATGTTTCATACAGGTACCCAGTAGCCAGGGTCTGCTTTGCGGATTGTTATTCCAGGTAATCAGGTCTTCCTCAATCTCCTGGGCGCCAATCATGGAATCGATGGTCACGGCCCAGCCAGCGTCCCTGAACTTAACCAGCTCGGTATAGGCCGCTTTATCCGGTTCATACCGTTCAGGTATCACCCACATTCCGGTATCGACGACCCGAACCAGTTTTCCCGATTCGACATAACTCCCCAGAATCCAGTCAGCTTCTGCACTTAACTCGAGGTTCATCGAGCTCAGATCATGAGCTCCCTGCAGGTATTTAACCGGCAGAGCCAGTTTTACACCATACATCTTCACCAACAGACATTGCAGCGGCTCGGAATCAACCTCCAGCGGAGCTTCCGGTGTCATTGCGGGCTCTGGCTCTGGCTCTGGCTCTGGCTCTGGCTCTGGCTCTGGCTCTGGCTCTGGCTCTGGCTCTGGCTCTGGCTCTGGCTCTGGCTCTGGCTCTGGCTCTGGCTCTTCAATAAGTGTGGTCTCTGGCGCTATTCCCGGTAAAGCGGCATCCTGAGGTTCGATAGCCTCTTGCACTAACGACTCAGCAGACGTATCCGTAGCCGGTTCAGGGGGATATTCTGATACCAGCTCATCGACGGCTTCAGATGAAGATTCTAAGACCGGTTCCTGAGTAACAATTGATGCTGGATAAACCACCTCTGGCACGAGTTCCACTGCAGCTTCGGAAACAGGTTCAGGCTGTTTTTCTACTACAGACTCGTGACTGGTTTCAGGCGCAGAGGGGTACACCGCTTGCGGGGCTAATTCAATCGCAGACTGTGACAGGGAATCGGGATCGGGATCGGGATCGGGATCGACAGACTCGGAATAACTTATCTGCATATCCAGCGTTATTTCCAGATCATCCAGCTCGATCTCGTCCATATCCGGCCCGGCTTTCGGCAGTTCCGAAGCGACCAGAGGTGCCTCCATCATATCGTCGGACGCCCCTTCTGAAAGTTCCAGTTCAGCCTCAATACTGTAAGGGCTTTGATCATCTGTCAGCAACGCATCCAGGTATTCTTTCACCAACTGCTGCTGCCGGTTTAACTGCTCTTCACTCATCCTCTGCCCCGCTCCGCCAGGCCGCGTAAAATACGGATATATGCTTGCACACCAGACATCGTCAGATCCAGCTCAGACGGAGTAATTCCTTTAGCACTGGCGGTAATAAATTTACTGTCCACCGGCACCACAGACGCAGCAATATTCTCAGCAAAGCGCTGATGCAACTCGCGTAAGCAGCTTACCGAAGCGGGAATAGTACGATCATAGAACGTCGGAATCAGGGTATAGGTTAACTGCCGTTTTCTCGCCCGGTTGATCATCGTAATGGTTCGCAACATTCGCTCCAGCCCTTTCAACGCCAGAAACTCAGTCTGTACCGGTACCAACAGATGCCCGCAGGCAGCCAGTGCATTGATCATCAGCACACCCAGCACCGGAGGACTGTCAATGACGACATAGTCATAGCGGTCTTTTACCAGCCGTAACGCTTTCGCAACCTGCAGCCCCATGCCCTCCTGGCCAACCGATTTTCGCTCCAGTGTCGCCAGCGCAGTCGTCGCCGGAATCAGATCGATACCGCTGTTTGATGTCGGCATCAGCAACGGCTCAAGCAGTCTCATAGTGACTTCACTACCCGGCTGAAACAGGTCATAGACGCTATTCTCAAGTTCATCCGGATCATATTTAAAATAGCTGGTCATCGAACCATGAGGATCGAGATCCACCAGCAACACGCGCTGGCCCGCATCAGCCAGCAAACCCGCTAAAGTAACTGCGGTTGTGGTTTTTCCCACCCCGCCTTTCTGATTAGCTACCGCCCATACCTGCATTACTGCGGTGACTCCTGAGTCTGCGGAGAACGATTCTCCGGTGACATTAATGTTTCTGTATCCAGCGGCTGAGAAGCGTCCTTACGACGAAATATTATCCGCCCCTGGTCATCTTTAACCGGCTTAATCGACGACTCTGGCAAACCGCTGTCAGTCAAAATACCACTGACAGCATCTTCACTCACCTGCTCACTGCCGAAAGCCGACACTACGCGCTGAGTTTTGCGATCCCGGGTAACCACAATCATTATTCTCCGGTTAATCTGCCGACCACTCTCCGTATCGTTATCGGCATGAGGCTGATACTCGCCAAAACCGACCGCAGCCATCCGCTGCGCCTTCACTCCATTCATCTCCAGAATACGCACAACACCCGCCGCACGCGCCGCTGATAACTCCCAGTTTGAAGGATACTGATCTGAAGAGATAAACTGACTGTCGGTGTACCCCTCTACATGGATCGGGTTATCGTACGGCTCAAGTATTTTAGCGACCCGTTCAAATACAGGATCCGTGGTTATCGCTGGTAATGCACCGCCCTCAGGGTATACAAGGTTTGCTCCCAGTTCCAGAGCAACCCAGAGGTTATTACTCTGAACAGCCACACTGCCGTTACTGATCAGTTTTTTAAACTGCATTTCCATCTGCTCGCCGATCGCTTTCAAAGCAGCGCTGTTTTCCGGGTTGGGCGGGACAATGCTTACTGTAGGGTTTTCCTTAAGGGACTCCCCGCCCTGAAATATACCGATCCCGGCCGGATCACTGTCCGATTTGCCGCCAATAGGCGGACGCAAGGCCCCATCCTGGCCGGAAAACACACCCGCAAATGATTCGGTCACCTGCCGGTATTTCTCTTCATTCACCGAGGAAATAGCATACATTACGACAAAGAAAGCAAATAACAGGGTAATAAAGTCTGCATAGGATATCACCCAGCGCTGTGAATGCAGATCCTGCTCTTCAACTCTGCGCCTGGACATGTTATCCCTCCTGTTCCAGGTATCCCTGCAACCTTAGCTGAATGACCCGGGGATTTTGTCCCTCTGCAATTGAGAGCAATCCCTCCAGCATCATCTCCTGAAAGTAAAACCGCTGAAGGACCATGGCTCGAATTTTATTTGCCATTGGCAGAAATAGCAGATTAGCAATAGCAACACCGTAGATAGTCGCCACAAATGCCGTGGCAATACCCGCTCCCAGATTTTCCGGATCCGCCAGATTTGACATCACATGGATAAGCCCTAAAACGGCGCCGATAATCCCCATCGTTGGCGCATACCCCCCCATGCTTTCCAAAACTTTTGCCGCCTGAAGATCACGATTTTCACGGCTGATCAACTCGGTTTCAAGAGTGGAACGAATGACATCCGGCGTCCGACCATCAACCAGCATCTGCAAACCCTTGCGGATAAAGCTGTCGTGCTGTTCACCGACCTCATCCTCCAGCGCCAACAAACCCTTACGACGGGCAATCACACACCAGTTGACGATGCGATTTATGCCATCATGATAATTCAGCTCATTATTACCAAAGACCCGGCCCGAGAGCCTGATCGCACGGGAGAGCTCAGCCTGTGACGACTGGACAAAGACTGCCGCAAAGGTGCCCCCCACAACAATCAGTAAAGCCGGTAGATTCAGCAGTTCACCGAAACCGCCTCCTGCGAGATAGTTGCCCCCAACTATCGCTATGATTGCCAGTAGTATTCCACTAATACTTACCAGATTCATCAATGTCCCCAGTGTTTAAATAACTGCCGGATACTGTCCAGATTGAGTACGGCATCGGCCAGTTCCGCGTCAATAACCGCCTTGGGCATACCAAAGATAGTACAACTCTCTTTGTCCTGCGCCCAGACCGTCGCGCCAACTGTTTTCAGCAGTCGCGCACCATCACAACCATCTGCGCCCATACCGGTCAGAACCAAAGCAACAGCCCGACGGCCATAACCTTTTGCCACAGAAGCAAAAGTCAGATCGACGCTGGGCTTGTAAGTCATCCGCTCATCACTTTCGCGGATAATCAGTTTTCCCGCATTAGATGGATCGAGAATCATCTGCTGTCCGCCGGGTGCCAGGTAGACATGTCCGGCGATCAACTTATCGCCATTCTCAGCTTCCTTGACCGTTACCGCGCAAAGATCATCAAGGCGCTTTGCAAAGACCGAGGTAAACGCCTTCGGCATATGCTGTGTAATCAGCACCGGCACAGGAAAATCAGCTGGAATCTGCGTCAGAATAAACTGTAAGGCCGCCGGCCCGCCAGTCGAAGAACCAATAGAGACAATGCCGCAGTCCGGAATTCTGACCTTGCCATCCCGCTTAACAAACTGACTGCTACTCTTCGGTTCTGTGAGCTGCGTGGACGGTCTTGTCAGCGCCGCGGTCGATACAGGCGCCCGCAGAGCAGCACCCGGTTTCGCAACAGGCTCGGGCCGGCTGTGCAGCCCCGGACGCGGCTTGCGTCCACCGAGCGCCAGAATTTTTTCCGCCAGAATCTTTTCCACAGCCCCCGCATCTGACTGACCGCTACCCGCAACCCATTCCCGGGCATCTTTTTCCATGTAGTCGGCAGCCCCCAAAGATAATGCTTCAAGGGTGACCGCAGCACTGCGTCGGGTCAGGGTAGACAGCATAACGACCTGACAGGGGTTCTCTGCCATGATCTGTTTCAGCGCGGTGATGCCGTCCATCTCGGGCATCTCCACATCCATAGTGACCACATCCGGGTGCAACAGCTTTACTTTAGCAACGGCTTCTGCACCGTTCTTTGCAGTATCAACAACCTCTATATCAGGATGGTGGGCCAGTATCTGCTTAATACGGTTGCGGAAAAAAACCGAATCATCAACGACTAAAACTCGAACTGCCATACAGTTATCCAGTATAGGTCTGCCGTCCGGACGCTATGCTCAACTGGCATAGGCCTTCAGCAGACTCGGAATATCAACTATCAGAGCGATCCGGCCATCACCCGTAATAGTCGCTCCGGAAAGACCCGGCGTGCCATGCAAAACAGATCCCAGAGGCTTGATAACAACCTCCTCCTGTCCAACTAACTGGTCGACCACAAAAGCAACCTGCATAGTACCAACATTGGTAATCACTACATGGCCATTTTGTGGCAGAGGATCTTTTTCAAAGCCCTTCATCAGCCAGCGTTTCAGATGAAATAGCGGCATCGCTTTATCGCGAACAATAATGACCTGCTGACCATCGACCATATTAATCTGGGTCAGATCAAGATTGAAAATCTCATTAACATTAACCAGTGGCAAGGCGAACGCCTGACTTTCCAGCAACACCATCAGAGTCGGCATGATCGCCAGAGTCAGCGGCACCTGAATTTCAATTCTGGATCCCATCCCCAGAGTAGAATCAACATCCAGCTTACCATTGAGCTGAGATATTTTGGTTTTCACCACATCCATTCCGACACCTCGACCCGAGACGTCAGAGATCTGCTCTTTGGTGGAGAAGCCCGCAGCAAAAATCAGGTTATAACACTCATGATCACTCAGCCGGGCGGCGGCTTCCTGATCCAGCATTCCCCGCTTAACGGCGAGCGCCCGGAGCTTATCCGGATCCATACCGGCACCATCATCTTCGATAATCAGAAGAATGTGATCGCCTTCCTGCTCTGCGGAGAGCAGCACATGACCCTCTCTCGGTTTATCATTCCTTTCGCGAACATCAGGCTCTTCAATACCATGATCGATCGCGTTTCTGACCAGGTGAATCAGTGGATCTGCCAGCGCTTCAACCAGGTTTTTATCCAGATCGGTATCCTCTCCCCGCAGCTCAAGGTTAACCTCTTTATGTAGCTGACGAGAGAGATCACGCACCAGGCGCGGGAAGCGACCAAACACTTTTTTAACCGGCTGCATACGGGTTTTCATCACCGACATCTGCAGGTCAGCGGTCACCATATCGAGGGACCCCAGCGCCTTCGTCATCTCCCCGTCATCCAGCTCGGCTCCCAGACGAACCAGCCGGTTACGCACCAGCACCAGTTCACCCACCATATTCATGATCTGATCCAGCAGACGGGTATCAACCCGGACATTACTTTCCGCAACTGGCTTGTTTTGGGGCTTAGCTGCCGCAGCGGGGTCAGCCGGCGCCTGCGCGACTGCAACCGTAGTATTTGCCGCAGCAAAGGCCCCTTCCCCTTTGGACTGCAGATCATCCAGAAGATGTTCAAATTCATCGTCAGTGATCAGATCACCGCCCACCGATGGGGCCGTCGCTACCGGTTTTAGCGAATCCGCAGCAGGGGCCGCGCGAACAGGACCTCCCAGCAACTGATCAAACTCAGCATCGGCACTATTATCTACTGTGCCAACCTGACTGAGGCCTGGTGCGCCATTGGGCCCATGCAGCTGGTCCAGCAGATCATCAAACTCATCTTCGGTAATCAGGTCGGAAACCGGCGCTGCAGCTGGAACAACCGTACCCCCTGGCGCGCCATTGGGCCCATGCAGCTGGTCCAGCAGATCATCAAACTCATCTTCGGTAATCAGGTCAGATCCGGCGGCTGCATTTCCAACTTTAGAGCTGTCTGCAACATCAAGACCCGATATTAATTTATCAAACTCAGCACTGACCGCCGCATCGCTATGCACTGTAGCAGAAGAACTTACCGCTGCCACAGGAGTAGCCTGACCAGCAGCCATGGCATTTAACCCCGCCAGCAACTGCGGATCAACCGGATCGGGAAACTCCCCCTGCTGCACACACTGAAACATTGAATTTATTGAATCCAGCGCCTGCAACACCAGATCCATCAACTCCGATGAAACCTTAAGTGCATCATTTCGCAGCTGGTCAAACAGATTTTCAGCGCTATGACAGCAATCAACCATCGGGTCGAGCTGAAGAAAGCCGGCTCCCCCTTTAACGGTATGAAAACCACGAAAAATAGCATTTAACAGCTCCCTGTCTTCAGGGTGCTGCTCAAGATCAACCAACTGTTCAGACAGCAGTTCCAAAATCTCCCCGGCTTCAACTAAAAAGTCTTCCAGTATTTCCTGATCAACATTCAAGGACATTTGCTTTACCTTTCAAAAGCCGAGGCTGGAAAGAAGATCGTCAACGTCATCCTGGCTGGATGCGACCTCCCCCTGATTGCGGCCCCTCATTTGAGGGCCTTCTGCTTTTACCACTGACACCCCTTCAGCTTGCTCAGCTTCAGGATCTGACAGATCATTTTGCATCGCCGGGAGTGCGCCAAGGTTATTGACCCTGGCAGCCACTTCCATCAACCCAACCAATTTATCTTCAATATCTGCAACTAACTGAATAACCCGCTTGATCAGCTGTCCGGTAATATCCTGATACTCCTGACCTAGCAAGATACCCGTCAGTCGCTCTTTTAATGCGGCCAGCATTGCGGAATGGCCATCGTCATAACGACAAGCTTTGTTATACAAGGCTTCTAATTGTGGGTGGTCGGATTTAAGTGCCGACAGATCTTCGATCAGCTCCTGACGACGCAGGAACTCTTTTTCAATGAGGCCAACCTGTTGCAACGCCTCATCGACCTCATCAATCGTTTTATGGGCGTTACTCTCCGTCAGCTCAATAACATAGGATAAGCGTTCACTTGCATCAGCTATCGAGGCGATATGTTGTTTCGAGTCCTGCAACAACTCTGTCGAACTGACATCCTCAGTAAAACCGACAATCGCATTATGAACCGCCCGCGTAAGCGTACCCACCTCATGATAGAGTGCCTGATGTCGCATCTCATTCAGTTGCTGAACCAACTCCATCGCATGAGGAAGTTCGCCCCGGCTGAGCAGCTCAACAAGCTGCTCAGCGCGCGCCTGAAGTTCGGCCTCAAAACTGGGCTGATCCCGGTATAAATCAAAGTCAGACATTGACGCCTCCTAGCCTTGAAGGCGTTCAAATATCTTATCGATTTTCTCTTTCAGTACTCCAGCAGTAAAAGGCTTAATGACGTAGCCATTTACACCCGCCTGGGCAGCCTCAATTATCTGCTCGCGTTTTGCCTCAGCCGTAACCATCAGAATTGGGATATGACGCAGTTCAGGATCAGCCCGAACTGTTTTCAAAAGATCGATACCGGACATCTTTGGCATATTCCAGTCGGTAACCAGAAAGTCGATACTCCCGCCTTTCAGAATAGGTAGCGCCGTTGCACCATCATCGGCTTCAACAATATTGCTAAAACCCAGATCCCGCAGCAGATTCTTAATAATCCGGCGCATTGTTGAGAAATCATCTACTACCAGAATTTTCATGTCTTTATTCAAGACAATCCCTCCTAACACTCTCTCTGACGATGAAAAATAACTTCAGGTACTCACTCATCGCCACTCTTTTAAACGGCCACGTAATCGTAATGCCGCCTGACTATGTATCTGACTCACCCGCGATTCACTGACACCAAGCACTTTACCAATCTCTTTAAGGTTCAGTTCCTGGTCGTAATACAGCGACAACACAAGTTTTTCACGTTCGGGAAGCCCCTGTATTTCACGGGCTATCGCCTTGATAAAATCTTTTTGCTCGTACTCTTCAGAAGGATCTGGCTCATTACTGGCGACTCCCTCTCCCGGCCCCTCATCCTGAGGGCCTGTGAGCTTATCAAAGCTGAACAGACGACTCTCCGCCGAATCTTTCAATAATGCATGATATTCAGTCACACTGATATTAAGTTCAGCAGCAACCTCCCCATCTTGGGCATCTCTACCGGTACGCGATTCAATTATCTGAATGGCATCCGATACCCGGCGACCATTCCGGTGAACCGAACGGGGCGTCCAGTCACCGCGCCGAACCTCATCAATAATCGAGCCACGAATACGAATGCCCGCATACGTTTCAAAGCTGGCCCCTTTACTTGCATCATATTTCTTTGCCGCCTCAAGCAGACCAACCATACCCGCCTGAATCAGGTCTTCCAGCACAACATTACTCGGCAGCCTGGCCAGCAAGTGATGAGCAATACGCTTAACCAGCGTACTGTGCTGCTCAATAATCTCCTGACTCGACTGAAACTGAAGCTGGTTATACATAGAGACTATTCGCTACTCTGCTAATTCATTCATGCGCCGGTAATCAGGCGCTCAACAAAAAACTCAAGATGCCCACGAGGACTGGAGGACACCGGCCAGGCATCGACTTTAGTTGCCAGCTGCTTATAGGCTAATGCAGCTTTACTCTGTGGAAACGCTTTTAAAACAGCACGTTGCTGCTTCACGCCCTTTCTGACCGCTTCATCATAAGGGATTGACCCGAGGTATTGAAGGGTTATATCGAGAAACCGGTCCGTAACGGTCAGCAGCTTATTATACATATTCCGCCCTTCCTGCTCTGAACGGACCATGTTCGCCAACACCCTGAAGCGGGTCATTTTATAGTCCCGGTTTAACAGCTTCATCAACGCATAGGCATCGGTTATTGACGTGGGCTCATCACACACCACCACCACGACATCCTGAGCCGCCTTAACAAAACTAACCACCGCCTCCGAAATTCCCGCAGCAGTATCTATTACCAGAATATCCAGATCATCAGCAATCTCACTAAAGGCGTGTATCAGCTCAGAATGTTCGTGTACACTGAGTGACGTCATCGCCTGAGTACCTGATGCAGCAGGCACTATACGCACATTCGTATCCACATCGATCAGCAGATCTTTCAGACCACACTCACCAGACAACACATCGGCGATATTACGTTTCGCCTTAACCCCCAGCAATACATCGACATTCGCAAGCCCGAGATCCGCATCCATCAATACCACCCGATGCCCCATCTCCCCCAGGGCCAGACTCATATTGACCGAGACATTGGTTTTGCCTACGCCACCTTTACCCCCGGTAACAGCGATCACCTTAACCGGCCGGAGACTACTCATTGCGACTTCCCGCATCTGCTAACAAATCAGCTCTCCCAATGCTCATCTTTGGTCACCCGTTCCTGCTGGTGTTCGTGGAATACCCTGCGACTGCGGGTCGCTTTCTGCGCGGTTATTACCGCTCGACTGACCAGATCCTTCTTGTGAGCCACATCAATATCATCCGGCACCCGCTGCCCATCCGTTACATAACTTACTGATAATCCATTTTCCATGACCAGATCCAGCGCTTCACCCAGATTTCCGGACTCATCCAGCTTGCTCAGGACGCAGCCACTCAACCCAAGCGGTGCATAGGTTTCATAAGCGCTCTCAATCACATGCCGCTGACTCGAACAGGATAGCACCAACAGTTTTTTCAACCGTACAGAGACCCCTTCCAGCATATTAAGCTGCGCCTGGGTATGTGGCTCATGGGCATTCATACCGGCGGTATCGATTAAAACCAGGCGTTTACTGCGAAGCGACAGAAGAACCTCGTCCAGGCTATTTTTCTCATCCACAACCCGCACCGGCACATCCAGTATGCGGCCAAACGTCAGCAACTGCTCATGGGCAGCAATCCGGTATGAATCGGTGGTCACCAACGCTACGCTTGAGCTACCGTGCTTCAGCACATAGCGGGCAGCCAGCTTACCGATCGTTGTGGTTTTACCCACGCCTGTCGGTCCCACAAAGGCGATCATCCCACCCCGTTCGACAAAATCCTCGCCCATCACCGGTATCCTGTCACTGAAACGGGTCAGCGCTGAACGCCAGGCATCATCAAGTTCATCATCATCCGCCACCGAAGCTGACAACTGCTGGCTAACCTGCGCGCCCAGCCCGATCCTAGCTAAGCGACGTTCCACCTTAATAACCGCAGAATCCGCATGCTCATGCCGTGGACGCTGCTGCCGATGCGGGAGAGGTTCAGGCTGAACAGGTTGAGGCGGGGGAGAGTAGGTCAGCGGATCATCCGCTTCAGGCTCATGAGGCCGGCTGAGAATACTCTTCAGCGATTCGATCTCCTGCCGGAGCGAATCCATCGTTTCACGTTCATCGTTCTGATGAATCTGATCGATTTCTGGCTTGAACTCATGCTGCTGGCGGGTTGGATCAAGTCTCGGCTGAGCCATTCTTTCGGGACTATGCTGAACATTTGGCGGCTGATTTGCCCGCCCACGCTGACGACGTTTCAGGGTATCTAAAATCTCACTCAGCTCTTCATCATCGCCGTCCAACTGCCGGTTTTTTTGCCGTGGCTCGGGAATACCATCCTGAGCGGTTGCGATCCGGGCCTGCGCTTTGCGCAGCTCCTCGGCCAGATTACTTTGCATCCTGTGCGATTTCTGAGGCGTTTCACTACGGGCATTCTCAACAGCGCGTTTACGCTTAAACTCCTTCTGCGCAGCCTCGTACTCATGCTCATGCGCGGCAACAACTTCAACGCCACCTGCTACACGATGATTTGAGACGATAACAGCATCAGGGCCGATCTCGTCCCTGACTCTCTGCATAGCCTGCCTCATATCCGGAGCAAAAAAGCGTTTAACTTTCATAACCGTCTCTATTCATTATCTAATCAGGCACCTGATTGGCTCTGACCACCGACCGTTGCAATAATCGTAACCCGTTTATTTTCAGGAATTTCCTGATAAGAAAGCACACTAATCTGATGCTCACCATAACGCACAAATTTCGCCAGCAAAGGTCTGATAGGTGCCGCTACCAACAGTATTGATGCCCTGCCTGCAATCTCCTGCTGCTGCGCCACTTCAGCCAGAGAGTTTTGCAGCCGTTCAGCCATCATCGGCTCAATCACCAGTCCATCACCACTCTCGCCCCGCTGCACCGATCCCAACAGCAACTGCTCCAGCTGCGGATCCAGCGTAATCACCGGCAATTCGGTTTCATTACCAACAATATTCTGCACAATCATCCGTGACAACGAAATCCGTACCGCTGCTGTTAAACCCTGAGGATCCTGAGTCCGCGCTACCGCTTCGGCCAGCGCCTCCGTTATCGTCCTGAAATCCTTGACCGGAACCTGCTCCATCAGCAGGTTCTGCAATACTTTTAGCAGTGTACTCACAGACAGCTTGCCAGGTACTAACTCTTCTACCAGTTTTGGGGACGTTTTTGCCAGAAGGTCCAATAGTTTCTGCACCTCATCATGCCCCAACAACTCATGAGAGTGTGCCTGAAGGATCTGATTCAGGTGAGTTGCCACTACCGTTCCGGCATCCACCACGGTATATCCGAGGGTTTGCGCTTGCTCTTTCTGACTCTGTTCAATCCATACAGCATCCAGTCCAAACGCTGGATCTTTTACATCGATCCCTTTCAGCGAGCCAAACACCTGACCTGGATTGATGGCCAGCTCCCGGTCAGGATAAACCTCTGACTCACCGACAGAGACCCCCATAAGGGTAATTCGGTACGCCCCGGGCATCAGATCGAGGTTATCCCGGATATGCACGGACGGAACGAGAAAACCCAGATCCTGAGAGAGTTTTTTACGCACGCCTTTAATCCGACTCAAAAGCTGACCGCCCTGCAACTTATCCACCATCGGGATCAGGCGGTAGCCGACTTCCAGGCCGATCATATCGACTGGCATCACATCATCCCAATCCAGGTCTTTAATATCCTGATCCGGCTCGGGCTGTTTAACCTGCGCAACACTCTCCTCTTCTAAACTAGCCGCTTCAGCAAGGTTACGCTGTTGAATAAAGTAGGCGCCAATGCCCGCAGCAATTGCCAGCGATAAAAATGCCACATGCGGCATCCCCGGAATAGATCCCATAATAAACAGAATGCCAGCCGCCACCGCCAGCGCTTTTGGCGAACCGAACAGCTGGCTAATCACCTGCTTACCCATATCCTGGGAAGAGTTAACCCGGGTCACCATGATCGCCGCGGCTGTTGACAACAGCAACGAGGGTATCTGTGCCACCAGGCCGTCACCGATGGTCAGTAATGAGTAGTACCGGGCCGCCAACTCGAATGACAGATCATGCTGCAGCATGCCGATTCCCAGACCACCGAGAATATTGATCACCAGAATCAGTATACCGGCGACCGCATCACCACGGACAAACTTACTGGCGCCATCCATAGAACCGTAAAAATCGGCTTCCTGAGTCACCTCCTGGCGACGATCTTTAGCATCTTCCTGACTAATCAGTCCGGCATTCAGATCAGCATCGATCGCCATCTGCTTACCCGGCATCGCATCCAGAGTGAAGCGGGCACTTACTTCGGATATACGCCCCGCACCTTTGGTAACCACCACAAAGTTGATAATCACCAGAATCATGAATACCACCAGACCGACGACATAGTTCCCCCCGATCACTACTTCACCAAAGGCTTCAATAACCTTACCGGCGGCATCTCCCCCTTCGTGACCATAGAGCAAGACTATACGGGTGGAAGCCACATTGAGCGCCAGACGCATAAGCGTGGCAATCAGAAGAATGGTGGGAAAAACAGCAAAGTCCAGGGGGCGCATCGAATAGACACAGACCAGCAAAACAACGATGGAGAGGGCAATATTAAAGGTAAACAGCGTATCCAGCAGAAACGGCGGCATCGGCAGCGTAACCATGCCAAGCACCAGCAGCAGTAGAAAAGGGATACCCAGATTCCCTTTACCCACTCCACGAACATTACTGTAGATCGCCGCTCTGTCCACTTACGCCCCAAATGAGATTTAGCCGCCCGAAAAAGCGTCAAAAAAACATCACAATAAAAATAATTATTTTAAGATTGAAAAATAACATTAAAGAGAGGCTAAAAGCATCAATTTTTTGACGCTTTGCTCACCACAGCATGAGAAATGCAAGAATCCAGCCAGATAACGAAAAATCACTCATCCTGACGCAGCTCGTCCGGAATATCCAGATCTCGGGATACTTCCTTCGGCGCAGGACCTTGCTGCTTCTTATAACGCTGCAACTGAAACACATAGGCCAGCACTTCCGCGACCGCTTTAAACAACCCCGAAGGGATCTCTTCATCGACTTCGGTTGAGTGATAGATAGCTCGCGCCAGAGGGGGGGCAGAAAGAATTGGGATATCGTGCTTATCGGCAATCTCGCGTATTTTCAGGGCAACAAAATCCCCCCCTTTAGCAACCAGATAGGGAGCCCCACCGCCGGACTGATCATATTTCAGCGCCACAGCATAGTGCGTAGGGTTAGTAATAACCACATCCGCCTCAGGCACAGCCGACATCATTTTCCGCTGCGATATTTCCCGCTGCAATTGTCTGATCCGTCCTTTAACCTCAGGTTTACCCTCGCTGTTTTTCATCTCATCCTTGACCTCTTGAAGGGTCATTTTAAGCTTCTCAGTATGGTCGTATATCTGAAACGGCACATCGACCAGCGAGATAATAATCATCGTCGAACTCATCACCAGAAATGCCCAGATCACCAGCTCAGTCGCATGGGACATCGCCGGAAACACATCCTGGGTGCCAAGTGAAAACAGCGCTTGCCTGGAGAAATACAACACCAGAAAGGAGAGCGACCCGACCACCAGAAACTTCGCCAGCGCCTTAAATAGCTCAAGCAGCGCTTTCAGCGAAAACATCCTTTTAATTCCCGCCAAAGGGTCGATTCTGCTGAGTTTAGGCGCCATCGCTTTCATACTCAGATTCCAGCCTCCCAGCGCTAGCGGCCCAACGATAGCAGCCGTCAGCAAAACCAGGAAGAAACCGAAAAGCGCCTGTAAAGCTTCGGACAGAGAATAACCCAGATGGATAAACATCAGGGCGGGATCCATCACCGCTTCCCGATCGAGACTGAAGTTAAACTTCATCATCCCGGCCATCTTGTCAGCCACCACGCCGCCAAACATCATTGCGGCGGCGGCGGCGGACAGCAGCAGAACAGTGGTCGTCAGCTCCTTAGAACGGGCGACATCCCCCTTTTCTTTGGCGTCCTGTAATCGCTTCGAGGTGGGCTGTTCGGTTTTTTCCTGACCGCTATCTTCAGCCATCGCTAAAGCACCCCCACACCGACAACCTGATCCAGATAGTTAAATGCAACAGAAACAAAACGCTGGTACTGCCCCAGAAATCCTTCCAGACTGACCCAGGTGATCACCAGCCCGACCATCATGGTAAAAGGAAAACCGATAGCAAATATATTCAGTTGGGGGGCCGCCTTCGCCATCACCCCAAAAGCAAAATTAATGACCAGCAGCGCGGTTACTGCAGGCAAAGCCATCAACAGGGCACTGGCCAGCATCCAGCTACCCGATTTCGCCAGTGCCATATACCCGGAAACCGGTAGTCCTCCCTGCGAAACCGGTAACACAAAAAAACTCCGTGCCAGCGCCTCAAACATCACCAGGTGTCCATTAAAAGCCAAAAACAGCAACATCACCATCATCAGATACATCTGCGAAAGCACCACCACTGAAACGCCATTTGCCGGGTCACTGACCGAAGCAAATCCAAGACCCATTTGTGAGGAGATCAACTGTCCGCCCAGTGAAAACACCTGAAATAACAGCTGAATAACAAATGCCATTGCAGTACCAATAATGATCTGCTGAGCAACCAGAATATAGGTTTGCAGCGACATCCCACTTAACAGCGGCATCTCAGGCAGCGTGGGTAACAACACAACCGTCATCGCCAGCGCCAGACCAAGGCGGATACGCGCAGCGACCAGCTGAGTACCGATCATCGGCACAACCATAAAGAATGATGCTATACGAAAGAAAGGCAGCAGAAACTGAGCGAGCCACTGTTCCAGTTGAAGCGAGGTTAGCTGCAGCACAACCTACCCCAGAAACAACGGAATATTGGCAAAGATATTATTGAAATGATCCATCAACTGCCCGAGAATCCAGGGCCCTGCCCACATAATCATCAGCAGGGTAACAATTAAACGAGGCAAAAAACTCAGGGTCTGCTCGTTGATCTGGGTCGCCGCCTGAAAGGTAGACACCAGCAGACCTACCAACAGTGAAGGCACGACAATTACCGCAACCAGAAGAACCACCAGAAACAGCGCCTCCCCAAACAGATCCAGAGCCATTCCCGGCGTCATAATATGCCCTCCAAAAGCGCCTGCAAAACAATGTATAAACCAACAGGCAGGTAATTTTTTTTACAACCCCTTAAACCACAAAACTACCCGCCAGCGTCCCGATCACCATAGCCCAGCCATCCACCAGCACAAATAACATTATCTTGAACGGCAGTGAGATAATCACCGGTGACAGCATCATCATACCCATTGCCATCAACACACTGGCCACCACCAGGTCGATAACCAGAAACGGAATAAACAGCATAAAGCCAATCTGAAACGCTGTCTTCAGTTCACTGGTAACAAATGAGGGAACCAGAACCGTAAATGGAATATCCTCCGGTTTTTCAACCGCCGGAGTCCGGGAGATCTCCATAAAAAGATTAAGATCGGTTTCCCGCGTCTGCGCCAGCATAAAGCCGCGAAAAGGCATACTGGCGGCTTGCAGAGCTTCAATAGAGGTTATCTCTTCATTCAGATAGGGCTGAACCGACTGTTCATTCACCTTATCCAGTACCGGAGACATAATAAACAGCGTCAAAAACAGCGCCAACCCCACCAGAATCTGATTTGACGGGGTTTGCTGCAACCCCAGTGCCTGGCGCAAAATCGCAAATACGATGATTATCCTGGCAAACGAGGTCATCATCATCATGATCGCCGGCAGGAACGTCAGCAGCGTCATCAGCCCCAGAATCTGGAGCGTCACACTGTAATCGGCACTGCCATCAGGATTGGCTGTAAAGGTAACCGCAGGAATACCGGGGTCAGCCGCCAGCACCGTCCCGGGCAACAGCAAAAGCGGCAGAAACAGAGCTAAGCCTCTTTTCACTCTGCCTCCTTACGGCTCATCACTTGCTGAAGTCTGGAGGCAAACTCGCCCATCGCAACACCCGGTTCAATCAACGACTCATCATAACTTTTTAACAGACTCACCCGACCCGGTGCCACACCTAACAGCAACTGCTGATCTCCTGCCTGAACCAGCACCAGTCGTTCCCGGGCAGTGAGTGGCAGAGAAGCAACCACACGCAAAGCCCGGTTTTGCCCCGGCAAGCCTGAATAACGCTTCACCAGCCAGCCAAGCAGAAAAATCAGCGCAATAACAAGGATCAGCCCCGCCAGCAACTGCATCACTGAACCGGCATTGACCGGACCTGTAACCTGACGCGTGACTACTGCAGGCACGCCATCAGATTCCACTGCGAACGTCAGACCACTGAAGACAGTCAGAAACGCCATCACAAGTACACGACTAAGCCGCCGCAGAACAACATTCGCCAGTGAACGGACACGCAACCGGATCACCTTAGTTTATCTATACGTTCCTGCGGACTGATCACATCAGTCAGCCGGATACCGTAGCGATCATTCACTACCACCACTTCGCCATGGGCAACCAGAGTACCGTTAACCAGCACATCCAGCGGCTCACCGGCCACCCGATCCAGCTCTACCACTGAACCCTGATTAAGCTGCAACAGGTTACGGATTGAAATATCAGACCGACCAACCTCCATCGATAACTTAACCGGAATATCGAGAATTACATCCAGGCTGGGATTATTGAGGGCCGCACCCTCGTCCTTCAGCTCATCAAGATCAATCGCCTGTCCCTGTGAAGCCTCTGACTGAGCCTGTTCAGCCATCGCTGCGCCCCAGTCATCCAGACCATCATCCTGGTCCTGGTTTTCAATATCGTCATTACTCATGGGCAATATGCTCTGTCCAACGGTTTAATCATTTTTAACCCGGCTAATAATTTGTACCGCCAGATTCCCACGGGATGTACCCAGCTTACACTTAAAAACCGGCACTCTGGCCGCCTTCAACTGCAGAGTATCAGAAATATCGATAGGGATAATATCCCCGGCCTCCAGCTGCATAACATCTCTCAACTTCATTTTACGTTCGGCAACAATCAGGTCCAGATTAATCGGTGCACCCAGCATGTCACGCTTCAGGGACGTCAGCCATTGCTCATCCAGCTCCTCCTCTACCGGCTTATAACCAGAGATCAGAATATCCCGGATAGGCTCCAGCATTGAGTAGGGCATCGTCACGTGAAACTCGCCGGTCCCCCCTTCCATATCAACTTGAAAGCTGCTTACGACTACCACTTCTGACGGATTGATCACATTTGCCATCGCCGGGTTTACTTCGTGTCCGAGCACTTCGAACTTAAGCGGCATGACCGGCTCCCAGGAGCCTTCCAGGTCTATAAAAAACTGACCAATCACCTTATTAATCAGACGAATCTCGGTCGGAGTAAACTCGCGACCCTCTATTTTTGCGTGCCGGCCATCCCCGCCAAAAAAGCCATCAACAAGCTTAAACACCAGCTTGGCATCCATCACCAGCAACGCGGTACCGCGCAGAGGAGTCACACGCAGAAGATTGATACTGGTCGGCACATAAAGGGTATGAATATAATCGGAGTACTTCATGATCTGTACGCCGCCAACCGAAACATCGGCGTTATTGCGCAACAGGTTAAACAGAGATATCCGGGTATGACGGGCAAAACGCTCGTTAATCATCTCAAGCGTCGGCATTCGGCCACGAACTATTCGTTCATGGCTGGCCAGATCATAAGTTTTGACCGCGCCCTCATCCTCGACAACGCCCTCTTCGGTCTCAATATCTCCATCATCCACGCCATGCAACAGCGCATCGATTTCATCCTGAGAGAGCAGGTCTTTGACTGTCATATATGCGCTTCCATCACTGCATTATAAATCCGGTGAAGAGTATTTTTTCGACTCCGGGTTTACCGATTTTCTCCTGCATAACCCCCTGAATTCCGACCAGGGCGGCTTGTTGAAGCATCACTTTCCCCTCAGAGGTTCGCAGCGTGTCAAAAGACTGCCGGGAAAACAGCTGATTAAGCACAGAAACAATTTTCGGCATATGCTTAGTCAGTGCAACAGCCACTTCATCATCGCGGCTTTTGGCCTCGACATAGAGTTGCATATAGTGTGTTCGGTCATCCTTACTGGGAACAACAACCGTAAAGTAGGGATTACCTTCGAGAGTTCGAATCTTGGTATAGATAGCCCGCGCAGGTTTTGCAGGCTTCGCATCCTCAACGACCTGCTCTGCATCAGAGCCGCTCATCAAAAACATCGCAACACCGCCCCCTATAATCGCAGCCAGAATAATCCCGGCAACAATAATGAGGATCAGCTTTAATTTCCCGGACCTCTTTACGCCTTCTTCATCAACTGTATCAGTCGTTTCTTCAGCCATTACCTGCCCCACCGTCAACCAGCCGAAAAACCGGCCGATGCATAAAATCACACTCCAGCGCGTAATATAACATACTGATTCGGCGGCGGAAGCAGACGACCTCACATTCCTGGCAAGTTAACTGATCAGGCGTAATAATCGACCAGAGACAGACTCTCTGCGACAACGTCCTCCAGCGCCCCTTCATCCACGCTATCACTCTGGTAACCCATAAAAGAGGTCCCCGAACCGGATTCCTCTCTCTGATTACCACGACTATGGTCTTCCACCGAAGATTCTGACAGATTCAACCCCTGATCAGCGAACATCTCTCTCAGCCTCGGCATATTCTGTTCCAAAGCGTCCCGCACACTGCCATGAGGGGTATTAAACACCACAGTGACCTGTTCGTTTTTAACCTGCAGCCTGACCTGCAATGAACCCAGCTCTGGCGGATCAAGTTGGATATCAGCAAACTGCCCATTTTTTGACGCCATGACCATTACCCGGTCATTGACCGCCTGACTCCATGCCGCCTCACCGGGACGCACACCATGAGGCATTACCTGCTGCACCAACTCCTGAGCCGGACGGGCACCTCGGGATGCAGCCGCCAGCGAATCAGCAAAGCTGGTCAACTGACTCTCCTGACGCCCCTCTGAACGCCCCCCGGAATCAACACTACCGGGCAACTTATCTACTTCGGCCCCGACAGTTTTTAACTTATCCCTGATGCTATCTGCACCCGGCTGCCCACCAGACATAGAAACCGCCTGAGCCTGCGCAGGAGACTGAGGAGCAAGGAGCTCATTATGCTGCCGCCCGGACTGCTGACTGTTTTGGTCCTGTGACAGAGGTCGAGGCAACGGCCCGTCAGCCGGACTGATTACCCCCTTATCTTCCCGACTCGACAGAGCAGAATTCCCGCTCCGGTCAATACGCTGCCCTGAAGCCTGAACCATCGGAGCAGACTCAGCCGCAAACTCCCCGACCATTGCTGCCGGAACCGCCTGCAGACCACCCGCTTGTACCACACCCGCTGGCACAGGTTTAATTAACGCTGCATCCCGGTCATCCGCCAGAGCAGCACTCCCGGCACTTTGGCTATCCGGTGCTGAAAGCTCATTTACATCCCTGACGGATACCTCGCTCTCACCCCCCTGCCCCAGAACATCAGCAGCAATCCGGGAGATTTCTGTTCCTTTGCCCGGCAGCGGCCTTACGTCAGCGGGCCCGACCTCAGCGCGCATCGCTTCACCAGCCCCTGTATGGTGGGGCGCAACACCACTGGGAGTTAATTGACTTGTGAGCGTCTCACGCGCTGCTAATTCAGAAACGACCGCCGACGGAGCCTGTGCACCAGCCTGGACAGCCTGAGTGAAAGACACTCCTTGAGGCTCAGTCGCGACAGCAGCAACCGAATCAGCCGACGTGACACCCTCTGATAGCGAACGATCCCAAGCGCTACCGCCCCCCTTTTCGCTACCACCACGGGTGCTGAAGGAGCCCAATTGTTTCAATGCGGAATCCACCGCCACAGCCAGATCGGCACGACGATACCGGTCGATCTGATTAAGCGTGTCAGCACCCGACTTACCACTAGTATGAAGAGCATCAATATTACTATCTGACAGGCCTGGTGGGGGTGGCTTAAATGATTGCTGTGACTGCTGTTCCAGCGCCTGCTCTTGCCCTCGCTGCGCTATCCTGTCTGCTGTTTCAGCACCCGCCTTAGTGACAACATCGACTACAACCTGCACACCGGGGCGCTCTGCCACATCGACTGCACCGGGACCATTCTCCATTCCGGCAGGCAATAACTGGCCACTATCCGGCAATGTTTGTCCGCTGCGGCCCGGCTCTCCATCCGATTGCTCGCCACTCCCGGACAACGGTTGCGCCTGCAGCAGCGATTCGCCAAACGAGGGAGTCCCGCCCACCGCTGCGCCAGTACCCGGTGAAACACCCGACATTGCGCCGCGGACAGGCGCTGAGCCGACATTCAAGAGTGACCCGACTCCGTTAGGAGCGGAAAGCGTTTGATTCATACTGCATTCTCCGGCAGACCGTTATCTGCTCATTCACTGCACAATCAGTGCCAGAAAAGTCAGATAAAGGGAGGGCGGATTAACTGTGAGCGCTCATCAAGCTCTTTCTGCAGCTGTTTTTCAGCCTGTTGCGACTCTTGCAGCCTGATCTTATCGACCAGCATTTCAACTGCTTTAAAGTGTTGATAGGCACTTTGCCAATACTCTTTCACTTTCTCCAGCTGAGCACGATCCATCTGCAGGGCATTTTCCTGCTGCTGAACAGCAACCCTTAACTTCTGCATGAAAGCCTGATGAGTTTCTATCTGTCCGGGCGAGATACCGGAAGCGCCCACCTGATAAAAACTATTAGCATAGTCTGAATAATAGTTTCTGAGCTGATCCAGCGTCGCTTCACCCTGCTGCACCCTGGACTGCGACTGACCCAGCCACTGATCTGCCTGCTTACGTTTTCGCTCGGCAAGATCAAGCACCACCTGCAACCGCTTTGAGCGCTTCATCACTGAGCCTGATTACCCATAGCGATATTCTGTCGTCCCTGCGGCGCAGGATTAGCATTACCAGGATTAGGCGTTAACACCATCGCCAGATCCGTGAGGCTTTTCTGAAAAGCGTAAGACTCACCAAGACCCTGCTGCAGGAAGGCGCTCATCAACGGCATTCGCTCAATGGCAAAATCGGTCTCCGCATCACTGCCCCGCACATAAGCACCTATTGAGATAAGGTCGCTGTTTTGCTGGAATTTGGAATAAAGTTGCTTGAACCCCATAGCCGCCTGCAGATGATCGGAACTAACGACCTGCGGCATAGCACGACTAATCGATTGCTCTATATCGATCGCCGGGTAGTGGCCCCGCTCGGCCAGCGTACGGGACAGTACAATATGCCCATCCAGAATCGCCCGGGCAGAGTCCGCAATCGGGTCCTGCTGATCATCACCCTCGGTCAGCACCGTATAAAATGCCGTGATTGAACCTCCATCCTTATCACCATTACCGGCCCGCTCCACCAGCCTGGGAAGCTTAGCAAAAACCGAAGGCGGATATCCCTTGGTTGCCGGAGGCTCACCAACCGCAAGCGCGATCTCCCGCTGAGCCTGAGCATAGCGGGTCAGAGAATCCATCAGTAAAAGCACATTTTTACCCTGTTCTCTGAAATACTCCGCCAACCGGGTTGCCAGCTGAGCGGCCCTGAGCCGCATTAACGGTGACTCGTCGGCCGGAGATGCGACTACCACTGCTCGACGCATTCCCTCTTCACCCAGGCTGTGATCGATAAACTCTTTCACCTCCCGGCCACGCTCACCGATCAGCCCCACAACGACAATATCCGCTTCAGTAAACCGGGTCATCATACCCAACAACACACTCTTACCCACACCACTACCCGCAAACAGCCCCAGACGCTGTCCCCGGCCAACACTGAGCAGTGAATTGATTGCGCGAATACCCACATCAAGGGTCTGTTTAATAGGCTGCCGACTGAGAGGGTTAATATTCCGCCCCTGAAGTGACACTGTCGTTTTACAACCCAGCGGTCCGAGACTATCCAGCGGTTTGCCAACACCATTGACAACCCGCCCAAGCAACTCAAAACCCACTTCAACATCGCCACCGCCCTGCATCGGACTGACCCGGGATCCCGGCGCCAACCCTTCCAGCAGATCGACAGGCATCAGATAGATCCGATCACCGGAGAAACCGACGACCTCCGCCTCGACGGGATCCCCATGCTCCGGATAGATCAGACAGTACTCACCCATAGATGCTTTTATACCAACAGCTTCGAGGGTTAAACCGATCAGACGTGTTATTTGTCCGTGAGCCACTGGCGCAGGAATCTGATAGTCCAGCCCCTTAAGACGGGACAGACGTTTTAAAAGCTGATCACTCATGGAGATCCGGTGGCTGAGCGGATCCAGAGGAAGGTTCAGTCTCTCCCCCCATCTGATTCAAAGCGTTTTGCAAGCGGGATGCAGCAGCATCAAAGCGACGCTCAAGGGTATTATCAAGCAAGCCATAACCACTCATCACCTTGCAACCGCCACGGGTAACAGATGACTCCTCAACCAGGGTCCAGTTTTCATTCAGAACCAGCAAAGGTTCCAGTACCGCTACATCGTCCGGATTAAGGATTATTTTAACCTCAGCACCGCTCTGCGGCAGTTGGGCAACAGCGTCTTCCACAGCCTTAATAATTGTTCCGGTATCCTGTGCAATCTGCGCACCGATAACCGCCCGACTAAACTCAGTAATCAGTTCTGCCACTAGCTGTTCGATCTGCGCACTCACCTGCTGCAACGGCTTATCTAACTGCTGTTGCAGGGTATTCAACAACAGCAACTGAGTGTCAATCTCAGCGCGCGCCGCAACCAGGCCTTCCTGACGACCACGGGCGCGGCCCTCTTCAAGCCCCTGCTGCAGCCCCTCATCTCGCCCCTGCTGCAACCCTTCCTGATAAGCATCTTCGCGTATTTTCTCCAGCTCTGACAGCTTCAGACGGCCATCCACAACCTCTTCAACCGACTCCTCTTCGACTGGCTCAGGCTTTCGCTGCAACCCCACCACATGACTGCTTTGCATCACAGGCAGCGTCCACAGAGCAGCAGCCCGGGCGTCTTCCGCACGAATTCTGATGACCGATTTGTCGATAGACTTGATCTGCATTACATCATCTCTTCGCCGCCACCACCCAACACAATCTCGCCCTCATCGGCGAGACGACGAGCCACGCTAAGAATCTCTTTCTGAGCATCTTCAACTTCACTCACACGCACCGGACCTTTAGCTTCGAGGTCATCACGCAACAACTCAGCAGCACGCTTCGACATGTTTTTGAAAACCTTGTCCTGCAAGCCCGTTTCGGCACCTTTCAACGCAACCACCAGGGTATCAGTATTAATCTCGCGCAGAATAACCTGAATACCGCGGTCTTCAACATCTATCAGGTTATCAAATACAAACATCATCTCAGAGATCTGATCACCCAGAGCCTCATCCACCTCACGAATTTTCTCCATCAACTCCTGCTCAGTATTACTATCAAAGTAGTTCATAATATTGGCAGTAGTTTTCAGGCCACCCAGGCTTGCACTCTGACTGGTTGCTCCCGAGAACTGCGATTCCAAAATATCATTCAGCTCCTGCAGCGCCGAAGGCTGAATCTCATCAAGAGAGGTGATTCTCATCATGATCTCCAGACGCACATTCTCATCAAATCGCTGCAGCACATGCGCCGCCTGATCAGGATCAAGATAGGCAATGACCACCGCCTGAATTTGCGGATGCTCATAACGAATAATCTCGGCAACCTGACGGGAATCCATCCATTTAAGACTTTCCAGGCCCGAGGTATTGGTCGTCATCAGAATTCGGTCCACCAGCGTCTGAGCCCGGTCGCTCCCCAGCGCCTGACTCAGCATCTCTTTAATATAGTGGTCGTTATTAATACCGATACTGGTCTGATCACTGATCGCTTCCATAAAGTCAGCCATCACAGACTCGACCGAGGACTGAGGTATATTATCCAGGTTACTCATAGCCAGGCCCAGCTGCTGCACCTCCTTTTGCCCCAGATAGCGCAACACCTCAGCGGCATCAGCTTCACCCAGAGAGATCAGTAATACTGCCGCTTTCTGAACGTTAGTCAGCTCAACACCGGATTCCGTTACCTTATCATTCATTTTCAATCACCCACTGACGGATCGCCTGCGCCACTTTAGCCGGATCTTCAGCAATCATGCTACGGATCGCATTCATCTGATACTCATAGGTTTCATTCGGCGTAGGCGCAAGGGCATTATCAATACCACTAAAGGTAACCTGATCTGCAGATATGCCACTCATATCCAGCGATTCAAGCTCTGAAGCCATATCAGCCTCAGTCTTTACCGCAGCGCCATCTGCGGCCACTTTATGGGCGGCACTGACGGCCAGGTTTTTCATAATAGGCCGCAACACACCAAACACCAGCAGCAAGATAAAGAGCCCACCCAGCACCTGCTTAGCAAGATCGATGACCCATTCCTGCTTCCAGACGGGGATCTCCTCTTCCTGATACACCTCAGGCACAGCAAAAGGTGAATTGATCACACTCACACTATCACCCCGCACAGCGGAGTAACCCACCGCATCCTTAACCAGTATAGTCAATCGATCCAGCTCATTCTGACTCCAGGCACTACGGACTTTCGCACCACCATTCGGACCGGCCGTGGGTATATCATCAACAACCACTGCCACTGACAACCGGCTGACCTGCCCCATCTGATGTTTCGTATAACTAATCGAGCGATCCAGCTCATAGTTTCGGGTCGCTTGTGAGCGGGCATTTTTCGGTCCCGCCGGGCGTGCGCCCCCCCCCTCATTTTGCAGCGATAAGCCGTTAGCACCGACTTCCGGCACAGAACCCGCACCCGGGGGCTGATTGGACAGCGAACCGGGCACGCCACCCGCGGCGGCCTGACCGGTGGTGCTTTCATCGAGAACCTGTTCACTGCGCAGTGCAGGAAGGTCAGGATTATAAATTTCATCGGTCTGCTCAACCGAGGTAAAGTCGATATCAGCAGACACCTCTGCCCGATAACGTCCCAGTCCCACAACCGGCTGCAAAATACTGTTTACCCGATTTACCAGGGTTTCTTCTATTCTGCGGGTATATTCTATTTGCTTGGCGGCCAGAACCACATCGGTATCCATATCCCGGGTATTCAGTAACCGGCCTTTCTGATCAACTACGGTTACATCTTCACTGGATAGCTCCGGGATACTGGAAGCAACCAGATTGGTAATCGCTTCCACCTGAATCGACTCCAGCCGTTTACCAGCGACCAGATCAAGAAACACAGACGCGGTGGGCTTGCGCTGATCACGCACAAATACCGATTGTTTCGGCAGCGCCAGATGGACCCGCGCACTGCGTACTGCCAGCATACTGGTTACGGTACGGGCCAGCTCCCCTTCCAGACCACGCCGATAACGGGCATTTTCCATGAACTGACTGGTTCCGAGACCCTGCTCTTTATCGAGCAGTTCAAAACCGACCGTCTTATCATTGGTAAAGCCCTCGGCGGCCAGGCGCAACCTGGCCTTATGCAGATACTCATCCGCCACCAGGATATTGTGCCCGGTTGAATCAAACTTATAAGGGATACCGTTCAGCTGCAGCTGCTCAACTATCTGATTCGCATCTGCGTAGGAGACATTATTGTAGAGCACCCGGTAATCCGGCTCCTGAGACCAGAGAACAACCGCAAAGCCGATGGCAATGGTGGCCGCAAGCCCTACCATCAGACCTAACTGACGCACCAGCCCCAAGCGGTTAAAGCCAAAGGCTACCGACCCACCTGATCCTGACTGCACTGTTGCGCTCTCCATCTAACCCGGCACCCTGATGCTATTACTGCATATTATTGTGTTTATCAAACCAATCAGATTGGCATTTTCATAACGTCTTCATAAGCGCCAACCATTTTATTGCGCACCTGAGTCAGCGCCTGAAAAGAGACTGATGCTTTTTCCATACTGATCATCACCTGATGCAGATCGACACCGGGAACACCCTTCTCATAAGCCGTCGCAAGACTTTTAGCCTGCGCCTGAGAGTTGTTGACACCATCGATAGCCCCTTTAAACAGATCCGCAAAACTCTCGCCACTCTGCTCGCCGGCAACAGGCCGAATAGCATTTGGCCGGGGCATTTCAGGCGAAATACCCTGCTGGACCTGCATCTTCACTTCACGCATCTGCTGTAAAACGGCGCTTATCTCTGCCCGCTCAATCATAGGCACCTCCACAATGGCAGTATATTGACATTATAAGTTTGAAAAGCCACTTAGCAAGCAACAAAACCACTTATTCGCCAAAAATATGACACAAAATAGTGTCAATTTTTAATCTCACCTTAGTACATAGCAAAAAACGAGCCATAGGCCCGTTTGTTTTTTGACGTATATTGATTTCTATTTGGCAGACGGAGGCTCACCATACTTTAAACGCACATACATCAGCGCAACAGTGATCGCATCACCCAACGCAGTATGTCGTTCCAGCATAGGAATATCGAGGCGCCTGGAGATGGTATCAAAACGCAGATCGATATCGCCGCCCACATAGCGCCACTTAATAATATCATGGTAAACATGTGACAATTCTATCGCCTTACCGGGAAAGCCAAAGCCATAACGCGGCCGCAGATATTTCTCCAGCATGCGCACATCATAATTGACGTAATAACCAAGAATCGGGCGGTTGCCGACAAACTCCAGCAACCTCTCCAGCGCCTCATCCATATAGACGCCATCCACCAGATCCGCTGCCCGGATCTTATGAATCTTGATGGAATCACCGGTGAGACTTTTGGGTGGTTTAAGCTTTATATCCAGCCGTTCACTGGTCATCACTTTGCGGCCCTTAATTTTAACCGCCCCGATAGAAAGAATCTCACCCTCTTTAACATTCAGACTGGTCGTCTCACAATCCAGAGAGACCACCTCATCCCCCTCATAGGGTTCAAACAGGTGCGCGTACGGGCCATGTTTATGATCCATACGATCTTTCATTTTTCTTATAGTTCTGGGAATAATCATATTCCGTTTAGCCTCCCAGGTGATACCTGAGTGTCAGATGCTTTTTAAAACCCTTAACGATATGCATACCATCTCGCAGCAAATCTCGCTCCATTTTATCCAATGATGACAACTCGAGGATATTAGGCGTTAGATCTACGCCGTCCTCAGATCCATCGATTCGCCTCACCTGCTGCTTCAGGCGGGTCTGAATAAACAGCGCCAACGCTTCAGCCAGTTCACGACCGTGCGCCTCTTTCATCTGCCCCATCTCAACCAACGCTTCAATTCGCTTAAACGTATTCGTCTCGAGTATTCTGAACTGCAGCGCCATTGTGCGGATACCGTGCACTATCGGGAAAATACCGGCCTTCTTAACATCCAGCTCCCCCTTATCTTTCAGATTACCAAAGAAGGTCAGCGGGGTATCAAACTCAATCGCGGCCCGGGCAAAGTGAGAAAAAAACACATCGTTATTTTTCAGATGACGCAGAAACCAGTTCCGGGAAGTTTTAAACAGCGCAGCATTGCCCGCAACCGGATGAGCATCCACAGCAATCGCCAGATTCATCTGCGCCTCCCCCTCACAAAGGTAAGACCAGTCACTTAACTGCTGAGTCCACTCACCGATCGACTTAACCCAGGCAGGATTAGACACCATAATATCACCCGGGCATTTCGGAAAACCAAATGAGATCAGCGTTTCACTGAAGCGCTGCATTGTTTCCTGCATATCAGGCCAGATCAGACCGTCACGATAGATCAGGGCATTATCCTGATCGGTCTTCATGATCTGTTCACCCCGCCCTTCACTGCCCATCACAACCAGGCAGACATGCGGCTGCATGTCCCGGGGAATCACCAGACCAAACAGTTTTGCGATAATCCGCGCATTCATCGCAGCGATCAACTCCATCGCAAAGCGCGCCTTCACCCCGTGTGACACCAGCGCTTTTATCAGATCATTCAGTCCATGAGCGGCTTCGTAGAGATCTTCAACCGTCTGGGCACGCTCAATTCGCAATCCGATAACATGAGAGTGACTGGAAAAATAACTCAGCACATCGGTCAGCTCTATGACTCCGGTAAGGCGGCCGTCATCCATCACCACCACCCGTTCAATGCGTTGCTGAGTCATCGTAATCAGGGCATTAAACAGATAATCATCCGAAGTAGTGGAGATCAGACGGTAACTGGCAATCTCCGCAACGGCCGAATCAAGGCTGAGCTTATTGATAACCACCGCATCGAGAATATCCGTCCCGGTGACCATACCATAGCGATTACCACGCTTAACCAGCACACAGTCTGCATGCTTGTCACGCATCATCGTTGTAGCCTCAGCAATGCTGGTCCCCTCGAGCACAATCAGCGGTTCACGTATCAGACCATCTTTAATCTGAGCCAGCATAAACTCCGCCATATCCTGATCCCCGCCCTCCTGAGCCTGGATCTCGGTCTTAGCAGAAAGACTTTGCTGAAAATAATCGGCAAACCGGTTATTCGTTGCACACAGATCAAGCAGCACACGGGTCGGCAGAATATGGCAGATCGTTTCTTCAACGGCGATAAAATTGTGGATCGCTTTACCCCTGATCGCTGACCAGCCACCAAAATAATCCTCATTGGTATAATGAACATACAGATGCTGCTGAACACCATCCTCACCAGGCACATCGCTTTCAGCGACCCGCCCCTTCAGAATGACGTACACCCCCTCAGGCACACTCCCCGCAGCGAGAATCGTTTCACCCGACTGATAATAGCCAATATCCAGACTTAATCGCAGTAACTCCTGCTCCTTTTCGTTGAGCAGACTGAATGGCATATTCTCAATTTTAAACGACGATGGCATAAGAACTCTCCCAATCCAAACGAACCACAAAGCACCTGATTAAAGAGTCATCTTAACCCTTTAGGCTGGCGCTCTGATACAAACCAGAGCCGATAAAAAAAGGCGCGCCAACCCTCGCTGGCGCGCCTTGCGTTTATTTAGATCTATTCAGATCTTAGTGCGCGTGAGCAACACCAGCACCACGTGGTACACGGATATTCTCAACAATCTCCTGAATTTCAGCAGGAGGCGGCGGAGTCATCTTAGATACAACGTAGGCTACGATAAAGTTCAGGATCATACCGACGAAGCCGAAGCCTCCGGTAGAGATACCCAGGAACAGATCGTCTTTCGAACCACCCATGAAGGTGAAGTAGATCATGTAAGCCATAGTAGAACCCAGACCTACAATCATACCTGCAATAGCACCTTCTTTATTCATGCGCTTGTTGAAGATACCCATCACGATAACCGGGAACACGGAGGAGGACGCCAGACCAAAGGCCAGTGCGACTACCTGCGCCACGAATCCGGGCGGATTGATACCGAAGTAACCCGCTATACAGATAGCCACCACTGCTGCCATACGCGCATACAACAGCTCCTGCTTCTCGGAGATATTCGGGTTAATAATCGTCTTCATCAAGTCATGCGCTATCGCAGTAGAAATTACCAACAACAGACCCGCCGCAGTAGACAGTGCCGCAGCAACTGCACCCGCCGCAACCAGGGCAATTACCCAGTTTGGCAGCTGCGCGATCTCAGGGTTAGCCAGTACCATGATGTCACGGTCAACATAGACTTCGTTGACAAACGGAACACCTGGCTTAGCCGTTGGATTCTGGAATGCGTTAGTTACCGCGCGCTCACCGTTCTCACCACGGACGTCACCGTCGTATGCAGGCTTACCTTTAGCGCCATCAAACGCCGCACCAGCAGCATACTGAACCTTGCCGTCACCGTTATAATCGTGCCATCCCAACAGACCCGCATTTTCCCAGTTCTTGAACCAGGTAGGCATCGCCTCATAAGACGTACCCGTATTATCAACACCGTTGATAGTCTGAATCAGGTTTACACGGCCAAAGCCAGCAACACCCGGTACAGTTGTATACAGAATAGCGATGAAGATCAGCGCCCAGCCCGCAGAAGTACGCGCATCTTTTACACGAGGAACCGTAAAGAAACGTACGATTACGTGTGGCAGACCAGCAGTACCAGCCATCAGAGCAGCTGTCAGACAGAAGATATCAATCGTTGATTTCTTACCGGCGGTGTATTCAGCAAAGCCAAGATCCAGAGACAACTGATCCAGTGTCGCCAGTACAGACACACCTGAATCCAGAGTCGCACCCAGGCCAAGTTGCGGCAGGAAGTGACCGGTAACCTGCATAGACATGAAGATAGCCGGAACCATGAATGCCAGAATCAATACACAGTACTGAGCTACCTGAGTATAGGTAATACCCTTCATTCCACCCAATACAGCGTAGAAGAATACGATCGCCATACCGATAACAACACCGGTGTTGATATCAACGTGCAGGTAACGGGAGAATACGATACCAACACCACGCATCTGACCCGCAACGTAGGTAAAGGAGATAACGATAGTACAGACAATCGCAATCAATCGCGCAGTCTTCGAGTAATAACGATCACCCACAAAATCAGGGATCGTGAACTTACCGAACTTACGCAGATAAGGCGCCAGCAACATCGCCAGCAGCACGTAGCCACCTGTCCAGCCCATCAGGTAAGCCGCACCATCACGACCGATGAAAGACACCAGACCTGCCAGAGAGATAAACGATGCTGCAGACATCCAGTCAGCCGCAGTCGCCATACCGTTAGCGACCGGGTGTACACCACCGCCAGCTACGTAAAATTCTTTTGTAGACCCGGCACGGGCCCAGATTGCAATACCGATATAAAGGGCAAAAGAGCCCCCTATAAAGAGGTAAGTAAGTAGATCAAGACTCATATAATTTTCCTCAGCTCAATTCTTATTGTTCTTATTCGTGAACGTCGTATTTTTCATCAAGCTTGTTCATGCTGGATACATACATCCAGATCAAAGCTACATAGATGAAAATTGCGCCCTGTTGTGCGATCCAGAAACCCAGAGGAAAACCGAAAAACGGAATTGCATCCAGAGAATCAACTAGCAAGATCCCGCAAACATAAGACACTACAAACCAAACAGACAGGTAAGTCATGATAATGCGCAGGTTTTCGGACCAGTAGGCCGAAGCATTGTCTTGTGAAGAAGTAGACATTTGCACCATCCTTATTTTTGTTATTAAAAGGTTAAGTAAAAGTTGTGGACTGATAGAATTTAACAAAGTGTTATGGCAAACAAATCCCCTACTTTGGTCTGATCAAACAAGTCAAAACCGTTACAAATGAGCCGCAGCCTAAGCGCTGCGCGACCTTGAGGCCTTTAAAAAAAACCTTTATAACTCAACATATTAGACAAAGGTATAAGAGTCGTAGGGTTATTCCCCAGAGTTCGGTTACACTAAGCGCTCAAACACAGTAACAACGGACAGACCTGACTATGCTATCCGGCGGCTCAATTATTCTGATATCACTGGCCTATGTGGGCCTGCTCTTTGCTATCGCCTACTTTGGCGATCGCAGCCCTCAGGGACGCTCCTACGCCAGCAACCCGGTTATCTATTCGCTGTCACTGGCCATCTACTGTTCATCCTGGACCTTTTATGGCGCAGTCGGGCGTGCTTCTGTCAGTGGCTGGCAGTTTCTTGCCACCTATCTGGGACCGGCGATCGTGTTTATTTTTGGCTGGCGGATTATTGAGAAGATTATTCTGGTCAGCAAACAACAAAACACCACCTCTATTGCCGATTTTCTCTCCTCCCGTTACGGTAAAAGTCAGGCACTGGCGGTCCTGGTGACCATCATCGCCGTGTTTGGCACCATCCCTTATATCGCCATGCAGCTGAAAGCGGTGGCGATCAGTTATGATGCGATTGCACCGGGGGTCACCGAAGCGCTCAGTAAAGGCAACGATACAGCACTGTTTGTCGCGCTGGTCATGGCCGTATTTACCATGCTGTTCGGCACCCGCCATATCGATGCCACGGAACATCATGAAGGGATGGTACTGGCCGTAGCCTTCGAATCCATCGTCAAGCTGACAGCCTTTATCTCCGTCGGCCTGATGGTGACATTTCAGATCTTTGATGGCGTCCCCGACCTGATTGCCAACATTCGTGACCAGCTTTATCACAACGATAATTTCAGCAGTCCACTGGAGGGCAGCTTTCTGGGCAACAGTTTCCTCACTGAGATACTACTCGCCTGCGCCGCTATTCTCTGCTTGCCCCGCCAGTTCCACGTCACCATTGTTGAAAACACTCAGCTTGAAAACCTGAAAACCGCCCGCTGGCTATTCCCGCTCTACATGGTACTTCTGGCACTGTTTGTTTTGCCAATCGCCACAGCCGGAATGACCCTGTTCAAGGGCCAGGATATCAACCCTGATACCTTCGTGCTGATGCTGCCACTGCATGAAGGCTATAAAGACCTGGCCACATTCGCCTTTATCGGCGGCCTCTCTGCGGCCACCAGCATGGTTATCGTGGCGTCAATCACCCTGTCCACTATGGTCTGCAACGATATCGTCATGCCACTGCTATTGAGGGTTTCCTGGCTCAAGCTGTCGAAAAATAAAGATCTTGGTGCAATGCTTCTCAGAGTCAGGCGGATCACGATTATCAGCCTGATGATCATGGCCTATTTTTATTACCGTATCCTTGGCGATCAGGGCACCCTGGCCTCATTCGGCCTGCTGGCGTTTGTGGCGGCGGCCCAGTTTCTACCGGGACTGATCGGCGGAGTCTACTGGAAAACCGGCTCCCGGCACGGCATTCTGACCGGCCTCTGCGCCGGTTTTATAATCTGGCTCTACACACTGGTATTCCCCACCATGGCCAACGCCGGACTGATGCCAGCCTCTTTTTTACAAGAGGGCCTGTTTGGCTCTGACCTGCTCAGACCCACCCAGCTATTTGGCATGACCGGCATGGACCCGCTCACCCACGGCGTGCTCTGGAGCCTCTCCATCAATGCGTTCCTGTATGTCCTGATCTCCCGTTACAGCCCTCAACGCCTGGTCGACCGGATTCAGGCAAGCGCCTTTGTCGATGTCTATAGCAAAGACCTGTCCGAACCCTCCCGGGTCTTCAGTCATGCCACAGTTGGCGACCTGCAGATTCTCACCGAGCGTTTTCTCGGCATCAGCCGTACCCAGCACGCCTTTACCGGCTTTGCCCTCAAAGCGGGTATAGAGCCTCCACTGTCGGGCGACAAAGCCAGCCCTGAACTGATCCAGTTTACCGAACGACTGCTGGCGGGGGTTATCGGCGCCTCCTCTGCGCGAATTGTGCTGGCTTCTACGTTACGCGGTAAAGATATGCAGATTGGCGATGTCGTGACCATCGTCGACGAGGCATCCCAGGCGCTGCGTTTTAACCGCTCACTACTGCAATCCACCATCGAACACATCACCATGGGGATCAGCGTGGTCGATCAACAGATGCGCCTGGTTGCCTGGAACCGCCGTTATATTGAGATGTTCGACTACCCTGACGGACTGATCTGCGTGGGCCGTCCAATTGAAGAAATTTTCCGCTATAACGCCAGCAAAGGCGAGTACGGTTCGGGAGAGCCCGAAGAACAGGTAGAGAGCCGCCTGAAAATATTAAAAGAGGGTAAAGCTCACTCCTATGAACGTCACCGGATGGATGGCTCCGTATTAGAGGTTCGGGGCAACCGGATGCCCAATGGCGGTTTTGTTAATACCTACATGGATATCACCGAACACAAACGGGTACAGGAAGCGTTACGCGAGAGCGAACAGAATGTCCGCACCTATACCGACAATGTTCCGGTACTGATCGCCTTTCTTGATACCGATCGCAACTTCCGCTTTGTCAATAAAGCCTATGCCCGCACCTTTGGCCTCGACCGACACCATATTGCGGGCGTGAACAGCGCCACAGTCCTTTCCAGGGAGGAGCTTGAAATGCGCCGCCCCTATGTCAATAAAGTACTACAGGGCGAGCGCCAGCGTTTTGAAACAGAATTGCCATCGACCGATGGCAAGTTCAAATTTGCTGAAGTCACCTATATTCCGCACACCAACGAAGCGGGAGAGTTGCTCGGCTATTTCACTCTCTATCAGGATATCACTGAGCGGCGTAAAGCCGAGCAACTGCTGCAGGAAACCAACGAGAATCTGGAACAGCGGGTTCGGGAAAGAACCCACACCCTGTCGGTAGTCAATAAAGAGTTGCGCAAAGAGAATACCGTGCGCGCCCTGATTGAGGACGAACTGCGGCAAGCCAAATTTGATGCCGATGCAGCCAATCTGGGCAAAACCCGCTTTCTTGCCGCTGCCAGTCACGATCTGCTCCAGCCCCTGAACGCGGCCCGGCTATTTATCTCGGCACTGGCGCAACAGAAACATACCGAAGAGACCCACCAGCTGGTTAATAATCTGGATGGCTCGCTAAAAGCCGCTGAAAGCCTTATAACCACCATCCTGGATATCTCCAAGCTGGATGCTGGCGCGCTTGAACCCAACCTCTGTCATTTCTCTATCAATGAGATGTTTGACAACCTGAGCGCCGAATTCACGGTACTGGCAGAAGAGAAACACCTGCAGTTTGACTTTGTGAAGTGCTGCCAGGTGGTCCATTCGGATCAGCAGCTGTTACGCCGGATTCTGCAAAACTTTCTCTCCAATGCGATTCGTTATACCCAGCAGGGCAAGATCATGCTCGGTTGTCGCCGCCACGGAAGGAACTTGCGCATTGAGGTCTGGGACACCGGGGTCGGGATCCCCAAAGACAAGCTGGGGGAGGTATTTGAAGAGTTCCGCAGGATAGACAATCCAAGACACTCACAGGTCAACGGCCTCGGCCTGGGACTGGCAATCACCGAGCGTATCGCCCGCATGCTCGATCATCCGATCAATGTGCGCTCATGGCCTGGCAAAGGCTCGGTATTCAGTGTTCAGGTTCCCATGGGAGATAAGGACAAGGCAGTTAAACCCCGCCCGGAAAAGCGTGGCTGGATTCGCAGCAAAGGACTTGAAGGCATTAAAATACTGGTGATCGATAATGAGCCAAAAATTCTGGAAGGCATGAGCGCTCTGCTTCAGGGCTGGTCCTGCTCGGTGCTGACAGCCGTCTCGGCAGCAGAAGCCAAAGCCGAGATCATTGCACAGGAGTTTGTGCCGGATATCATCCTCGCCGACTACCATCTCGATGAAACCCGCACCGGGATTATGGCACTCAAGGAGCTGGGGCAGCTCTGGCATCACCCGGTTCCGGCCGTTGTGATTACAGCAGACCGGACGGATGAAGTTAAAGATGAGATCGCCGCAACCGATGCTGAAATACTGCATAAGCCAATAAAACCAGCAGCATTACGCGCCATTATCAGCAAACTCATTGCCCAGCAAAAACAATGAACGACACAATTGAATGAAGCATAGGCTTTTTATTAATGCCTTGCAGGGCTATTTCAGGCTCAGTACCGGCCTGAGCCTGTGGATATTATTCTCCGCACTGGCACACGCCGACAGTTCTGGCAAAGAAACCAGTAGCTGGCAGCAGGTAGCGCCGCCAGGCTACCCTCTGGAACGTAAACGGGTTGCCAGCAATCAATATCCATGGCGAACGATTGGCCGGGTCAATCTGGCGGGAAGGGGGCACTGCAGCGGCATACTCGTGGGAACTCACCAGGTACTGACATCCGCTCACTGCTTATGGAATCAGCGCAGTAACCAGTGGTTTCCGGCACAATATATAACCTTTGTTGCCGGAGAAGAGCAGGAGGCGTATCAGGCATACAGCAACGCCACCTCATTCCATATCGCCGAAGACTTCTCCCCCGACACTTCAAATCAGCCCGATACCATCAGACATGACTGGGCGGTTCTGACCCTGGAACACCCATTAGGTAAGACGCTGGGCTATATCAAGCTGGCGGCGGCAACACAGATCAGTGTGGGTCAACGGATCTTTCAGGCGGGCTACCGGGCGGACCGGGCGAATGTACTTACCGTAGAGAGCAACTGTCATATTGCCAGACTGTACGATGACTCCAGCGTTTTTAGTACCAGCTGCAAAACATTAAGCGGGGATTCTGGCGGACCGGTGTTAATAAAGCAGAACCAGCAGTGGCAACTGGCAGGCATCCATCGGGGACGAACAGATAAAAACCAAAGCCTCGTCGTCAGCATCAACAACGTCAGAAGCTCGCTCTCTTCAGATTAACGGCCTTTGCAGAGCACTGACAATTTCGCCCTGTTAAGATTTGCTGAGCAGAGAAAAACAAAAAACGCGCCTACAGGCACGTTTTTCAGATATAAAGCAGACGGCTAACACTTGATAGCGCAGTTCAACCGGTCGTCTATAGTACAGACACGATCAGCCCATTTCAGTCTTGGGTGGATCAACGCAGAGGCGCTGCGCGGCAATAACCGCCTGTGTACGACTGTGAACTCCCAGCTTACGCAGGATCGCAGTAACATGGGCCTTGATGGTCGCTTCAGACACGTTCAGGTCATACGCGATCTGCTTATTCAGCAACCCTTCGGTCAGCATCGTCAGCACCCGGAACTGCTGAGGTGTCAGTGAAGCAAGGTTGTTGGCAAACTTCTGATCCTCTTCGGTGACATCCACCACCCCTTCGGCAACCTCCTCAGGCAGCCACTCTTCCCCCTCAAGCACCGTTGTAATCGCTTCTGCGATCACCTCAAGAGGTGAGGATTTGGGGATAAAACCGGAAGCACCATAGTCCAGTGCCCGCTTCATAACAGACGATTCTTCACTGCCGGAAACAACCACCACGGGAATCCCCGGGTTTTTTCCTCGCAGGAAGACCAGTCCGGTAAAACCGTTGGTACCCGGCATATGCAGATCAAGCAATACCAGATCGGCATCAGAGTGGTTTTCTACGGCAGCCTGAACGGCTTCCAGGGAATCGGCTTCGACGATTTCAACGCCAGGAACAGCCTGAGTAACGGCCTGTTTAAGTGCCGCTCGGAACAACGGATGGTCATCCGCAATGATTATCTTCTGCGCCAGTTGCATTCAGCTAATCTCCCTCGTTACCCGCTCTCAGTCCGTGACAACGTGTAAATGTATCTGCTTATAGAGTGCAAAACCCGTTGGCTGCACCCGATTATATTAACACCACTTTTAAAGCAAAACTCCCCCCCGACCTAAAAAACCGGGAGGGAGTAAGGGAATTGCAGGCCGAAATTAATTCAGCAACACAATTACTTACGGTTCATACGATGTTCGATCAGATCATCGACCACTGACGGATCAGCCAGAGTTGAGGTATCACCCAGCGCATCAAAGTCATCTTCGGCGATCTTACGCAGAATCCGACGCATGATCTTACCGGAACGGGTCTTCGGCATGCCCGGTGCAAACTGAATCAGATCGGGAGAAGCGATTGGACCGATCTCTGACCGGACATGCATGCGCAGCTCTTTCAGCAGTTCATCAGACTGTTCAAAGCCCGCCTGCAGGGTTACATAAACATAGATACCCTGCCCCTTCACTTCATGCGGATAACCCACCACAGCCGCTTCAGCGACAGCAGGGTGTGCCACCAGCGCAGACTCGACCTCTGCGGTACCCATACGGTGCCCGGATACGTTGATTACATCATCCACACGACCGGTAATCCAGTAGTAGCCATCTTCATCACGACGGGCACCGTCACCGGTAGTGTAATACCCCTTATAAGTGGTGAAGTAGGTCTGAATAAAGCGCTCATGATCGCCCCAGATAGAACGACTCTGACCCGGCCAGGAATCTTTGATGACCAGGTTACCATCGGTGGCACCTTCCAGCTCGTTACCATCCGCATCCAGCAGCGCAGGCTGAACACCAAAGAATGGACGGGAAGCTGCACCCGGCTTAGCCGCTGTGGCACCCGGCAGTGGCAGAATCATCATGCCGCCAGTCTCGGTCTGCCACCAGGTATCAACGATAGGACAACGGCTCTGACCGATAATACGGTAGTACCACTCCCACGCTTCAGGGTTAATCGGCTCACCCACAGAACCCAGGATACGCAGACTGGAGAGATCAGAATCACCCAGCACATCTTCACCCTGCTGCATCAGCGCACGAATCGCTGTAGGAGCGGTGTAGAACTGGTTAACTTTATGCTTTTCAATCACACGACCAAAACGACTGTTATCCGGATAGCTCGGCACACCTTCAAACATCAGGGACGTGCCACCGTTGGCCAGCGGACCGTAAACGATATAACTGTGACCGGTTACCCAGCCGACATCCGCAGTACACCAGTAAATATCACCTTCTTTATAATCGAAAGCATATTCATGGGTCATCGCGGCATACACCATGTAACCACCGGTCGTGTGCTTCAGACCTTTCGGCGCACCGGTAGAACCCGAGGTGTAGAGAATAAACATCGGCGCTTCAGCTTCCATCTCTTCTGCAGGACAATCAGCAGACGCTTCAGCAACTAAGTCCTCATACCAAACATCAACATCAGTCCAGGCAACATCCTGCTCAACGCGCTTAACAACGATAACACTTTCAACCAGCGCCTTCGCCGCTGCATGCTCCAGTGCCTTATCAACATTCTGCTTAAGAGGAACCGACTTACCGGCACGCAGTGAATAGTTAGAGGTCACCACCACCTTAGACTCGGCACCCTCAATACGGGCCGCCAGCGCCTCAGGCGAGAAGCCACCAAATACAATAGAGTGCACCGCACCGATACGGGTACAGGCCAGCATCGCAACAGCCGCCTCAGGGATCATTGGCATATACAGGGTAACCACGTCACCCTTTTCAACGCCACGGGCTTTCAGTGCATTGGCAAACTTACAGACACGCTGATGCAGATCGCGGTAGGTGATGTTTTCAGAATCACTCGGGTCATCGCCTTCCCAGATAATGGCAACCTGATCGCCCCGGGTTTCCAGATGGCGATCGAGACAGTTATAGGAAGCGTTCAGCGTCCCATCTTCAAACCAGCGAATATCAACATTATGGGGATCAAAAGTGGTGTTTTTGACTTTGGTATACGGCTTGAACCAATCCAGGCGCTTACCTTCTTCGCCCCAGAAAGCATCCGGGTCGTTGATGGACTGTTCATACATCGCCAGATATTTTTCATTATTGATATGCGCAGTCGCAGCCAGCTCTTCGCTAACTGGATATACCTTAGAATCGCTCATGTGAGATGCCCTTAGCTTGTTATTTATTCTGTGCAGTAACTGTAGTTATCAATCACAAGGAATCAAACTCCCGATAACCACGTCCCCTATCCCTGCTCTACCGATATTATTGTTATTGACGGTGAGATTTTCAGGTAGTTAATATTCAGAGTAAGACGGTGACTCTGTAACTATTATTTTTTGTGGTTAATGTTATACCGAAGTGACCGATTACTCCTGAATTAGACATTGGTCTATCCGGCGCTGGCCATTAGTCGTAGGAAGCCGCTTTCATACGACTTTAGTCGAATAATTGAGCAGAAATTTAACCCCTCAGCTTTTCAATTCGGCATCAAGATCGATTCCCGCCTCGCGAATCCGGGCCAGTTTATAGCGCAGTGTCCGGGGACTGATACCCAGCTTTTCAGCCGCCTCTTTACGACTGCCACCGGTCTCCCGAAGCGTTTCGATAATCAGCTGAAACTCATGCTGTTTCATATCATTGCCCAGCTGACTGCTGTCATCAGGTGTAACGCTGACAGAACTGATCCGCCCGGCCATCTCCGCGGTGTGCATACTACCGGGCTGAATGTGCAGATCAGCAGGACCAATCAGCGCGCCCTGTTGCAGAATAAGCGCCCGCTGCACGATATTATCAAGCTCCCGCACATTACCGGGCCAGTGATAAGCCTGCAGGGTGCATTGCGCATCCGCGCTGAGAGAAACAGCGGTACGGTTCATTTTACGTGAGTATTTTGCCAACAGACGCTGCGCCAGCGGCACGATATCGCCAACCCGCTCCCGCAGGGGCAACCACTGTAACGGGAACACATTCAGCCGGTAATAAAGGTCTTCACGAAACTTATGCTCCGCAACATACGCTTCCAGCTTGCGGTTGGTGGTCGCCAGTATACGCACATCCAGGTTGATCACCTTGCGGCCACCGACCCTTTCCACCTGTTGCTCCTGCAGCACTCGCAGCAGCTTGGCCTGCAACCCAAGATCCATCTCGGAGATCTCATCCAGCAAAATAGTGCCGCCGTTGGCCTGCTCAAACTTTCCCGGATTACTGGTATAGGCGCCGGTAAACGCGCCTTTCTCATGTCCGAACAGGGTCGCTTCAAGCATATTTTCGGGTATCGCCGCGCAATTGATCGCCACAAACGGCTTATCCGCCCGGGGAGAATGCATATGGATATACTGCGCCAGCACCTCTTTACCGGTGCCACTCTCGCCGGTTATCAGCACCGTTGAGTCGGTCTCAGCGACACGCCGGGCCACCTGCAGCAACTGCTTACTGCTGGTCTCTTCCGCGATCGGCTGAACACTGTCCTGCTCATTTAACTGTGTCCCGGTATAGCGTTTAACCACTTCGATCAACGCATCCGGAGCAAAGGGCTTCATCAGATAATCCACCGCCCCGCTGCGAATCGCATCCACAGCTTTATTCACCTGGCCATAGGCCGTAATCAGCATGACCGGCAAACAGGGTTGTGTCTGCTGTATTTTTTCCAGCAATTGATGGCCATCCATGCCGCCCATATTGACGTCACTGACCACCATATCCACCGGATGTTCAGCGATCACCTCCAGCGCCCGCTCCCCCGAGTCCGCTTCCAGATAATCAAACCCCGCCAGCTCGAGAGTATCGACCAGCGCTTCACGCAGATCCGCATCGTCTTCAACCACTAATATCTGCATGCTCATAAACTATCCGATCCTGGCTTCATTATTATCTTCCCCGTTCTGACTGCTCGTCTGACTGCTCATCTGATAGGGAATAAGAAAGGCCGCCTGAGTACCGACCCCTGACTCGGATCGCAACAGAAACTCGCCATGGTGCGCCTTCGCAACGACCTGCGCCACCGCAAGGCCCAGTCCGGTGCCATGGGATTTGGTGGAGTAAAAAGGCTCCAGCACTTTTTCGCACAGCTCGGCATCCATGCCCGGACCATTATCGCGCACTTCTATGCCCAGCTTATCCCCCACCAGTTGAGCTTCAATGACCAGCTCGGTGCCTTTACCGCCCGCCTGCAGCGCATTGTTCACCAGATTCATAATCGCCCCCAGCAGGGAATCTTTATTGCACTGCAGCTGCAGTTCAGGCACCCGGTTGATACAGTCACAATCGGCATCCCAGCTATGCAACGGCATATCCAGGGCATCTTCCAGCTCGCGAAACAGCTGACCGATGCTAATCTGATCTTCCAGCCGGGTTTCTCCCCGGGCAAAGATCAGCATATCGCGCACCTGCAACTCGAGGTTTTCCAGACGGGACTTCACTTTGCCGGCAAACTTAACCCGCTGTTCCGGCCTGAGCTCCGGCTTCATCAGATGACCGGCATACAGCAGCGCCGCTGACAGCGGTGTGCGCACCTGATGTGCCAGCGAGGCCATCATCCGGCCCATCTCGGAAAGACGCTGATAATGGGCCAGACGTCCCTGCAGCAAGCGGGTATCGGTCTGATCGGTCAGCATCAGCAACTGGCCCGACTCATTTGCCAGGGTACTGGTAGACAGACTGACCCGTCGGCCACTTTGCAGGGATACTTCATGGCCATCATCACTGCGCGGCGCAAAACTGCGCTGAATCACCGAGATCCAGGTCTCATTTTTTAGTGGCGTTCCCAGTAACTGTTCAGCCGCACTGTTACACTCCACCACCCGCCCCCGGCTATCAATCACCACGACGCCGGCGGGCAGCAGATCCAGCAAGTCCTCCAGACGACCGGAGAGACGCTCATGTTCAACCTGCTTTTCAACGCTGGACTGGCGGATCTGATCCAGCTGCGCCTGAAGCTGGCTATTTTGCGCTTCCAGCTGAGCGATTCTGTTATTCGGGTCTGTCATCATCTATTTTCGCTGAATTCCATATTTACGCATTTTCTCCACCAGTGTGGTCCTGCGGATCTGTAACCGATCGGCTGCCCTGGCAACCACTCCAGCGGTCTGATCCAGCGCCTGCGTGATCAGCGCCTGCTCTATCGCTTCGATATGAAGCTTCAAATCCAGCCCCTGCTCGGGTAACTCAACCAGATTCCGGGGCTCCGCCGCGCCGGTAGCCTCAATAGGCTCAACAGTGCGGCGATAGAGATCGGGATCAGGCTCTTCGACATGACGAAACTTGGGCGGCAGCTCACTAACCCCCACCACGGCATCGGGATAAAGAATGGCCAGTCGCTCAACCAGGTTGGCCAGCTCGCGTATATTGCCCGCCCAGTCATGCTGCTGCAGCGAACGAATCGCCGCAGGATGGAAGCGAATACGGCCGAACCCCTCTTTTGCCAGACGACGGGCAAACTCATCCACCAGCGGCGGAATATCCTCTATACGGGCACGCAGGGAGGGCATATCGATGGGAAAAACATTCAGACGGTAGTAGAGGTCTTCACGGAAACTGCCTTCCACGATCATCTGCTCAAGATTTTTATGGGTGGCGGCAATGATTCTGACATCACAATTAATGGTAATGCTACCGCCAACCCGCTCGAAGCAGCGTTCCTGCAGTACCCGCAGCAGTTTAACCTGCATCGTCAGCGGCATATCGCCAATCTCATCGAGGAACAGAGTACCGCCATTGGCTAACTCAAAGCGCCCCGCCCGGGAATTGATGGCACCGGTAAATGCGCCCTTCTCATGACCAAACAGTTCACTCTCCAGAAGATCCGCCGGAATAGCACCACAGTTCACCGGCACAAAGGGGCCACTGGCCCTTTTTGATGCCCGGTGCAGATTATTCGCAACAATCTCTTTGCCGGTACCGCTTTCGCCGGTAATCAGCACATTGACATCGCGCCCGGCAACCTGACTGATCATTTTCCGCACCAGCGCCATCGCCTCACTGTGCCCTACCATTCCCTCAAACTGACTGGCAACCGATTTCGGCGAAAACAGATCCGGCTGACCGGCATACTGTAACTGCAACTGACGGTAAATCAGCGCCCGGTGCAGCATGACCGTCAGTTCCTCAAGGGTGGCATCCGGGTTCAGCCGACCGATAATTTTTTCCTGCAGCTTTTCCGGCAGCCGTTCCAGTTCCGGCCAGGGAGAGATGGCGATCACCGGCAGCTTGTCATCCAGTTGGTCAAACTGCTGCATCAGTTTTTCCAGAGAGATCGGTAATGAACAATGACCCAGCCAGACCACCGCGCGCTCACCCGGCGCTGTGATATCGCCCTGCAGCCAGGAGACATAGTCGGTGGTTATATGCCTGATTTCAGCAAAACCGAGCCGCTCTGACAGATGAGTCCGGCTCTCAGCATCATCATCGATAAAAATAATTTGTAGCGGGCTGCTCATAGGGTTACCAGATTATCAGTCATCAGCGAACGTAATGTTTAAACCTTAACATCAATACGTCAAATTTATGACATACAGGACTAAAACACAATAAAGACACTGATGTTTTTTTGACGCAGCCTATACACTCTTAGCAAACAGACTCAAAACAGGTCGCAATACGTTCTTTGCTTTATGCCGTTCCACCCTCCTTTAACACAACATTACACAAAATGGGTAACGCTCTATCTGGCCGACAGCCCCCGCACTACGAGGGCTTTAGTAAAAATGTCGATTTATTGCGACTTTTTCAATCAGATGCCTCTAAAGTTTCAAAACAGTGCGCCGCTAACCCTTTCACGAAATGAAATTATAAGTGAGGTAGCACCGCTACCTCGAAAGCTCAAAAAGCCGTCCAGGGAACACTATCTGGTCAGGTTAAGGAGATAAAAAAATGGCAGTAATCAATACCAACATCGCTTCCCTGAATGCTCAGAACAACCTGAACAAGTCTTCCAGCAATCTGCAAACTTCCCTGCAGCGCTTATCCTCTGGACTGCGTATTAACAGCGCCAAGGACGATGCGGCCGGTCTGGCAATCTCAAACCGGATGACCTCTCAGATTAACGGTTTGAATGTAGCCGTCCGTAACGCCAACGATGGTATCTCTCTGGCGCAAACCGCTGAAGGCGCTATGCAGGAATCAACCAACATTCTGCAACGTATGCGAGAACTATCACTACAATCTGCCAACGGTTCTAACGGTGCAGATGACCGAGCAGCGTTGCAGGCGGAAGTAACCCAACTCCAAGCAGAATTAACCAGAATCTCTGACACAACATCATTTAACGGTCAGAAACTGTTTGATGGCACCTTTGGTACAAGAAGCTTCCAGATTGGTTCAGAAGCTAACGAAACTGTCGATCTAACGATAGAAGATATCGGCGCTGACCAACTTGGAGTAGTATCAGGCAAAACACTGGACAAGGCTGGTTACAATGCTGACAATCTTGGTGTCGCCGCTGAAACTCTAACTTTCGACGTTACCGACGCTAATGGAACGTACAGTATAGACGTTGACCTCGAACTCGGTGCAGGCAACACCGACCTAATTAACGCCATCAATGATAACGTCGGATCATATGGCATTCTCGCAACGGACGATGGCGCTGGCGGATTTACTTTATCGGCAAATAACGAAGTCACCGCTGTGACAATCACATCCGATATAGCTGCCGATGCTGGTACATTTGCAACTGCGGGTTCAGCACAAGCAGTAGGCGCAGCTGACAGCTCGGTAACAGGCTCCGCAATAAACTCAGTCAACATCTCAACCGCCAACGGTGCCCAAGACGCTATTAGCTCAATTGACGCAGCAATCAAAGAGATCGACGCCAAGCGAGCAGATCTGGGTGCCTTCCAGAACCGCATGGACAGCACTATCAGCAACCTGACCAATGTTGCAGAAAACGTATCCGCTGCACGTTCCCGCATCATGGATGCTGACTTTGCGGCTGAAACAGCAAACCTGACTAAAAACCAGATTCTGCAACAGGCAGGAACTGCTATGCTGGCTCAGGCAAATACTTTGCCACAGGGCGTACTGTCTCTGCTACAGTAAGCATAACGCGCTAAAAAAGGGCGGGCTTTGCCCGCCCTTTTTTGGTTAAATCGTTTTAATTTAAGAGCAATCTGAGCCAGGAGGAACATCATGTCCAGCGAAATGCAGGTCTCTTCTACTCAGGCCACTGCAAAGCCCACTGTGGACCCGTCGGCAACTGCCACGCAAGCACAACCAGCCCAGCAAACAACTGCTCAGAAGCCGGCAGGGCCTGGCCCGGCAGATTTTTCTCAGCAGAGTGTGGAAGCACTTCATGAAACCGTTGCTGCCATCAATGATTTTATGTCTCAGTTTCAGCGAACACTGAATTTTTCAGTTGACCAGGAAGGCGGACAAACGATAATTAAAGTTATCGATAAATCGAACGATGAGCTGATCCGTCAGATCCCCTCTGAAGACTTTATTGCGATCAGTAAACATATTGAGCAGATGAACAACCTGCTGTTCAGCGAGAAGGCCTGACCGCCTTCTTTGCTTCTCTTAAAGAGAATAGGTAAGACGAGGTAGTTATGTCCATTTCATCACCAGGTATCGGTTCTGGTATCGATATCCAAAGTATAGTTCCCAGCCTGGTTGCAGCCGAACGCCAGCCAACACTTAGTCGCCTGGCTCAAAAAGAAGCTAGCCTTCAAGCAGAACTTTCAGCCGTGGGTCTTCTCAAAAGCGCACTTTCAGAATTCCAGAGCAAGCTAGATGGATTGAAAGATACTACCACGTTTAGCAATCGCTCTGCGTCTGCCTCTGATACGAGCATAGCCAGTTTCACCGCAAGTAATGATGTTGCAGCTGGCAGCTACTCCCTTGAAATTACCAGCCTGGCAACCGCTCAGAAATTGGTCACTATGCAGGATTATGTGGTCAGTGAAGGCACCCTCGAATTTACCGATGCCGGTGGCAGTTTTTCAGTCCCACTTGATAGTTCCAATAACTCAACGATTGAAAGCCTACGTGATGAAATCAACAACGCCGAAGATAATATCGGTGTAACCGCTACAATCCTGGTGGTCAATGGCAGTAAGCGTCTGGTGTTTACTGCAAATGACACTGGCGCTGAAAATGAACTGACAATTTCTGGCACCAGCACCAGCGGTGATCTTGACATCTATGATTATAATTCAGGCACAGCGATCCCAGATGTTAATGGTGATGTAGCCAGTTACTACGATCAGGTCACAGCGGCAACCGATGCGGTATTCAGTGTTGATGGCCAATCGATGACCAGCGCCTCCAATGTCATTACCGACGTTATACCCGATACAACAATCACCCTCAAAGAGGCTAATCCAGGCAATCCAATCACTCTTTCAGTCAGCACCGATACCAGTGAAGTCAGAAACCAGATCGCAGGAATGATTGAGGGATATAATGAGCTGGTTTCACTGATTAACAAGCAAACCAGTTATAATGCTGATACCGAAGTGGCCGGCACACTTATTGGCGACTCTCTTATCAATAGCATTGAGCAGCAGATCAGGCGCACACTCACTAGTCAAATATCAAACCCTGACAGCGATTATACGTCGCTCACATCCATAGGGATTACTACAAATAGTGACGGTACCTTAGAACTTAATAATGAAAAACTCGACACGGCACTAGAGACTGACTATGCAGGCGTAAGCACATTATTTTCAAGTGATCCAGAAGGTATAGCCCTAAAGGTTAACATAATTCTGGAAAATTACCTTCAAACCAGCGGCACACTAGATAGCCGAACCGAATCAATCAACGACAAGCTTGCAGGTCTTACAGAAGATAGGGAAGCACTTGATTTACGTAGCAAAAAGCTAGAAACCCGCCTTTATGCACAATACAACGCAATGGACCTCCTTGTAGCTCAGCTAAACTCTACCGGCCAGTGGCTGGCATCTGCATTGGATAGCCTGCCCGGAGTAGTTTTTGAGAAAAAATAGTATAGCAAAGCTTTTGTCGCATATTTTTTGCAGTCACAATGTTTAAGGATCCAAAATGAATCGTAACCATGCTTCTCAACAGTACCTGAAAGTAGGCCTTAACTCCGCCCTGGCGAATGCAACACCCCATCAGCAGGTACTAATGTTAATGAATGGCGCTCTGGGGAGTATCGCGACCGCTAAAGGCGCTATTGAACGCAATGATACCGCTCTAAAAGGAACAAACCTGAGTAAGGCTATCTCAATAATTGGCGGTCTGCAGGCATCTCTATCAGATACTGATGAAAACGAGATCGCCCAGAACCTTGATAATCTTTATGCTTACATGGCAGAGACACTGATGAAAGCCAATATCGAATCATCAATGGACAAGCTGGACGAAGTCACTCAGCTAATGCTGGATATCAAATCTGCCTGGGAAAAAATTCCCGCAGAGCATCACAATACCCAGAGCCCGGCAGACAAGTAAAGATGCCTCAACTCAGTCCGGCAGCCCTTAAATGGCGGCAGGAATTTTCCGAAATAGAACGATTGCAGCAAGCGATATTTGCCGCGTTGAGAACAACACTCAATGAAGAGGGCGATGATGAGCTACCTCTTTCTGACCTAATTAAACAGCAGGACAGCCTGATTCGCCAGCTGCCATTTAGCCAGCTCAATGCCGATGACGTAGAACAACTGAAAGATAAGATCGCATTGCTGCAACAGAATCATCAAACGCTGATTACAGCGATTAGCAACCGAAGGCAGACATTGCTTGATCAGTCCAGCCAAAGTAAAAAAGCCGGACGTAGCATCAAAGCGTACCAGAAAGCGCAGGATCTTTAAGTTACAAAGCCTTTAGCCCGGTGCTTGACCTTTAACTCAAATGAATACGTATTTAAAAGCCCGTTTATCCGGGCTATTAAACATTATACAGATAGACGGAATAATCTGATCAGTTGATATAATTGAACAGACTCAGATTCTGTATCTTGGCAAAACTGGCATAAGCCGCATTCAGAGTATTTTGTTGCAGGGTAAACTGACTGATCGCTTCATTATAATCCAGGTCCCTGAGAGATGACTGAGCTTCATTGGTATAGAGTATATACTCCTCATTAACCGCCTCCTGCGAATCCAGAGCATTCATTCTGGCACCAATGCTACCCCGAACTTCAATATTCTTATTTTCGATACTATCAATCTGCAGTAAAGCCCGATTAACCGCTTCATTCAGCTTCTCAGATCCCTGCGGATCCCCCACTGTGTCGATACCACTTAGTGCTGCACTTAACTGGTGAACCATATTCAGAACATTCGTACGGGGGGTTTCAGTCTCGAGTACCACAGCACCGTCGGCGGGGCTATCAATCACCAGACTAACCCCTTCAAACGCTATCACATCCCCCTGTTGATAACTGATACTGGTTAGTTCCGTCGCAGGATTGCCACTGAAAACCGGGGCACCATTAGTATCAGTAACGCTGTACGTACCTGCTGCCGTATCAAAGGTAATGGTCGCAGGGCCATGACTGTTAGTGAACGCTTCGAATGTACCAAAATCAGTGATGATACGTTCTGAAAAGTTGCTCCCGCTGACCGGAGCCAGCCCCAACTGCCTGTCTACATTTTCAAAGATATTAAACCCTGAATCGGTCGACGTTATATTGGCATTCGGACCCACCTGGATTGAACGACTGCCCTGATCACCATTAAACACATAACGATCGGTTGCACCATCATAGCGATACGCAGCATCAAAGCCCTTAAAGCCCGAAAACAGATATTCGCCCTGAACATCCTGAGTGTTGAGAAGACCAAACAGTTGTGACTCGATCTCCTGCAATTCGCTGGCAATCAGAGTACGATCATTGTCATTGACTGCACCACTATTGGCTTGAATAGCCAGTTCTTTAATTCTCAGGGTCGCCGTATTAACGGCATCCAGCGTCGTTTCTTCGAGGCTGAGGCGACGACGGGAGACCAAAATATTATCCTGGTATTTCTCTGTCTTTGACACCTCCTGATCCAGCTTAATCAGCTGCGCCGTTGCCACCGGGTCATCAGAGGGCTGAAGGATACGCTGGCCGGTCGATAATTGCTGCTGCGTTTTAACCAGACTACTATTAGCATTACTAATACTTTCTGCACTACGACTGAATATCTGAGCAGTTGAAATGCGCATAATTTACTCCTCCACTGCTACTTAAATACTTTGCAGCAGACTATCAAAAATAGTCTGCGATACGCGGATTAACTGGGCTGATGCCTGATAGGCCTGTTGAAACTGCACCAGTTTAGCTGCCTCTTCATCGAGGTTGACCCCCGATACACTCGCCTGAGCACTGGTGGTGGTGTCCAGAACAGCCTTACTGGCCTGCTCAGAAATCACAGAGGTTGCCGTATGGGTGCCGACCTTTTCTACCAGGCTGCCATAGAGATCCTGATACGAGCCATGATCAAACAGCTTTTCCTGCTGCAGATCTGATAAGGCAAAAGCATTACGGTTGTCGGACACACCATCCAGATTGAAATCAAAACTGAAACGATCGCCCGGACGCGGCTGATTATCTATGGTCACCGTAAAACCATCCAGTTGAATCCCGCCACCTGAAGTGAACGCCTGATCCGATAACGGCCCGACTAAAGGATCCAGCTCCAATACAACAGGGTTATTCGGATCGGTCATATCGTACACGGTATAGGTCATTTCTCCGGAAGGGGATGAAGCCGGATCATTGAAGACAATCTCAATGGGGGGCGACAGTTCACCCGCAGTTGCAAACGCACCGGCTTTCGAATCTGTCACCGCAACCGAAGCGGCACCCGTACCCTGATTATCGATATCATTACTGACTTTTACGGGCGATGCTAACGCCAGAAGCCTGCCATCATGCAGCGACAAAGACAGATCCTCTGCGCCACTGGTGACCGGTTGTATAAGAAAGCGATCTCCCTTAATCAGATCAGTGCCAGTATTAATCGTTACTTTAATCCCATCAATCGCAAATGATAAAAACTTGCCATCAGGGTCACGATAGAACTGATCCTGATCCACCGCTGCAATATCCGCAGCCGCGGTCAGTTGATCAATGCGCACCTGTTTCCCGTCACTGCTTCTATACAGCGTAAGCTTGTTGCCATCACCAACGACCAACTCATACTCACTCGCCTGCAGCAGGTCCGTTTGCTGAATCTCTACCCGTGCTATATTCAGCACCGACTGGTTATTACCATTGGCTGAGATTCGTTTTTGCTGTAAAAAATCATCGTTCATATCGGTGAACAGATCAGCACCAAATTCATTATTCAGGTTGATCCCGAGGTGGTGCTGCTCATTCATGCTCTCAGCAAAACCGATAGCGATCATGCCCAGTTGATTACGCGCATCATTCAGAGCCTCGTCCCGGTACTTGATCAGACCACCAACCCTGCCACCAACGATCTCATCATTGATATTGACAATTTCATCGCGATTGACAAGCGCCAGCTCCTTTTGAGCGCTATCCACTCCCAGAACAGAGACGACCGTTTCTCCTGTCGATCCGATCACCAGCGGCTGACCATTACCGATAAAAATACTGTATTGATCTGAACTCTGATCAACAACGGTCACCCCGACAATCTCAGAAAGACGGTTGGTCAGCAGATCCCGCTGATCACGCATATCATTAGTGGAGCGATTGGTCGCCGCCGCAGCACTTATCTTGGCGTTCAGATCGGCAATATTAGCAGCCAGACTGGTGATCTGGCTGGCATAGCCATCCATTTGCGCATTGATGGTTTCGGCCTGGCTCTTAAGATTAGCGTCGAGATTATTAAAGCGCTTCACCAATGCGTCAGACTGAGCAATAACAAGCTCGCGGTTGGCAGTTGAAGTCGGATCATCCACAACGCTCTGCAACGCACCGAAATAGTCATCCAGTGCAGTCGATACGCTATGCGTATCTGCCGCCAGCAAATTATCCAGCCGGCTCGACAAATCCGCATAGGCTGATGCCTGGTTATACGAAGAAGTATCAGTCCATACTTGCTGGGTCAGGAACCTGTCGGTAATCCGCTCAATATCCTGTACAAACACCCCTGACAGATCGGGACGAGTCACCAGATCAACACGCTGACGACTATAGCCTTCTGTGTTCACATTACTGATATTCTGGCCAATAGTGCTCAGTGCCGTCTGATTGGCCTGTGTCGCCTGAATACCTATATTTAATAAACTGGAACTGGACATATAAAAACTCCCGGGAACACTCTATCGGCAAAGCAGGGAGCAGACAGGTTTCACCTAAATACTGCTCTCTATAGCGGCCAAAAACTAACTTTCTTTAGTCCCTGAACCGGCACTCAAATCTGAGTTGAGACCGGCCAGAACATCCCCATCAAAAATCCTGCCGATCTTTTCTGCATACTCAGGATCGGTGGCATAACCGGCCTGCTGTAAGCCACTCAGATACCGGTATGGATCACCCGCCTGCTCCAGCGCCTGCTGGTAACGGGAACTTCCTTTAAGAAACTCTGCATAATCACGGAAACTCTGTTCGTATGACTCATACACCCGGAAAGCCGAACGCTCCTGCTGTGCGACACCATCACGAAACTCAACGGTACCGACAAACGCTTTATCACCGGACCAGCGGCTATCGGCCTTGATATTGAACAGGTTGTGACTACTGCCACCCTCTGGACGCTGAATCAGATGACGGCCCCAACCGGTCTCAAGCGCCGACTGCGCTAACAGCACTTTAGGATCCACTCCAAGCTCGGCAGCCACACTCTCTGCCAGCGGCAACAGTGTTGCAACAAACTGCTGCGGCGTTTCGAACCGCTGTGGCTGAGGACTTTCAGTGGCTGCTCTGGGAGTCTGGGCAGCAGATTCCGCAGCTTGACCATTCACTGAGGGTATCTCTTTTCCTGAAAATGCCCCAGTAGCCTGCTGAACCCGCTCCTGAGCTTTTTCCAGAGCACGGTTATTCGCCTGTGCCTGCCCCAGAATCGCCGATGCGGCCATACTGGCGGCGCTATCAACGGTGCGATTTAATATCCGCTCGGACTCAGACAGAGGCTTGAGACGCTTGTCCTCTTTCTCGTTGTCATCGCCCATCCGCGGATCGATATTGCCGCCCAGTTGCCGCACCAGTATCTCCGCCAGACCAAAGCCTTTGTTTTCGGCTATCTCCTTGGTCAGCTGGGTATCGCCCATCTGTTGATAAAACTCGACCTGAGAGCTGTTGAAGTAGCTGTCATCGGCAAAGCTGGCATTGGCTTCGCGCATACTCTTGACCAGCATATTCAGAAACAGCTGCTCAAACTGTTCCGCCACCGCCTGCAAAGCAGCAGGGTCTTTATTCTGTGCCTGCTGGCGTAGCTTATTCATCTCACCCAGTTCGGTGTACAGCTGAGCATGTTGAGTCGGATCTGTTTTCATCATCGGCCTCAGATTACAATCAGTTCAGCTTTCAGGGCACCGGCCTGTCGCAGTGCTTCCAGAATAGCCATAAGGTCTCCGGGGGCGGCCCCCACCTGGTTAACCGCTTCGACAATATCCTGCAAGGAGGCACCCGGTGAAAACTCAAACATGTGACCGCTGCCCGCATCGACCTCGATACCCGTCCGGGGAGTCACAACGGTGTCACCTTCCGCCAGAGCATTCGGCTGACTCACATTGAGATCCTCGGTAATCGCCACGGTCATGCCCCCGTGGGTTATCGCCACTGGCGAAACCCTGACATTCTGACCGATGATTATAGTGCCGGTACGTGAGTTAATAATCACTTTCGCCACCTCCTGCGCCGGCTGGACCTCAAGATTCTCTAATACAGAGAGAAATGAAACCCGCTGATCCGGATCGCGCGGAGCCGATACCCGGATAGAGGTCGCATCCATCGCCTTCGCCATGCCCGGACCAAGCAAACTGTTAATTTGTTCAGCCACCCGCCGGGCGGTAGTAAAGTCCGCAAAGTTCAGGTTGAGCACCAGGCTGTCCCCCTGTGCAAATGCATTGGGTACGGTTCGTTCCACTGATGCTCCACCCGGAATACGTCCGACACTGGGGACATTCAGCGATAACCGGGAACCATCCGATCCCTGTACACCAAACCCTGACACCACCAGATTTCCCTGAGCGATGGCATAAATCTGTCCGTCGGCACCTTTCAGAGGAGCCATAATCAGACTGCCGCCCCGCAGGCTTTTCGCATCACCGATGGTCGAAACCGTCACATCGATCACCTGTCCCGGCTTGGCAAAGGGCGGCAGATCGGCATGCACTGCAACCGCAGCAATATTCTTCGACTTAGGATCGATATTGGGCGGAATCGCCACACCAAAGTTATTCAACATGTTGCGGAAGGTGGCTGAGGTGAAAGAGGTTTTATCACCGGTTCCGTCCAGTCCCACCACCAGACCATACCCCACCAGTTGGTTACTGCGCACACCGGCAACCGACGTCAGGTCTTTTATTCTTTCGGCATTCACAGCGCTACTGAACAGCACTGCTGTAAAAGCGATCAGCCAGAAACGTTTCATCATATTCTCCGCTTCACCTGCTCAGAAGGGCCACAATGGACCGATAAAGAACTTTGACAACCAGCCCATGGAGTTGGAGTCATTCAGTGCACCGGAGCCACTATAGGTGATCCGTGCATCCGCCAGTTGAGTTGAGTAAACGGTATTGCTGGTAGAGATATCCTGTGGCCGGATCATACCGCTGACACGGATATATTCATCCCCCTGATTCAGGGTCAGCCATTTCTCACCCTTGACTATCATCAGTCCATTCGGCATGACCTCATGCACGGTGACGGTAATATTGCCATCCAGGCTGTTACTCATGTCGGATTTACCCTCGCCATCAAACTCGGTCTCGGAGTCACCGGTACTGAAACTCAGCGGCTTACCAAACACCCTCGGCTGGATACCAAAAATCGTGGGTGAAGCCAGCGTCTGTGAATTCGATTTATCCACAGACGTCTTATTGCTTTTTGAAGAGGAGGTACTTTCCTGCAGCACAACGGTAATAATATCGCCGACCCGGTGCGCCCGCCCATCGCCATAAAGACTGTTACTGGTGGCGGCATTGAATATTGAACCGGTAACCTCCCGGGGCGCCTGCATCGCTTGCGGGCGCACCGGCGCAAAATGGGGACTGTCCGGTTTCGGTGACGTGCTGACACATCCTCCCAACATCAGGGTTGCAGCAAAGACCACTAGCAGCTGTTTCATCGCTTACCTCCTCAACTCAGAGTTACAGATTCTGTGTCACGTAGGACAACATCTGATCTGCGGTTGAGATCACTTTCGAATTCATTTCATAGGCGCGCTGGGTGGTAATCATATTCACCAGCTCTTCCACTGCATTCACATTTGACCCTTCCAGCATCCCCTGCCTTAACTGACCGGTGCCGCCCTCCCCCGGATTAGACAGTACCGCATTACCGCTGGCAGCGGTTTCAAGATAGAGATTCTGGCCATAGGATTGCAGCCCCTGCGGATTAGCGAAATCTGCCAACTGCAACTGACCAATTTGTTGCGGGTTTACATCGCCCTGAACAACCACGCTGACAATGCCATCATTGCTCACCGTCATGGACTGTACCCCGGTGGGCAACGTCAGTCCCGGGTCCAACAGATAACCTTCTGAATTAACAATTTCACTATCTGCGTTCAGCTGAAACTGACCGTGACGGGTATAACCGGTATCACCGTTCGGCAAGGTAACCTGCCAAAAGCCCCGCCCCTGAATAGAGATATCAAAAGACTCACCGGTGGTCTGCAGCTCGCCTTCCTGAAACAGTTTCTGAGTGCCGGCAACCCGCACACCCGAGCCAAGCTGCAAGCCTGAAGGCAGTTGCGACTCTTCAGCGGTCTGCGCACCAGGCTGACGCTGAATCTGATACATCAGATCTTCAAAAACGGCACGATCCTTCTTAAATCCAACCGTACTGACGTTTGCCAGGTTGTTAGAAATAACCTTCAGGGAGGTGTCCTGCGCGCTCAGACCCGTTTTAGCGACAAATAGGGCGCCATGCATATTTATTCTCCACCTGTGTTATTGATCATTATTCTGTTACTGAAGTGACAATATTCGTGTTGCCGCAGAGGAGTTCTCTTCGGCGGTCTTCATCATCTTCACATGCATTTCAAACTGACGCGCCAGATCGATCACCGATGTCAGCTCGGATATAGAGTTAACGTTGCTCGACTCAAGGAAACCGGCACGAATTTTCACCTCATTGGCCGGCAACAGCGGCTGATTATTGCCGCTGTGCATCATGCCATCGAGCCCTTTAAACAACTGACCCGGCTCAGGATTGACCAGCTTGATCCGATCCAGAATTGCCAGCTCTGTCGCGGCTTCACCCGCAGGTTTTATGGTGATGGTGCCATCACCACCAATATCCATTTTCTCAAACGGCGGCAGGGTAATCGGGATCCCCCCATTACCCATGACACGGTCACCTGCACGGGTAACCAACTGATTAAACTGATTAACCTGCAACTCACCCTGACGGGTATAGGCCTCATTGCCATCGGCATCGATGACCGCCATCCAGCCATCGCCGTCAATCGCCACATCCATAGAGCGCCCGGTCTGCATCAGAGTACCGCTGGACATATTGGTCCCCGGACTTTCAGCCATGGCATACACCCGGGAGGCCAGGCCATCGCCTTCTACCTGCATCGCCCTGGCCTGAGCAAAATCAGCTTTAAAACCGGTGGTGGTCGCATTCGCAAGGTTGTTCGCATGGGCCTGCTGAGAACGCATATTTTCCCGCGCTCCGCTCATAGCCAGATACAGCACTTTATCCATTGAAGTCCCCGTTTGCCGTTTCTCCTCTGAAACGGTCAGACATTGCCGCTTTGGAGGTAAAAATTCACTAACCAGTAAAATGCAATGGCTGTGCCAACCTTTCCAAAAGGCACAAAAAAAGGCGACCGAAGTCGCCTTATCATTAAACACTGTTGCATACAGAATCAGATCTGCAGGATTGCCTGCGTCACTGTATTAAGCGTTTCCAGTGTTTTAGAGTTCGCCTGGAAGTTTCGCTGCGCTTCGATCAGCCTCACCAGCTCAGTTGACAGATCCACATTGGATTGCTCCAGCGCAGCAGAACGCAGACTTCCGTTCAGACCAGTCCCCGGCGGGTTTAACACCGCGTTACCCGAGGTCAGTGTTGCCGTCCATTCCGTATCACCGGATGGCTGCAGGCCCGACTGGTTTTCAAAGGTTGCAAAGGCAACCACACCCAAATTCTGTTTCTGACCATTAGAGAATGCAGCCACCATCTCACCGGTTTCAGCGAAACTCACCCCGATAAGATCTCCTTTGGTATAACCATCCTGAGATGACGCTTTAACAATCGAAGCCGAGGCAAACTGAGTACTGCCGGTCAGATCAAGGGTTATTTCGGTCTCTGTATTCGCCGGATCTGCACCTGCGATCGTTAATGCTGGTGCAATCGAGCCTTCAGAAAAGCTTGTTCCATTGACACTATTCAGAAAGCCGCTGGTGGGATCAAAACCGAGCATCACAGATCCCACTTCACTCAGGGTATCAGTGGCTTTTACGGAAAACCCGGTCTCACCAGGATCGACACTTTTACCAACATCAAGCAACTCTGTTCCATTCAGATAAGCGAACATCTGATACTGACCACGAAAACTGCTATCACCCTCATAGGTCCGCGCGTCATTGACAGTTAACACCTCAGTACTGGGAAGACCTGTTGCCACGTCAGTCTCAGTCACGATGAACTCTGATCCAATATTGCCATAATCAGCTTTAAAACGAATATCAAGCCTGAACTCACCCGCTTCTTCAACTACGGATACTGACTCCACATTAGGATTACGATCTTTAATCTCCGTCTCTCTTGCGAGAATAAGATCAGCAACCTCTCTTAATGTAGGAATCGTTGGGCTGACCGAGATTTCAACCGGCACTCCGCCAATATTGAGCTCTGTATCAGCTGTAGGAACAGCCAGAGTATATGCGTAGTTCTCGTTGGCATCACGCTCTGTCGGTTCCGGCGTAATATCGATACCCGCTGCATCATTAATCAGCATATCGCCATAGTCGCTGTACTTCGCATACGTTTCGAAACTGATGCTACCCACGCCTGCTGCAGCCGCAGGATCCTGAGTAAATAACAAAGTGGATGTGTCGATACGCTTATCGGTATCTTTCAATAGCTCCAGATCGGCCGCATTGGGCGTACCTGCCGCATCAAAAGCAACATCGACACCACTGATGGTTATGGTATCCGGGAATGAGGCGTCGACGGTGTACACATCACGAACAGGGCGCTGCTCAACCATATTATATTTAATGGTGTGCTCATTACCCAGACTATCAAATGTTCGCACCGTGGTACTGTAGGTAAAGGACGCTGGTACATCCTTATCATAAGGCGTACTTAACAGCGTAGCGTCTGCAGCATCATTGATATTAAATGACAGACCGATATTACCCGTCGCCTGTGGCGGGCTCTCTTTCTGATCGACCGCAAGATTACCGATGGGCAGGCGATTACCCTGAGAGTCTAAACCGTACCCCTGCAGATACTTACCCGACTTGGACACCACGAAACCATCTTTATTCAGTTCAAACGCGCCGGCACGGGTATACGTCACCCCGCCCTGACCATCGTCCAGCTGAAAGAAACCGGAACCGTTGATCGCCAGATCCAGGTTATTATTGGTAAACTCTGTGGTCCCTGCCTGAAAGTTCTGCGCAATATCCGTTACGGTAACACCGGAGCCTGCGACATTACTTGAGCCTGCGCCCACCACCGCAGTGGCGTAAATATCACCGAACTCGGTACGTGAGGCTTTGAAACCAATTGTACTCGAGTTAGCGATGTTATTACCGGTCACATCCAGATTGGTAGATGCCGCTTTAAGACCTGTTATCGCAGTATTAAAACCCGCCATGATTCTTCTCCGATTTACCCAATTCGTTTGACATCACTGAAGTCGACCGAGCCTGCATCGGTGTTCACCTTCATACCGATACCGTTTTGTCCCAGCGTGACACTATTGACGTTATAAGCAATAAAGCTGCTAGCCGTTTTATAATTCCCATCAACCTGCGCTTCAGCGACAACCCGATAGGCCCCAGGGGGACGATCCCCGGCACTCCACACAAAATAGTGATCTCCGGTTCCCTGGCTACCCATCTCAACTTCATCAATAAGGTTATTGGCGCTGTCATAGATCGAAACACGCAGATTTTCTGTACTCACCGGCAGTTCTACCACGCCTCTGATCTCACCGGATTCGCCGACCTGAGCCATATCAGTCTTGGCATACACATCCTGGCCAATCATCGATGAAGCCTGCAGAGCCGCCTGACTGGAAAGCAAAGAAGCCGACATGCTTTCCATGGTCGTATTCAGCTTGGCGATATTTTCCACCGTACTCATACTGGCGATCTGCTGCATAAACTCGCTGGTTTCAGCGGGACTGGTCGGGTCCTGGTTTTGTAGCTGCGCAATCATCAGTTTCATAAACATCTCACTGTCAGCGTTGCCGCTACTTTGTGTAGAAGTAGAACTACTCTGATTCTGCGCATTGATCTTATCGTAGATCGATTGCGTTCCCGAAACGTCGTTAACACTCATAACATATACCTCACATCAGGCCTCACATCAGACCTCACAATCTAAACCTCGGGGCTTACTGGCCCAGAGTCAGCGCCTTCTGCATCATCTGTTTTGCCGTATTCATGATCTCAGCATTTATCTGAAAAGAGCGTGACGCCGAGATCATATCCGCCATCTCTTCTACAACATTGACATTAGGGTAGTAGACATAACCATTCTCATCCGCCATCGGGTGATCCGGGTTATATTCCTGGCGCAGTGGGGCATCACTTTCGACGATCCCTGAAATCGCAACCCCCTGTCCCGCCTGCACCCCCAGCGGTAAACCACCGGGCTGCAGGGTATCTGCCTGCTTCAATTCGAACACCGGTTTACGGGCGCGATAGGTTTCACCGGCACTACTGCTGACGCTCTCGGAATTTGCCATATTGCTGGCAGTGGTATTCAGCCGCACCGTTTGTGCGCTCATCGCAGAACCCGCAATATCAAAAACATTACCCAGAGACATGCTTATTCACCCCTAATCGCGTTGCTAAGACCTTTAAATTTTTTATTCAGAAACTGAAATGAAGCCTGATAATCGACCGCATTTTCGGTGTATCGCGCCATCTCTTCCTGAACATCGACAGTATTGCCATCAATACTCGGTTGATTTGGAATCCGGTACATCATCTCTGCCGCAAAATCAGCACTGACCAAACCGCTGCTATGCCCTTCGCTGGTCCGGGTCATCTGCAATGATTGCTGACCCACCTCGGCATCCTGCAATACCGCTTTGAAATCAATATCCCTGGCTTTGTAATTCGGCGTATCACTGTTAGCAATATTGTTTGCCAGAATTTCAGCACGCTGGATTCTAAGGCCCACAGCCTTTTCATGAATTCCCAGTGCACTGTCAAAACTGATTGCCATCGGTCTGCCTCAAAATTTCATCTTACCCGCTTAATGCAAGAGCAATACCAATACAATATAATCTTTAAAAAACAAACAGTTAATAATAAATAAATTTTAAAGCGGCAACCGTTATCCGGTTAACAGCGGCAAAGCGGCAATGAATAATGAAGGGCGGCAACTGAATAGATCGGTGGCAATTGAAGGAAAAAAAGGGAAATTAATCTGAATTCATTGCTCGGGATGATCGGCTCGTGCCCGATCCACTGTGACATTGTAATACTGGGAGTGAGTTAATTGTTGGAGCTGCATCCTGCAGCGATTAAAGAGCCGTAGCTAGACATCGCTTCGCGACTTGTTAGACGCTCCTGCGTCGCTTGCTAGTCGTTAGAATAAGCAAGAGCACTCACTGCGGTTTTAAACCGCTTGTGTGGAGCTGCATCCTGCAGCGATGAACGACGCACCGGCACCCCGACCCGCTACCCATAAAAAAGCGCGCCTGAAGCGCGCTTGTTATTTTGCTCTATAAATAATTCCGGGACGACAATGAACCATCTCAAACAGGTTGTTCAGCTCACCAATCGACTCAGAAGCCCCTAGCAAAAGATAACCGCCGGGTTTCAGTGTCTTGTGGATCTTCATCAGAATCTCCCGTTTACGTTCAGAAGAAAAATAGATCAGCACATTACGGCAAAAAACGATATCGCACGAACCAATACCGGCATAGGCCCCCAGTAGATTCAGCTCTCTGAAAGCCACCCGCTTCTTAATTTTCGGCAGCAGACACCAGGCCTCATGCTTTCCAGGCTCGAAAAACTTTTTCAGTCTGTCCTGAGACAATCCCCGGCCAAGCGCCAGCATCTCATACTCAGCCAGACGCGCCTGCTCCAGAACCCGGGTACTGATATCGGTCGCAATAATCTCTTCGCCCAGCCTGAATGCTGCTGGATTTTGTTCCTTGAACTCATCAATAATCATACTGATAGAGTAAGGTTCCTGACCGGTTGAACACGCGGCTGACCACACTTTCAGTCGCTGCGACGCCTGTTTCTCAGCCAGCTCTGGCAGCAACCTGTCTTTTAATATTTCATAGGGATGAATATCACGAAACCAGAGGGTTTCATTGGTGGTCATTGCATTAATGACCTGTTCTTTAAGATGGCTGTTGCCAGGGCGTTCCAGTGTAACCACCAGCTGCCCTAATGAATCATACCGCCCTTCTATAAGAATTTTGCTTAAGCGACTCTCCACCAGGTACTGTTTGTGTTTTGCCAGCAAGATGCCACACGCCCGCTCAAGAAACTGACAAAATTGATCAAACTCCTGCTGAGTAATCGTGATTTTATGGCGGTTCAGAGCACTATCCTCTTACGTATAGGATTAATCACCCCTCTACTGACTCAATTCGCTGAATCACCGCCTCAGCTAACTCATCTGGATTAAACTTGCCGATAAAGGAGTCGGCACCGACGCGCTTAACCATAGCCAGATTGAAACGACCACTCAGCGAACTGTGCAACATGACATATAAAGGCTTCAGTCGAATGTCTTCACGAATTTTCTTAACCAGAGTATAGCCATCCATCTGTGGCATTTCGATATCAGAGATGACCATCAGAAACATATCAGTCATTTTTTGATCTTTTTCCGCCATCTGAGTCAGCATATCCAGTGCAGCTTTACCATCATTGGCCGTTGTCACCTTGATATTCAGATTTTCCAGTGCTTTCTTAACCTGAGTCCGGGCAACGCTTGAATCATCCACAACCAGTATATGATATTGAGCGGCATTCTTTTTAAAGTTATCGGTTACGACGGTGGATTTGACTTCAGTACTGACAGGAATGAGATCAGCCAACACCTGCTCAACATCAAGAATCTCAATCAGTCCTCCATCATGCTGAACAACCGCAGTGAGGTAATTTTTCTCATTGGTTTCTATCGGGGGTGGACTGACCTGATCCCATTTTGCCGGTAGTATTCGGTCCACATTCCGCACCAGAAACGCCAGAACCCGGCGGTTATACTCCGATACGATCAGAAAACAATTCAACCGATCTGCAGCGGCAACAGGCTCACCACCAATGGCCTGAGAAAGATCAATGACCGGAATCGTTTCGCCGCGAATATGGGCCAAACCCTTCAGGGCTGTTGTCTGCTTTGGAATACCAGTCAGCTCAGGACAGGTCAGGACTTCCCGGACTTTAAAGACATTGATACCATATTCCTGGTCGTCATTAAGTCCAAACAAAAGCAGTTCCAGACGGTTCTGTCCCGCCATATTGGTGCGTTGGTTTACAGTACTGTTTATACCTGACATGATGCTCTCTGTACTAAGCGTTACCTGACCATTGCCAATTCAATTGCAATGCGAACTTCCGGATTAAGCGTGAAAACAAATATATTCTCTACAATAATCACACTTATAACTATGTTAGCAGTGCCAGTAAAGGGCACACAGGCTGCCGAGACACACTCACTCACCCAAAAAGCACACCACTATCTGGTGGAACAGTACCAGAAAATCAATCCTATGGCGCGCACTGTCGTCAGGGTGTCCCCCCTTGCAACTGAGCTTGATATCCGCCGATGCAATAGCCCCATAGCCTTTATTCATGCACCCGGCAGGGCAACCCGCACAACCACCAAGGCCGTCTGCAACCAGCCGGCCTGGACTATTTTCATATCCGCCACCATTGAGCAATGGCAGCCGATTGCGGTCACCAGCAGGGCGCTGAGCAAAGGTACCATTTTGGGGGACTCTGATATCTATCTGAAAGAGTTTGATATCAAAAGCCTGACGTCACCCTACTTTACCAACCCCGGAGAACTGATCGGCCGCGAGATAAAACGGGCCGTAACCTCAAATCAGATAATCTCTCCAACACTGGTTGAAAAAAAGCTACTGATCCGTAAAGGTGACCTTGTTTATATACAAGCCAATAAAGGCGCTATGACCGTGCGGATGACCGGAACGGCCCAGCAGGATGGTTCGCTGGGAGAACAGATCAGCGTGATCAACAGTCGCTCAGGCAAACAGGTTCACGGATATGTAAAAAGCCAGGGAGTCATCACGGTAAATGGCCATTAGCACCCCCTCGCAGGCCGATATTTGAGCTGCTATACTGCAGCCATAAAATTGTAAATAGCGTTAAAGTTTTCCAACGCCGCGCCGATAGCTGTATTCAGAACAGCATGAGGACCAGAAAATGGTTATTGATATCACGGGTTTAACGTCTTCTTCACAGGCGGCTAACTCTCGTGCCAAGGTAAGTGAACAGCCTGCGACCGAGAGTAAAACGCAGCAAAAATCTGCAGACACAGGGTCTGCGGTTTCGACTGGCGTCAGCCTCAGCGATGCAGCTCAGGCAGTACAGAGAAGTGCCGGTCAGGCCGTTGAAGAAGGTATCTCAGTTAATGAGCAGAAGATCGCTGAGCTGAAAGCTGCGATCGACGATGGCAGCTATCAGATTAACTACGAAGGCACCGCTCGCGCTCTGTTTCAGCTCGAAAGTATGTTTGACTGATGACGCCCCCCCCTCTCGATCAAATTAATGCCCTGACGACTCAGGGCATTACTTTTCTGACGACACTGAGTGAGTTGCTTGATGCCGAATATAAGGCGCTACAGCAGCGCAGCATCGAACACCTACAGGAACTGGTCGGGCAAAAGACAGATACTCTGCAGCAACTGGAAGAAAATAATCAGGCACGCAACCAACTCTTTATCTCCGCCGGTATAACGCCGGATAAGCCTGGTTTGCAAGACTATAAAGCCCGGTTGAATGAAACAGAAGCAGCGTCGTTCACCTCACTCTGGAGTGAACTGGAACAGGTTCTGCGGCAGGTAAATGAAAAAAACAAGCGCAATGAAATTATCATTACCCGCAACAGCCGTAATCTCGAACAGCTGATGAGCATCATCAGAGGACAGAACCAGAAAAACACCCTCTACAATCAGAGCGGCGGCAAAGGGAATTACTCAGCACAAAACAGTCTGGGTAAAGCCTGATTTTTTTCAGATTTACCCGTGACCTCAGCCCTCATAACAAGTAGAATTCCTGCCACTGCCTCCCCGTAGTTCAACCGGATAGAATAGGGCCCTCCTAACCCCTCATCTTTACATATAATTATATAAAAGCACTAATAAAGCACCTTTAGTTATATGAAAAAACAAATATTTTACCTTTAGAATCAATAGCTTTTATTTTATTCGACATATATAAGCCCAATTCCCATACAACTCAGACACGTCATCAACATTCCTTTGCAATACTATTTTTCACGCTATAATACTACCAAATACACTACGAACGGCTTGAAAGAGGATTTTGGGTGGCAACAACGAAACGTGTAAAAAAAGCTGATTTCAAGCTCAGCAACTACATAGCGGATCACAAGATCACGCGCATGACGTCTTTTGCATTTAAAGAAGCGGAAATAGCCAAGCTACCATTAATGGCAGATGACAGGACTATCGATCTATATGACTCCAGCTTGGAACGCGGAGAGTGGAAGCTGGTACTTCGCTTACAGAAGACGCGAAAGACCTTTCATATCAGAAATCGGTCTGGAATGAAGGGCAAGATCGGTGTATGGATACCCAAACCTAATAGCAACCATTATCCTCGTGGATTCGTAAGTCTCGCACAAGCGAGAAAAGAGTTTTATAAACGCATTGAAGAGCTGAAAGCATTAACCGCTGAAGCCGCAGAAAAGCAGAAATGGACCATTGAACAGTATCTAGACAATCAATACATCCAAGACCGCCTCGTCAAACCCACAAAAGACGGAAACATACACCATGTAACAGAAAGCACAATCAGAGAAATCAAACAGGGATTCCCATTATGGATCAACAAAAGATTGATTGATGCTCACAATGACTGGCCAGAGCAGTTTGCAAATTACTGGAACTCTAAAGAATGTGTTGTTCCACGAACCCAAGAACGAAAAACTGGTATATCTTCTGAGACACAGCGCAAATATTACTCGATGATAAATGCAATGTTTCACATTTGCGTAAAAATGGGGTATCTGCGACACAATCCGATCGACAACAAAACATACCTTTTCAAGCGCAACGAAAAGCAAGAAATTAGAACTTATGAAGACGATTTCGGCTACGAAGAGATCATAGACTTTATTTTCGATGAATGCTCTGGAAGCCAAGCTGGTAAGTTAATGATCTCAACAATCATTCTCACAGGTGCCCGACCGGCTGAAGTCTACCGAAATAAAGCTTCAAACTTCAACGAAAAAAAGCGCAATGTTTTCATACCCGGAGCAATAAGCAAAAACAGCGGACAGCGACGAATAGCAATCAGAGTCGAACGCTACTGGATAGAGCTAAAGAAATACAAGCGTAATAACTGGCAAGAGAACCCAAATGATTTTATGTTTCCGAGCAATAAGTCGAACACCGGCCACTCAACAGAGAATATGTATAAACAAATTTGGCAGCAAATAAAGCATGCATATAAGATCACACACGGAGTTCTATACGACAGTAGACACACATTCGCAACAGAATCCGCCCGCGAATCCAATGTGGAGGTTACAGCTGGACTCATAGGCAATTCGATTGCAACTACGTATAAATATTATTACAAGAACAAAGAAGAAGATGCAGAAAGGGTCGTTGAAGCTATTCACACAAAAAAACGTAAACAGACTAATAACGCGCCAACATCTACTGCGACTACACGATCAGTAATCAGCATCGGAAAGCTTCCTGAGGAAGTTGCTGAGTTTTTCGAAATGTTCCGCAGTGGAAAGGAGCTGCCTGGTGATAATCAGCTGTATAAAGACGACTGGATGTCATTCATCAGCAAAGTTAAAAAGCGGGTCGAGCGCGGCAGGATGGGCGAAGACACGGAAGACTGGCTTGATGCCGTAACATGACAACAACCGGATGAATCGACCAGCCTATCGTAGACGCTTTACTGCTTGTTGATCTGCTGTTTTTCAAATTCGATTGGAGACAGGTTATTCGTATAGCCATGTTTCCTAACTGAGTTATAAAACATTTCGATGTAATCGAAAACATCTTGTCGCGCTTCTGCTCGTGTTAAATAGATTCGGCTTTTTATCCGTTCTCGTTTAAGGAGCTGGAAAAAGCTTTCGGCTACGGCATTATCATGGCAGTTCCCGCGTCGACTCATACTGGGCTTTAAGCGGTGAACTTTCAGGAAGTCCTGCCACTCATAGCCCGTAAACTGGGTCCCCTGATCGGGTAATCCTCCCCTTTTTAGTAGGTGCTAAAAGTAGAAGTTAAGCGACCATCAACGGTGGTTTGCCACCATTGGCTTTATGTGGTCGCTCATGATTGTAAAACCATAACCAGCTTGTTGCATAGTCCTGTACTTCATCCAATGTTTCAAAGAGGTGTTTGCTCACCCAGCTGTACCTTATTGTGCAGTTGTGACGTTCAATATAAGCATTCTGTTGAGGGTTGCCTGGTTGAATGTACTCAACTCATATTCCGTTCTTCAGTGCCCAATTGGTAAATTCATGACTGATAAACTCTGGGCCATTATCGCAGCGAATGACCAAGGGCTTACCCCTCCATTCGATTAACTGATTAAGCGATCGTATTACCCGTATCGAAGGTAGTGAAAAACCTGCGTCAATAGCTAAGCCTTCACGCCTGAAATCATCTATCACATTAAATAAACGGTATTTCCTACCGTCAGACAACTGGTCGTGCATAAAGTCGATTGACCATACTTGATTGGCTCGCAGTGGTTGCTTTAACGACTCAGGTTTGTGTCTTTTAAGCCGTCTGCGAGGCCGTATCCTCAGATTCAACGCCAGCTCACAGTAGATGCGGTAAATCCGCTTGTGGTTCCAACGAAAGCCTTTAACGTTGCGAAGGTAGTCAAAGCACATCCCAAACCCCCAGTCAGTATCTTTCTCAGTCAACTGAACGAGCCAGTCTGCGATTTCACTATTCTCAGAGGCTAACTTGGGCTGATATCGATAACAGGTTTCGCTGATGCCCAACGTAAGCGGTCGATAAACCCCATCTAAAAACTTTGCGATTTGCCCGCTAACCTGCACTCTCACAATAATAGAGGGCAATTCCATGACGACTGAACAAAAACGCACCTTTTGGCAAAAGCACATCGATGGCTGGCAGCAGAGCGGACTTTCTCAGCCAGAGTACTGCAAACAACATGATCTGAAACTCGCCAATTTCGGCTACTGGCGCACCCGCCTGAGCAAACCCAAGCGGAGCAATAAATTCATCCCGGTCGATCTGGGGCCAAACGTCCAGGCCAGGGTGTCATTGCCCAACGGCGTCCGCCTGGAAGTACCTATTCATGCCCTGGCTGATGTGCTGCCGTTGCTGAATCGAGTAGCACGGGAGGACCTCTGATGCTTCGCCCCTCTGACAGCATACAGGTCTACCTGTACGCTGAGCCCGTGGATATGCGTAAATCCATCGATGGCTTATCCGTACTGGTTGAGCAGGAAATGACGCTGTCTCCCAGCATGGAAGCCCTGTTTGTGTTCTGCAATCGCGGTCGCGATAAAATCAAGCTGCTGTGCTGGGAGCGCAACGGCTTTATTGTCTGGTACAAGCGACTGGAGAAACAGCGTTTCCGCTGGCCCAAGTCTGATGACACGCTCAGCCTTACCGGTCAGGAGCTGAACTGGTTATTGGATGGCTTCGATATTTTTAACAATCGTCCCCATCAATCCCTGTATTTTGACTCGGTCAGCTGACCGTTCAGTGTTAAAATCCGCGCTATGAGCGCGGCAAACAAACAGCTTCCAAACGACCCGGAGGCCCTCAAACGGATCATTGAGCAGCAGGCGAATCGTATCGCCGCGCTTGAAGAATCCCTGCGCCTGCAAAAACTCAAGAAGTTTGGTGCCAGCAGCGAAAAGTCTCCCGACCAGCAGGAGATGTTCAATGAAGCTGAACTGTCTATGGTGGTTGAGGAATACCTTACCGAAAGTGAGGCGGAGCAAGCACAAACTGAACTCAAAACACCGAAGGCTAAACCTGGCCGCAAACCGCTGCCAGCAGGCCTACCACGCGTACGCATCGAACATGATCTATCCGAGCTTGAAAAACAGTGCCCCTGCGGTCATGAGCGCACCGAGATCGGAGAAACCACAAGCGAGCAACTGGACATTATCCCGGCGCAGATCCGGGTGCTGGTCAACGTACGTAAAAAGTACGCCTGTCCTACCTGTGAAGACGGCGTCCAAACGGCGCTACTGCCGCCGCAACCCATTCCCAAAAGCAACGCCAGCCCTGGATTATTAGCTCACATTGTGACCGCCAAATACCAGGATGCACTGCCGCTGTATCGCCAAGAGGCGATACTGAACCGTTCCGGTATCGAGATACCCCGCAACACTCTGGCCAGCTGGATGATCAAGGCGGGTGAACTGACCCAGCCGCTACTTAACTTGTTGGAAGACAGCATGCTGGCTTATCCGGTACTGCATTGCGATGAAACCAGCGTGCAGGTCCTGAAGGAGCCCGATAAAGACGCCGCCAGCAAATCCTATATGTGGGTGCGGGTCGGCGGGCCACCCACGCAACCGGTACGGCTCTTTCATTATGCGGACAGCCGTAGGGGTGAGGTCGCCAGTCAATTACTGGCGGGGTATGAAGGCTACCTGCAAACCGACGACTACGCCGGCTACAATGCCGTGGGCGCGAACGGAGTCATCACGCAATTAGGGTGCTGGGCGCACGCCCGTCGTAAGTTTATCGAAGCGCAGAAAGCGACTGCCGGCAAAAATAAAAAAGCGGGCAAGGCCGATATGGCCGTCAGCTTGATTGGCAAACTGTACGCCATCGAGAAAAAGATCAAAGCCGAAAGTACGGAGGTCCGGTATCAAGTCCGCCAACAGGAGGCTGTGCCGCAGCTTCAGAAGATCCGGACCTGGCTGGATAATACCTTGCACAGCACGTTACCCAAGGGGTTACTCGGCAAAGCGCTGTCATATCTGGATAAAAACTGGGATAAGCTCACCGTTTACACGGAAGACGGCCGTCTGGCCATTGATAATAATCCGGCGGAAAATGCGATCCGCCCCTTCGTGGTTGGCCGTAAAAACTGGCTCTTCAGCGCCACGGTGCCGGGGGCTAAATCCAGCGCCAACCTCTACAGTCTGATCGAAACGGCGAAAGCCAATCAGCTGGAGCCTTACCAATACCTCCGCTATATCTTTGAGCAGCTGCCTAAAGCGAAGCGCATCGATCAAATCGAGGTACTGCTACCCTGGAATGTGACTTTGCAAGACGCTGTTAACTGACCGCTTACTTAATTACTTTATTAAAACCACAAACCAATCAACCAGAGCAGCAAGGCTACGGTCTTGCATTAGAAAAAGGGTTTACAGTAGAAGCATTAGATAAGAAAACAGCACAAGAGCTACAACAGTTTTATCATCATAATAGCTTTGAAGAACCTACTCATAACACAGCCATTAAAGCTAAATCGAAAGTTCAGGCGAAAGCTAGGGAAGGTACGATCAAGTCGCTTCTTTCCAGTCAGGCAGTCCCATCTGGCTATATCAGCCAGAAAAACCATGGTTTCTGACCATTTACTTCTGCCTGAATACCCATTTCACGGTATTCAGGCAGATTTGTCCTACGCACGTAGCATCTGACCCACTCTGACGATATTGGCTAGAGCAAAAAGCGTCGCCAGCTTGCTGTCGTTTTTCATCAGCCCACGGTATCGCGCCTTGGTAAACCCGAACTGACATTTTATGATTCTGAATGGATGCTCGACCTTGGCTCTAATACTGGCCTTCATATATTCGATGTTTATCGGAACTTTGTTGATTCTCGGGTGTTTCTTAAGAGCCCTGACTTTTCCTGGCCGCTCCGCAATATGCCAGTCAACGGCTTTGTCTTTTAGGTTGTCCCGCTTATCGATGCCTCGGTAGCCCGCATCAGCGAATACGAACTGCTCATCACCATGCAGTAATCGGTCTGCTTGGTTCAAATCATGTTCATTGGCAGCAGTGGTTTCAAGGCTGTGCGTCAGACCTGTTCTGGCATCGACGCCAATGTGAGCTTTCATGCCGAAATGCCAGAGATTACCCTTCTTCGTCTGGTGCATCTCCGGATCACGCTCACCCGCCTTGTTCTTCGTTGAGCTGGGAGCCTCAATAATGGTGGCGTCCATTAGAGTGCCTTCCTTGACCAGCACACCAGCCTCAGTCAGCCAGTTGTTTACTTCCTCGAAGATCTGCCGGCCAAGTCCATTGCGTTCCAGTAGGTGCCTGAAGTTCATAATCGTCGTGTGATCAGGGATTGGTTTATCGAGCGAGAGACTCGTAAATAGCCGCATCGATGCGATTTCATAAAGAGCATCTTCCATTGCCGGATCACTCAGGCTGTACCACTGTTGTAGACAGTGAATGCGCAGCATCGTCATCAGTGGGTAAGGCCGTCGACCGTTACCCGGTTTGGGATAATAGGGTTCAATGACGGCTTCGATCCGTTGCCAAGGAACCAGCGTTTCCATCCGTGCCAGGAACTTTTCCTTCCGGGTTTGGTAGCGCTTCTGTCGATACTCGCAATCGGCAAAGCTGAGCTGATTTTCCATGTGCTGATCCTGGCTGACACTATGGCGGGTATTGTCTCATACGGAGGGACTTATTCGCATGTTCCCTAGTAGTTGATAATGGCAACCCATCCATGGGTTGCGCGAAGCGTTTGACTTAGTCAGAGGATCTTCAGCTGCTCTCACGTATGACCAGAACAGAACAAGGTGCACGCTCAACTACTTTTGCGGTAGTCGATCCTAGTAGGACCCGATCTATTTTATTACGGCTATGGGCAGGCATGACAATCATGTCTGCACCCAACGTTTTAGCTTGGGAAACGATGCATTCCGCTGGCTTTCCTTCATGAACAGAAGTCGAGACCGATATACCTTGCGGAATTTTTTCTTTGACGTACTCGTTCAGATGCTTCGTCATTTCATCGGCAGCTTCTTGAAGCGCAAGAGCCGGGAAATAGGATGAAACAATAGGGTTGTGAAACCCAGCCACGATCGTCATTACATGCAACTCAGCTTGTTTGTTTTCTGCCTCATTGATGGCAATGGCAAGGGCTTTTGCGGCAAAGTTCGTTTCTCGCATGTCCATGGGTATCAGAATACGCGTGATCATAAGTTATCCTCTTGAGGCTGTGAGACTGCCTGTTCATTTATTCCGGGAGTTAACTGCTTCTTTACAGCAGCATTTGCGCACGCAATTCCAGTTTTTTGAGTGCGCTATCAACGAGTCAGTCATACCTTGCTTAGCAGGCTCTCCGCATAAAAGGCGACAGGGGCAGACAGAAGGATCGTCAGAGCTACACGCTGATACCAGACCATCAACATCTGTCTGATCGTTAATGGAATCTCAGTTGAAAGGATGCAAGGAATAGAAGCCGAGAAAAACAAAATGGATGAAATAGCGACCGTTCCGGCAACGAACTTGGCGGCTACAGCACTATTTGCCATTAGCAGTGCAGGTAGGAACATCTCTGCCAGTCCGGTTGCTGAGGCTTTAGCAACGAGAAGAGGGTCAGGAAGTTGTGCTAGTGCAGTGAAGGGGTAGAACAGGTAACCCACCCAATCAAACAGCGGCGTGTATTTTGCTAGCAGCAAGCCGAGTAGGCCTACTGACATGATTGAGGGAAGAATGCTCATTGCCATAAGTAGGCCTTCGGTCAGGTTTTGACGAATATTCACAAGCATTGATGGTGCCTGGTTAGTAACTGAAAGGCCTTCAATCACAGCATGCTTGAGCCGCGAATGCTCAAATGTTTCGTGCTGCGGCGCGGAAGACTTGTCGTCCATTTTGCACAGAGGGAATAAGCGCACGGTGATGGCGGTAACAACGAATGTGATAATCAGCGTAGACCAGAAAAACAAATTCCAGATATCCATTAGGCCCAAGGTCTTAGCAACAATAACCATGAATGTTGCCGATACCGTCGAAAAGCCTGTAGCTATGATCGCCGCTTCTTTGGCAGAGTATTGCCCTGACTTATAGACGCGGTTGGTGATCAGCAGGCCGATTGAATAACTGCCAACAAATGAAGCGACAGCATCAATTGCTGATTTGCCGGGAGTCTTAAATAACGGTCGCATAACCGGCTGTAAGATAACACCAATAAACTCCAGCAGTCCGTAGCTTATAAGGAAGGCAAGAAAGATTGCACCTATCGGTACAATCAGGCCGACCGGGATCACTAATTTGTTGAATAGAAAAGGCAGCATGTCTTTTTCAAACAGAATCTCTGGCCCGAATGAAAAGTAAGCCATCACGCCTGCGGCAATACCGCCGAGCTTTAGAAGCGAGAACACAATTTGTGTGTAATTTGTTCTCCATGTGCCTTTGTAAAAAGGGAAAAGGCCGCCGGCTATGATCATCAAAAGCGCGTAGATTGCGGCCCCATCAGCCTGATTTCCTCTAATCCAAGACACAATATGATCAAGAGGGATTGTGGTTTTTCCTGCGAATTCTATGGGGATAAAAAAGAAGAATATGCCAACAAAGCTATATATTGCCAGTTTTGCGATTGATATGGGGTTGAAGGATATCATGCTCGCCGTCTCATTTTTATTCATTTGAGTACCCTATATTTATAATTTTATAGCGAAAACTGAATTATGCTCAGCCGTCACAACAAGACCGCATGCAAGGCATGACACCCATGAAGCCATGCAATCTAAGATGTCTATATATGTATATACTACTCGTTGGTAAATGTAAACTCCCTTCTGGGCGGAGGTAAACTTGAAGTCCATGGCTTTCTGGCTTGCAGATGCCACATTCCTCATGCAGGATTTGTGTTGTGTGTATATTGGGGAGTATATACAATTAGAATTTGATGTTTTCCCGGAGTCTCGAGTGAGTACAGGTCCACGTTATCAGCAGATAAAGAGCTTCATCCTCAATGGTGTCATGCAGCAGGATTACCAGCCCGGTAGTAAGATACCAACCGAGATTCAGTTGGCAGATCAGTTTGGTGTCAGTCGCATGACGGTCAACAAGGCCATCAGAGACCTGGTTCAGGAAAATGTTTTGATTCGTCACCCCGGAGTAGGGACCTTTGTTTCTGACGCAAAGGCAGAATCACCGCTTACTGATATTAAAAATATTGCTGAGGAGGTCCGTCAACGGGGGCATGCTTATAGCTGTAGGGTGGTTAAGCTGGAGGATACCGTTGCTCACGAAGCGATAGCCATGCAGATGGGCGTTCCAATCGGTACGCCAGTTTTCCGTTCGGTTATCGTGCACCTGGAGGACGATCTGCCGATCCAGTTAGAAAATCGGTACGTTATCGTGAGCCTTGTTCCAGGTTATCTTGAGCAAGACTTCACAGCATTGACTCCCAACGAATATTTGTCGAAAACATGCCCTATTTCTAGTGTTGAGCATATTGTAGAAGCGATACTTCCGGATGAGAAAGTGCAGCGGCACCTGGATATAGAACCTAATACAGCGTGCCTTCTCGTAAATCGGCGCACCTGGTCAGATGGTCGCTTGGTTAGCTATGCGTGCCTGACTCATCCGGGAACTCGATACAAGCTAAGATCAATAGCATCGCGCGGAGATTGAACCGTCGGTCAATTTCTTTCACAGCCTGCTGTGGCACAACTGGCCTACTGTTTTTGGTGATACTACGAGTGCACTACGAGAGGCAGACATGACTGCCTTCCTCGCAGGCTTTATTGATAAGTTGCCTATTGCCTATTGCGCAAAATTGAAAGCCCGCACCGCTTTTTCCTGACTGCATTCAACAATCAGCAAACTGATTGGTATCGCCAAAACCTCCTATACCTCCGGCAATGACTGTTTTCAGTAGCATTACGACTGGCGATGCTAGTTATCAGTCTTCATTTGTTTACCATTCCCTGTCTAGGTATATATCACTGACAGAAAATATACACCGGTAATACGTCATAGCGACCCGCCGGATCATAGATCTGCATCGTGATCTTTCTAGATGAATAGGAAGCTTCGATGTTTATTTGTCGATGAACAGTGATTTTCAAAAAAACTCAATAATGCAATTAATTTATATAAATCAACTTCATGGCATTTGTCAGCTATGGATGGGGAAACAATGGTTGCACGGAGAGTCACCTCGCCTGAACTGACAAGAATTTAATGAAACTTACAGAAATAGTTTGATCTTTGTTTTTTAAGTGGTATATATATGTATATACAACTCAACAAGAAGTATGGTGATTAACTTGTTTGAAGCCTGTGAACGAATTTGGACCAACGTCAACTTAGCGACGATCACACCACTCGCTACAAACCCTTACGGCAGATTGTCGAACCAAGCTTTGGGTGTTCGGCAAGGTCGTATTGCCGCAATCGCTCCCATGGCTGAGTTGGCTCATGTGCAGCTGCTTGGTGAAGTCATCGACTGCAAAAACGGCTGGATGACGCCGGGCCTGATAGATGCTCACAGTCATCTTGTGTTTGCCGGCAATAGGGCGCATGAGTTCGAGCAGCGCTTGCTAGGAGTCACATATGAAGATATTGCCTGCCAGGGAGGTGGAATTCTCTCCACCGTCAAGGCCACTCGCCAAGCCAGTATTGAGGAGCTTGTTAATTTGTCAGAGCCCCGCCTTAAGGCCTTGATGGCTGAGGGAGTTACGACCATTGAAATAAAATCAGGGTACGGTCTAAGCGTCGAGTCAGAACTTAAGATGTTGCGTGCCGCAAAGTCCCTGGCTGAACGTAATCCGGTACGGGTTTCTACGTCACTGCTGGGGGCTCATGCGCTACCGCCGGAATATCAAGGAAATTCTAATAGCTACATCGACTTGGTTTGTAATGAGCTTATTCCGGCAGCTGTTCAGGAAGATCTGGTGGATGCTGTTGATGTTTTTTGTGAAGGCATTGCATTCACCCCTGAACAATGTGAGCGGGTTTTTCAGGCTGCAAAAGTACATGGCTTGGGAGTTAAAGCACATGTAGAGCAGCTATCCAACTTACATGGTGCAGAATTGGCCGCGAGGTATAACGCCTGGTCGGTTGATCATATTGAATGGCTTGATGAAGCTGGTGCTAAGGCCGTAGCTGAATCAGGCACAGTGGCGACGCTGCTGCCCGGTGCTTTCTATTTTCTGCGTGAGACTAAGGTCCCACCAATCGAATTAATTCGTAAGCATGGAATTCCGATCGCAATTGCGACAGATCTTAATCCGGGCTCATCGCCTCTAGCGTCTCTGCGTTTAGCTATGAACATGGCCTGTACTCTATTCCATCTCACACCTGAAGAAAGCTTAGCTGGTGTTACAAGTAACGCTGCTCGTGCGCTTGGTCTAGGTTCCAAGCTTGGTCGACTAGAAGTGGGGATGCGTGCTGATATGATCCTTTGGGATATAGACACACCTGCGGAGCTTTCTTACCAGTTTGGCGTAAATCCAATAAAGCAAAGAATATTTAATGGAGAGGTGAGTAATGTCTGGGACTAAATTTAAAGCTATTTGGTCAGGTCGTACCGACTCCGAAGAAGCTGAGGAGCTGGCAACACGATTGCACCAAGTAATTGTGCCATTCAGTCGTGGTGAAGAAGGCTTGGCTATAGTTGGTTTTTGTTCTGATGAGGGAGTTAGTCGTAATAAAGGGCGTAAAGGTGCTCGAAATGCTCCAGACCAATTACGTCGAGCTTTAGCTAACCTTCCGTGGTCATCAAACCGCCAGGCATATGATGCTGGAAATATTATCTGTGAGGATGATCAACTAGAGCAGGCGCATGAGGATTTAGCCAATCGTGTGAGTGATTGTCTTGCTGGAGGGCATTTCACTTTTGTTCTCGGTGGTGGTCATGAAGTTGCTTATGGAAACTGGCTTGGTCTGGTGCAACATTTTGAATCTCAAGAGAGTGTGCCACTCATCGGGATAATAAATTTTGATGCTCATTTTGACTTACGTCTTGATAGGAATGGTTGTAGTTCAGGCACTCCCTTCTACCAGATTGCTAAACAGTGTGAGCAAAAAAAGTATCCATTTAAATATAGTTGCTTCGGTGTAAGTGAGGTTGCAAATAGCTTGGCACTGTTTAATCGAGCTGATTTGCTAGGCGTTAGCTATCGAAAAGATTCTGATATGGGTGTAACTGCTCTAGATGAGATCACTAATCAGCTAGAGCAGTTTATTGATGATTGTGATGTCTTGTATTTAACAATCGACCTAGATGTATTACCCGCCAGTGAAGCTCCCGGCGTCAGCGCGCCAGCATCGAGAGGTGTTGGTCTTGAAGTGTTGGAGCCTTTGATAGAAACCATAAAAAGCTCCGGAAAACTAAAATTAGCTGATATTGCTGAATACAACCCCGTATTCGATATCGATAACAGGACCGCTCGAGTCGCAGCGCGTCTTTTTTACAACATTGTTAAGTGAGGAAAACAAAAATGACAAATACTCGTCATGATCCTAGTCGTGTAATTAAAGCGCCAACTGGCTCGAATATCACCTGTAAAAGCTGGTTGACCGAAGCCCCAATGCGAATGCTGATGAATAACCTTCATCCTGATGTGGCAGAAAGGCCTGAAGATTTGGTTGTTTACGGTGGTATTGGTCGAGCTGCCCGTAACTGGGAGTGCTATGACAAAATTATTGAGGTGCTGCATCGCCTTGAAGATGATGAGTCTCTGCTTATTCAGTCCGGTAAACCTGTTGGGGTATATAAAACGCATCCCGACGCCCCTCGAGTGCTGATTGCGAACTCCAATCTTGTGCCTGAATGGGGTAACTGGGAGCACTTTAACGAGCTGGATAAAAAAGGTCTGATGATGTATGGCCAAATGACTGCTGGCTCATGGATCTATATTGGCTCACAGGGCATCGTTCAAGGCACGTATGAAACATTCGTCGCTATGGCCAAAAAGCACTTTGATGGTGATGCATCAGGTAAGTGGGTTCTTACAGGTGGGCTTGGTGGTATGGGTGGTGCTCAGCCACTAGCTGCAACAATGGCAGGATTCTCTTGTATCACTGTTGAATGTGATGAAACTCGCATCGACTTCCGTCTTCGTACCCGCTATGTCGATAAAAAAGCACGTAGCCTTGATGAGGCGCTGGGTATGATTGATGAAGCCCGTGCTAATGGAGAGGCTATTTCTGTTGGTCTTTTGGGGAACTGTGCAGATATCTTCCCTGAACTGGTCGAGAGAGGTATTACGCCGGATGTTGTAACCGACCAGACTAGTGCTCATGATCCGCTGAACGGTTATCTCCCGCAAGGTTGGACGATGGAACATGCAGCAGAAATGCGACAGAAGGATGAAGCTGCCGTAGTTGATGCAGCTAAAGAGTCGATGGCCGTGCAGGTAAGGGCTATGCTGGTGCTACAGTCTCGTGGTGCAGCAACTACAGATTACGGTAACAATATTCGCCAGATGGCTCTAGAAAAAGGGGTGAAAAACGCTTTCGATTTCCCTGGTTTTGTACCTGCTTATATCCGTCCGCTGTTCTGTGAAGGTATTGGTCCATTCCGTTGGGTTGCTCTTTCCGGTGATCCTGAAGATATCTATAAGACAGATCAAAAAGTGAAGGATCTGATCCCTAATGATCCTCATCTTCATAATTGGTTAGATATGGCCCGTGAACGTATTGAGTTTCAGGGGCTACCCGCTCGTATCTGCTGGGTAGGTCTTAAGGATCGTGCACGTCTGGCCCTGGCTTTTAACGAGATGGTGAAGAATGGCGAGCTGAAAGCTCCGATAGTTATTGGGCGTGATCACCTGGATTCAGGATCAGTTGCCAGTCCGAACCGTGAGACAGAAGCGATGCTGGATGGTTCAGATGCTGTATCTGATTGGCCGTTACTTAATGCGCTGCTTAATACTGCTGGTGGAGCAACCTGGGTTTCTCTTCACCATGGTGGTGGTGTGGGCATGGGCTTTAGCCAACATTCTGGTGTAGTCATTGTTGCAGATGGTACTGAGGCAGCAGCAAAACGCTTGGGACGTGTATTACGTAACGATCCAGGTACCGGTGTTATGCGCCATGCTGATGCGGGCTACGATATTGCGATTAACTGCGCTAAAGAACAGAGACTGGATTTACCAATGCTGGAGGCATAAGCGAAATTATTCATGAGGCTGGCAGAGGTGCCGGCCTCATTTTGATGAGTATAAAACAATGCAGAATATCCAGAATAAAAAGCATAAACGGATTGAACAAGTCCTCCATAAGTGTGGAGATCAGTTAGTAGAAGCAGAGCAAGAGCAAATGGTGGCTTTGACTAAGCTGTTTTACAGAGAAGTCTGCTACAAAGTTTTTGAAAAAACAGATATCGATCAGTTGTATGCAGCAATGCATAGTACATGGGAATTTATCGCTTATCGACGACCGAATCAGACACGTGTTCGGGTGTTCAATCCCACTTACGAAACTCATGGTTGGCATTCTGATCACACTATAATCGAGATCGTGACTGAAGATATGCCATTTCTAGTCTCATCTGTTTGTATGGTGCTTCAAGAAAAAGGTAAAAGGATTCTTCAGGCGATTCATCCGGTACTTTCAGTAGGAAGGGATGATGACGGTCAACTATTTGATATTTCCGCTGAAGAGCAGCAGCCTGCCGAATCACGCAATAAAGAAGCTGTAATTCGGTTAACTATTGGTAGCTTGGAAGATCCTGTTGAGTTACCGACTATGGAACAGCTTCTTCTGCAAGTAGTTGAAGATGTAAATGTTACCGTTGCAGACGAAATATCTATGAAGACCATGCTGGATGAGTCGATTATTGCAATGGAGTCTGTTCGGCAGCGGGTTGACTTGGATAATGCCACTTTGGATGAAACAGTAAAGTATTTACGTTGGCTTACTGCTGATCGATTTACCAATATTGGCTTTGCTTACTATGACTTGATCAGAAGTGGAGATGACCGTTGTAATTTAGTTCTGGATGAAAGCAGTCGTTTAGGTATTTTACGTTTTGATCGCCACTTTCCTGAAGAAAAAAAATATATCCCTCTTTCACCCTATTTATCACAATTGGAGATGAATGCGTCTCCTTTGATTATCACAAAATCAATTTACAGATCACCTATTCATCGCGCCGATCATCTAGATTACCTTGGGGTAAAACGGTTTGATCAAAATGGTAATGTAGTAGGAGAGTATCGTTTTTTGGGTTTATTTAATCACATAGTTTATACCAGTGACGTTACTGATATTCCCCTGTTAAGGTTAAAGGTAAAGAAATTAAAGGACAGTTTACGTGTTAAACCTCAAGGGCATAGAGGACGATCGCTGGAGCACATCCTTGCTCAGTACCCTCGAGATGAAATGTTGCAATCTTCACAAGATGATCTTGAAACTATTGTCCGAGGAGTACTTGAAGCTTATGACTGTCCTCAGTTGCAGCTATTTACCAGAACTGATGCATATGGCCGGTTTGTAACAGTTTTAATTTTAGTGCCTAAAGAACAATTCAACGATAAAGTCCGAAAGCGAATTGAGCAGATTCTTGTTGATGGGTTAGGTGGTTCAGATGCTGAATTCCAAGCGCACTGGACTGAAGGCTTACTGGCAATGTTGCAATTCAATATTCACGCTCAGGATGCTCACCAGTTAGAGATTGATAGTGACATGCTTGAGGCGAAGGTTGCTGAATCTTTACTATCATGGGAAGACTTATTGTCAGAACTGCTTGTCGATATTAATGGTGAAGAGCGAGGAAGAGACCTTTACGAGCGTTATCATGATGTATTACCCGGTAGTTATAAAGCTGATGTAGAAGCAGTAATTGCTGCACAGGATATTAGCAAACTGGAAACATTAAGCACTCAATCCCCTATAGCAACATCACTATATTTTGATTCAGGAAAAACTGATCACCCAGCTCGTTTTAAGTTGTACGGCAAAGGTACAGGGAAAGCGCTTTCCGACGTGTTACCAATTCTGGATAACATGGGGGTAAAGGTTATTAATGGTAGTTCTTACCTACTGAACTCTTCAGTCGAGGGTAAAGCTTGGATTCTTGAGTTTGATATCGCATTTGTTCAAGGAAATATTCCTAAACGGGCATTGGTTAAAGAGTTTTTTCAGGAGTCCTTCACCCGTGTTTACACCGGGGAGGCAGATAATGACGGATATAATCAACTAGTCGTTGCTGCGGAGCTTGAATGGCGAGAAGTCATAATTATTAGGGCGATAGGGAAATATCTTGCACAGCTTCAAATACCTTTTTCCCAGTCCTACTTGGAAACTACGCTGGCTAACAATCCTGCAATCACAGCCTCCTTAGTTAAGTTGTTTCATCAGCGATTTGATCCGGATTTATCTGAAAATTCGCAGGCTGTGGCTGATATATCTGCCAGTATTCTTCAAGAACTTGATGATGTAAACAGTCTCGATGAAGACCGGATCTTGCGAGGTTTCCATGCCGTAATATTGGCTATCTTACGTACTAACCACTATACGCTTGAGGCTGATGGAGGAAATAAAGAGTACTTATCTTTCAAGCTGGACCCGGAGAAAATCCCAGGGATACCGTTACCTTGTCCAAAGTATGAGATTTTCGTATTTTCCTCAGAAGTGGAAGGGGTCCATCTACGGGGCGGGAAGGTTGCTCGGGGTGGTTTACGCTGGTCGGATAGACGAGAGGATTACCGTACCGAAGTACTTGGATTGGTTAAAGCGCAGATGGTTAAAAATGCCGTCATTGTCCCCGCCGGCTCGAAGGGAGGCTTCGTATGTAAAAAGCTACCTGTAAATGGCTCACGCGATGCAATTCAGGCAGAAGGTGTGAGTTGTTATAAGACCTTTATTCGTGGCCTGCTCGATCTTACCGATAACTTAGAGAATGACAAAGTTGTGCCGCCAAATGGCGTTGTTCGCTATGACGATGATGATCCATATCTGGTGGTAGCCGCGGATAAGGGAACAGCTACTTTTTCTGATATAGCTAATGGTATTGCAAATCAGTATGGCTTTTGGCTCGGAGATGCTTTCGCTTCAGGTGGAAAGAACGGTTATGACCACAAAAAGATGGGAATCACTGCTAAAGGTGCTTGGGAATCTGTTCGCCGACTATTTATGGAGAAATCAATAGATACTCAAAGCGAAGAGTTCACGGTGGTCGGTATTGGAGATATGTCAGGAGATGTATTCGGTAACGGCATGTTGCTATCAAGACACAGTCGCCTAGTAGCCGCTTTTAACCATCAACATATCTTTTTTGATCCTAATCCTAATAATGAGGCAGCATATATTGAACGGCAAAGGATGTTTAACCTGCCTAGTTCAAGTTGGGCTGATTATGATGAGCAGTTAATCTCCCATGGTGGCGGTATTTTCAGTCGTTCGGCGAAGCGTATCCAGATTACTAAAGAGATGCATCAGGTATTGGGTATTGATGAGAAGCTTGAGCAGTTAAGCCCAAATGATTTGATCCGCAGCCTCCTTAAAGCTCCTGTCGACCTGCTTTGGAATGGCGGTATCGGAACTTATGTAAAGTCCTCTGGAGAATCTAATGACGAAGTGGCTGACCGAGCAAATGATAATGTGCGTATCAATGCAAATGAACTTCGCTGTGGTGTTGTTGGTGAAGGAGGAAACTTAGGTTTTACACAGCAGGGACGCATTGAATATGCAAGAAATGGTGGGTTGATCAACACCGATGCAATCGATAACTCAGGCGGCGTAGATTGCTCTGACCATGAAGTAAACATAAAGATCCTATTAAACCAGGCTCAAAGCGCAGGAGAACTGAAAGATTCTGAGCGCAATAAGCTTTTGGCATCGATGTCTGACGAAGTGGCAAGCCTTGTGATTCGACAGAACTATCAACAAAGTGCACAGCTAAGCTTTTCAGAAAGTACAGCCTTTGATCGTTTGAATGAAGATAAACATCTGATCCAAAAACTGGTTCGTGAAGGAAGGCTGAATCCTGAGTTGGAGTTTATCCCTCAGGAAGAAGTACTGACAGAAAGGTTTCAGAAAAATGAAGGGCTCTGTCGTCCTGAGATGTCTGTATTGTTAGCCTATAGCAAGAACAAGCTGTATGAGGAGTTAGTACAGTCAGAGCTTGCGAGGGACTCTTATTTACAGATGCAACTTCGTGAGTACTTCCCTAAAGCATTGCAGAAACGCTATCAGTCTATTATTGACGAACACCCGTTGCGTCATGAAATAGTAGCAACACAGTTAACAAATCATATTACAAACCGAATGGGCGCAACGTTTTGCCATGCGATGTTAGAGCAATCTCAAGCAACATATGCAGATGTAGTTCGTGCTTTTATAGTGGCTCAAGAATTGTTGGGGACTCATAGTTTAGTTTCGGCAATCGAAGACCTTGATAACTGGGTGCCATATAAGTCCCAGTTGTTGATGCATCAAATTGTCAATCATAGCCTCGAGCAAGCCACGTTATGGTTGCTAACTCGATGTAAGTCTCATATCGATATCAATCTACTAATTAAGCGTTTTCGTCCTGGTATGAAGTCAATAATTGATGACATTGATGCTTTACTGACAGGGGACGCACTGAATAGTCATAAAGAACGGATTCAGTTGTTGATTGATGATGGTGTCTTAGATGGTCTTGCAAATAAGGTCTCCCATCTTGTTTGGTCGTGCAATGCATTGGATATGATCTGGCTGAGTGAATCTACTAGTGAGGATCTATCTACAGTTATGAAAGGATATTTGGGGCTGGACATGAATCTAGGCATCCACATGTTACGGCTTAATATTTTATCTCTGCCAGAAGATGATCTTTGGAATAAGAAAGTTCGGGCATCATTAGTTAAAGAGCTTGATAGCTCTTTCAGACGAGTTGTTGCTAACTTCATAGAGTTTACTAAAGATCGGGATGATATCAGTGAAGCGTTAACTGATTGGAAAAAACAGAGCACAGATTCTATTGACAGTTACCAGAATACACTAGCAAATGTTCGTGCATTGGGGGCTCCAAGCTTAGCGATGCTGAGTGTTGCTGTAAGTGAACTCAAGATGGTTGCTTAACTTTTCAATAGGCATGTCATTCGGGCTTGCTGAACCCTTTTTAGAGTGATGCAAGCCCTTGTTTTATGGGTTGTTAAAAAGCATGGTGATACATATGTCTGATGTCGTTTATATTGATTGCTTCCCAGTTAGAAGCATCGTCCACAATATTCAGAAAAAAAATGAAAATAGCTGGTGGGTGATTAGGCGCACCCTCGGAATTGATGGGACCCCCTTGCCTTACGGCCGTGTTGTATATTTTTCACGCACATTTACCGATGCTGAAACCTGGATTAGTCATCAGAAATTCTCATACTATTCGATTAATAATCTAAAATTTAGTGTCGATGCCTAATAAAGTTTGTAACGATGTTTAGAATCAACAGGATAACTGTTTATGCCTTTTTATAAGAAGAAAAATAAAAGAAAGTTCCTTTGTGATTTATCAGTTTTTGAGGAAGAAGAATCTCAAAATTTATTTGATTGTGAAATCAATAGTTCTGTAAGTTATGACGATCGAAGTCGAGAGGTTTATATTTCTTTTGAAGAAGATGAGCGCTGTTTTGTTAGATCGTCAAATTGATTGTCTAAAATGGGATAAATAATTTCAACCATTAAATTGCTATAATACAATGCTCAACTTAAGATTGAAGTAAAAGTCGGCTTGTTTTCCACTTCTTTACAAGAAATATCTTTATATAACTAATGTCTAGAATTTATGCATGACTAGGTAATCCTCCCCTTTTTAGTAGGTGCTAAAAGTAGAAGTTAAGCGACCATCAACGGTGGTTTGCCACCATTGGCTTTATGTGGTCGCTCATGATTGTAAAACCATAACCAGCTTGTTGCATAGTCCTGTACTTCATCCAATGTTTCAAAGAGGTGTTTGCTCACCCAGCTGTACTGTACTGGTCAACCCCAGCCGGACACATTTTTTTGTGAATTTTCCAAGTTGATTGGCGATAAATCCCCATTCGCAGAGTGCAGCCTTTCCAGATTGTAATATCTCATGTACTTAGCCACATCTTGCCTCATATGCTCTCGCGTTGGCTGGTAAACCTTCAGTATCCAGTCATGCTTCAAGCTACCAAAGAAACGCTCAACGACGGCATTGTCCCAGCAGGCTCCAACGTCACCCATCGATGAGCGGAGGTCGTAGCTTTTCAGTAAACGCCTATATTGCTTGCTGGTATATTGTGAACCTCGGTCACTGTGGAAGACCAAGCCCTTTTTCGGCTGACGGAGATTAACGGCTTTCATCAATGCTCTGCAAACCAAGTCAGCACTCATGCGTTTATCAATATGCCAGCCCACTATACGACGTGAGTACAAGTCCATCACGACCGCAAGATACATCCAGCCCTCTGCGGTTCTGAGGTACGTGATATCGCCAGCCCAAACCTCATTCTGAGCAACCGGATTAAAATTCTGGTTCAGCAGGTTGTCAGCCACCTGATCACTATGTCGGCGCTTAGTCGTCACCTTGTAAGCGATACGTTGCCTAACCTTTAATTTCAGTTGTCGCATGAGTGTACGGGTGCGATAACGTCCAATTCTAAAGCCTTCTTCACGTAGCTTTTTCGCCAGCTCTCGACTGCCCAGGCTGTCTCGGCTAGCCCTAAACAACTCTTTGGCTCTGCGATACAAGTGCAGAGTATCAGCGCTGATGACCTTGGCTGGCCGTTTACACCAGCTGTAATATGCTGAGCTGCTCACTCTCATGACACGGCACAGAACACGTACTGGATAAATCGCGGCCTGCCGCTGAACGAAGCGATACTTTACTTCATTTCTTTCGCGAAGAAGGCTGAAGCCTTTTTTAAAATCTCCTTCTCCATACGAAGCTCTTTATTTTCCTTGCGCAGGCGTTTTAGCTCTTCTCGTTCATCCTCGGCCAGCGTCTGTCCTTGTTGCTGCTCTTCAAATTGCTGTTTCCAGCGATAGAGCATATTAGTCGCAATACCCAGTGATTTAGCGGCTTCAGGCACTGAGTAACCCTGGTCAACGACCAGCGCAACAGCTTCTTCTTTGAATTCTTTCGGGTATTGCTTATAACTACGTTTCTGTCCCATTCCTACACCTCAATGTTTGACGTTTATAGTCTCTTATTAAAGTGTCCGGTGTCATTAGACCATTACAGGGGGGAATCCGTTAAGTTATAGTGACCCACTTGGTTTATTACGCTGGACGGGATCTGCTACCAGCGTTGGTGTTGTTGGTGTGGTTGGGGCCACGGCTACAAAATATGAGCTAACATCCGAATGGGTAGACGGAAAAAGAGCGACTGTTACCGTGATTGGTGTAGGGCCAGCACTGGGTGTTGGGGCTGACGTTACCACAGCTAGGAGTTGTGTTGCATTCAATGAACCTCTGGAATTTATAAAACCTGACCTGTTTAATGGAAGGTTTATCTCAGACCAAGTTGGCTGGGCTGTACTATGGGCAGGCTATGGTTCAGGTGTTACCCAATTGGGAGATGCGTGGAGTATAGCTCATGGTAAAATTGATTTTGGTTGGGATGCAAGTTGGTCATTAACGGTTGGAACTTCAACTGTTATGGATGTTAAATGGGAAGAAAGGTGAGGTTGTCAATGAAAAGGATAGGTGCTGTTATTTTTGCATGCATTGCTGCCTCAATCGGAACGTCAATATTGTTAGGCCTGCTTATTATCTCAACGATTGGGGAAAAGTATGATTTTGTTTTATTTGGTGAATACTCGATAGTAACAAAGATCATAATAATGATTTGCTATTATCCAGTTATGCATAAATACCTTAAAGTTAACTAAGCTTGCTGTTAATAACTTTACTTCGAAAAGGTCAGCCATGCGGGCCTTTTTTTTATCTCACAAACTGTCATTTTAACCAGCAGCGCCTGCACACTTTTCCGGTTTCGGGTGTCACTATTGACCAGCAGGGTTTGCAAGTTGGGCCAGCGCCTACATAGTCCGCTTTTGGCACTTTCCTGCCGGAAGCTGAAGCTCAGATATCCCCAACCCTGATGTCTGCTATGGGGAAATGTGGTTTCCGGGGGAGGGGTACGCTAACCAATCATCATAGTCTCCAGTGTGCCGGTAGAGGCCATACCGCAGTTTCAGAAGCATTCGGATTAAGTACAAAAAAGGTCACTTCATCAGCAAGCCGATGGCATCTGGGGTACATATTTTAATATCAACAATCATTAAAGTTGACTATATAATCATATTTAACTATGATTTAAAAAAGTATGAATATATGGTCATAAAATGTCTGGCAGAAAAGTAATAGGGAAACAGCTTTCAAAGGCTCGAAAAGAGAAAGGATTCACGCAATCACAAATATCAGAATCGTCCGGTTTGGATCAGGCCATCATCTCGAAGATAGAAAATGGCCGGTTTAATGGTTCATTGCGCATCTTTGAAGATTATCTGGATGCGCTCGACTTTGAGCTGGATATCTCACCTAAAAAGCGCGTATTGCCACGTTTCGATGAGATAGAGGGGCTTTATGGAGAAGACTGATTATTACTTTCCTGAAAAAGTGAGCCGAATTGATGTACAGGTTGGCGACACCCATTCAGGTATTCTGAAAAAATCGGCCAGACACGAGTTTAATTATGATGATGTTGAGAGTCCGGCCATCTCTCTGACAATGGCACGCTCAGAAGATAAGATGGGCGTGATCACGTACGGTGCTCTACACCCTATCTTTCGCCAGAATCTGCCTGAGGGCTATGTGCGGCATTACATTCATGAAAAACTCTTTCGTTTAAATAGAAATATTAAAGTCGATGATATGTTTCTGTTGGCCCTACAGATGGATAACGGCATTGGCCAATTAAATTACCAATCAGAGATCCAACTACCTACCATTCAAGAAACGACTTTAAGCGAGATTCTAAAGTGGGATAGTCAGGAAGACCTCTTTCCTCAATTATTAGAAAAACATTACTTAAAAGGTATGCTTTCCGGTGTGCAGCCTAAAGTATTGATTAACTCAGAGAGGGCTTCCGTTCATCAAAAGGACTTCATCGTTAAATCCTTTGATGAAGAATTGGATCTGCTGACCGTTAATGAGTTTGTTTGTATGTCAGCCGCCAAACATTGTGGCCTGAATCCTCCAAATTTCTATCTGTCTGAGAATTTAGAGAACTTCGTCATAGATCGCTTTGATTATGATGAAGCGGGGAAAAAGATTGGCTTTGAGGATTTCACCACCCTGCTTAAGAAAGGCGATTCATTTGATGCTAAGTACACAGGCTCCTATGAAAACCTACTTAAAGTCGTTGCAGGCATTACACACAGTAAAGAGCAGTTTGAGTTGGCGTATCGCTATATCGTCTTCAATTGCCTGATCGGTAATGGTGATGCTCACCTGAAGAACTTTGCCCTTCAATATAATGCCGATCTGAGCGATATCCGCTTAACACCGCCTTACGATATTACCCATACGCAGATCTATCCTACGCTTGATAAAAAGTTGGCTTTAAAGCTGGATAACGATAAAGCGTTCCCTGATAAGAAAGCACTCATTAAGCTTGCTTCTGCTGTTCCGGGTTATGAGATCTATCATCCAGAAGTGATCATTAATTTACTGGCTGATGGCATCATGGAAAGCATTGAGAACTCTGCTGAGATTGATGCCTTTACTGGGTTAAAGAAATCCATTCAGACGAATGTAATGGCCGTTAAAGGCGTAGCTTACAATCCGAAAGGTTATCGGCATAAGAAGAAAAAGAAGTTTGATTTTGAACCTTAAGCTTCCTACTTCAAATATTTGCGTAGCGATAAAAAAGCCTCGATCTTGCGTATACATACATAGATTAAGGCTTTCAGGATGTTAGGTAAAACCAATATGCACCCCAGATGCCATCTGGCTTGCTTCATCAGTGACCTTTCATTTCACAACTTAAATAGCCGTGATCACCAGCCTAATAAAAAACGGGCTAGAAGCCCCGTTTGCTTTATTTACTAGTCACAAACTAAATTACGGTCACAAACTTTATTCAGCTAGTCACAAACTATATTGTGAGCTGACAATGACCACAGAAGGCAGCAGCGTCATAGATATGACCAAGAGGATTTTTTTTGTTATGAATTATTGTTGATCGCAATTTGTGAAGTTACAACAGCTAAGAGCTGACGAGTTGACCAATAAAAATTCTTAGTTAGAGTTGTAAAATATGCATTAAGTTATGGTTATGTTGTAAAAAACTAAAAACACAACACTCACAGTAACTTTCAAGCCATTGATTTATTGACACCTTTTTATTATATTGCAGAGTTTACGATGCTTCAAAATTTTACAACAATATATTATTGTTTTCATATATTCCGATCTATTTTTACAACATTATAAAGAGAGACAACCTCGGTCTTACCAAATTAAAAATCTTCAATCCCTCTAAGATACCCGCCAATACTGAACATAATATTAATGTTGTAATTTTTAATATTTAAAAATATAAATGCGTTGTAACATAATCAATCTTTTATATATTGTCTACTTTAGATATTGAAATAAACCCAGCATTCATGGGCGATAATAGCTTTACATCTCTTATTTTATAAGTAGTTCCAGGTATTTTTAGTTTTTATCTATAGAGATGTAGGATTAGGTATAACCAAATGATAAAATTAGAACTACAATAATAACAAACTTTGACAGTTGTAATTTTATGGGGTATTTACCATGAGCATCGAGCTGCTTAAAGCCCGAATTGAAGAGGGTCTTCAGAGCAAAGAAAAAACTGAGCGCGGTCGATTTACACACCACCGCACCGCTCTTAACATCCTGCTTAAAAAGCAGATTGTGAGTGAAGCCGATCTCACTCTGGCGCTGACTTCAGACCTGAACAATACCCTTTTCAACTTGCGAGCCAAGCTAGAAAGTGAAGGCAAGAGTGATACGCGCAGCCCTCTGACCCGTGTTCGCCGTTTAGCTGAATTTTACTCCGCTATAAGCAACATCAATGTGGATGCACTGTCGTTCACGGAGACCCTCCAAGCAGCAGCAAAAAGAAAGTATGGCGATCGCCTGTGGACTGGGCCAATCACCCCTGAAACCCAGAAAAAGATCAAAACGGCTTACATCACTTATCGTGAAGTCGCTAGGGAAATTATCAGCGCAGCTATTGCTTCATGCCCCGAAGCCTGGGTAAATGTTAAATCTACAACCAATCCGCCCGGCCCGTTCGGAAGCGCATCTAAAGTGCTGCGAGACTATCTCACAGGCGAATCGATCCCTGCGGAGAGGGTTCCTGACATCCGGATCCACTTTATAGAGGGTTTCTTTCACCTCCCTCATAACACCCTATTAAACAAGATCTTACGGAAGGTAGACCACAATAATCGCGGACTGAGCAAGTCAGAAAAAGATCTTTCGGCAGTCAATCGCAAGAAATATAAATACACTAAGCTGAGTGCAGATCTTCATAAAGTCTTTGATGAATACTGCGCCTATAAGATCCATGGGGCACAACCAGTGCTTGCTAACATCCCAGACTCCTTGCGCAAAAGCGAGTTCTTTGAGCAGAGAGCCAAGGTGCGTGAAAACAATAAGCGCAGCGAGGTTTGGACGAAAAACTCAAAAGAGCTATCTGGCTCTGCAAGAGCATTTCATACTGAGCTGCTTGGCTTCCAGGATTATTGCATTCACAACGAGAATACTCCGTTTGAGGCGGTCGGCAGCAAACACCTCACCGACCCTCATCTTTTGTCGAGAATGTCTGAATATGCATCTACATTGGAAACCGGTGGCAGCAAATACGGCAGAATCCTGAATTTTATTAAGCGCGGCTGCGAAAAACAGGGATATCTGAGATTTTGCGCCGATCGAGGTGAGCGCTCCATGGATCAGTTTGCTGATTGCCTTGATTACATTCTGGAGGAGTACCCAGCATGGCTAGATTCCACCAAAAAATCGGTCGGTCAACGCGGTAAAGCAGGCATGAAAGGTAAAAAGAACGTTCAGTTCTTGCTTAAAATGCCTTTCATGGATCGCAGAAAAGCTATGTACGATGCCAGCTGCTGGTTAATGCAAAGGGCTGAGTCATTTGCATTGGAAGCAAAGCATAAAGCCGAACTGACAAAGGATGCCAAAGGCTCTGTTCATGCAGAAAAGCTGAAAAAAAGCGCAGCAGCCAAGATCCGGAAGGCTCTAACATACTCCCGTGCAGCCTTGATCCAAGAGATGGCGTTTTGCAATATCCCTCGTGAGGGGAATCTCACCGAGCTTAAGTACTACCCTTATGCTCGTTCGCAAAACGAGCGATTTTCAAGCCTCACCTGGCTGCGACAGCGCAACCGTTTCCGGCTTTACATTCCCTGCCATGGTGCATCGATTATCAATCCCGATAACGGCAAGACGTATCGTGTCCTAAAAAATGCTGAAGCAAAAAATGCAGTGGACATTGATATTGAGCTGCCAGAAAACCTAACTCCCCTGATAAAAAAATATTTAAAAATCCGGGAACAGTACATCACCCTGGATCTGATTCCATTCGGCGGATTGAGTAACCCCGTGGATATGGAATTTTTCTTCCCATGGCGCAGTATCCGTGATGAGTCGATCAACAACCCAGAAATCGCTTCACTGAGACGGTTGTTTATCGAGGTACCAGCCAAACTCGGTGACTCTTTTAGAAGTATCACATACCAAGCCTACGTTCATACAGCCCCTGAAGAGAAGCAGCAGGGTATCAACATTCACGGACTGCGACACCTCGTTGCTGAAACTCATCTCGATGAATTTCCGGGGGATTTTGTTGGTGCGGCGGCTAAATTGAACGATGACCCCGAACAAATAATAAAAACCTACGGGGATCGTAATCGATCTAAAGCAATGCGTAGAGTTGCGGAATCCGAGCAGGTTGGATCAGACTTTACCTACTGATTTTGAACGACCGTCCGGCGCTGCCGGGCAAAACTTACCAAGTGTTCTTCCGTCCATTCGTATGTATAAGTGTCTATCACATTAAGCTTGATTTACTAATTTTCACTTCGAGCACGAATTCCCTTAGCCAAGATTCCTGCCAGCACCGCTGGTATCACTAGGAGCGGCGAAATCATCATTCCTTCTTAGAACATGTCATCGGATCTTATGTGTTTTCCAATCATCGAGAACACACCAAAAAACAATAATGGCCCCAAAGGCCTCTTGTAAGTCGCAGCCTCAGTTTGAGTAATATTGATCTCAGGTATCATAAATCCCCTACTCCCCTTGGCCGAGTAATCCATCCATCGATACTGCACAAGCTGTAACAGTCATAATACTTAATATCAAAAGCCAACTAAGTCATTGAAATAAAATAACTTTACAGACTTAAATCTTAATCTACACTAGTAACAACTTGGAGTTAGTTTCTTTGCCATGAAGAGGCAATGGGGGAGTTGAAAAGTGAATACCGATCACATAGAGAGAGAGAAAAGGGGATGGAAAACCATCTCATTGATTCTGTTTACCCTCGGTCTACAGTCTAACTTTCATAAAAGAAGGCTCAGAATATGCTTCAGCCCCGATGTCCGACCTGCGGTAATTCTCTGGAACGCACCACCCTTAGTGATGAACACGAAGATGAGCACTATTCGGATACGGTTGGAGAAAGTCTATTTGAAAACCCTAAGCACATATCCGCCCAGGCCCCTAAAACTGGCCTGCTCGTGTTGGTCAAGGGAACAAGACGCAATGCTTATGTGCAAAGAACACAGCATGGAGTTCCAACAATGGATAATTAGTGGAAATCTATTCACCTCAACTGAGCATTACATGTCCACACTACAAAATCTGCTTACACTGTATAGGAATCCCAATGAGCATGAATGAAACTACCCTGCGAGGGTGGTACCTTATTTCTTTTACCGATGCGCCGCCTCCCAAAAACCGGGTACTCTGGGGTATTATCGAAACTGATTCACGAGGACTTAAGCCGGGGTCCTGGGTGTGCAGCTCGTTAGTAATAGACCAGACCGACGATAAGATATTCATTACGAAAAACACCTGCTATACCACCCAAGGCTTGGGCGATGAAATAAGTCTACCAGTCAAAGCCCTGATTGAGCTAAGGCAGGGTGTCAGCCCGGAGGAGTGGCAGGTTTATGAGGACTTTAGACGCCAAGGCTACAAGATCGAAATCGAATCAGGGCAGTAATAGTAGATTCAGATAAACTGAGTAGAAAGTGCCAATTGGATTTGGGAAGCTTTCTGCTTCCAAGCTCCGCCAAACCTTCAGGTCATATCATTGACTGTTAATCGGGCATAAATATTCAATCGATGACACAGTCAATTTTTTCATAATTACAATATGAGAAAGGCCAAATTGAACGTCGACCTTTTACAAACCTAACTACATTGACCGTCCATCTTGATGGTATTTCAGCAAATATCATCATAACAGGATAAGGGCATTTTGATGCTTTAGTTAGAGCTACTTTCGTTAAGGTTCGTTTGTCAGCAGAGCTTAGTTCGGATGTTGACTTTGGATGTGAATGCCAATCACCAAGATATGTGATGTTACCAGATGATTCTGTATAAATTTTTGATATTTTTTGTAATTGAAACTCTTGATCCGGCTCAAAACTCATTCTTTTGTGAACTGAATTTTCTCCACAAGGTATAAGGTAGGTAACAACAACATCACCATTAGATCCAGTATATCCCATAAGAACACCGCCTGTTTCATAAGGATGCCAGTGTTCAATTTCACTTATAATTTCGTCATGGAGTTCTTTAGGTAGCCACAACTTATTCGGGGAATATTCCATTATTTAAATGTTGTATGTTATCCAATTTGGCGCTAAAGGAAGATTTGTCTTCTCGTCCCAAAGATTAAGAACTGCAACATCCCATTCGAACTCTGGATAAGCATTCGACTCATCAGCTAAGAGCATAGATATGCAAACTCTAGATGCCATCAACGAAATATTATCTAAATCAAACCCTGTACCTGTAAAGGTAGGGCTGAAGCACCCCTTAGGTTGTACTTCGGCATTCTTTTCTCCAGGGGGCGATTTTATTTCATTAGCATGTATTTTATACGAAAACTTTTTCCAAACGTCTCGTTTATTTTCTGAAGACTGTTTTCCCACAATGCCACCCCAGGCTCCATCAGTCGCTGTTGCCCACATATATGACTTATTTAGTCTTGCACATACTTCTGACAAATAAAGGCTGACATTTGTTTCTGCCGCGCAATCGACCACAATATCAGCATCCTTTATCATATCTACTAAGAAGTCATGACTATCAATTTTTTCATGCTCTGATGTATTAACGTAGGGTGTGACGCCAATTTTCATATTTACCGGATGACATTCGACATAAGGAAAAGCTCTAAATATCAATTTCCTTATTGCTTCCGCTTTGTGGAAACCAATAAATTCGAATGCTGGCACCCATCTTGATAAATTACCAGCTTGTAGTATGTCGCAATCTATGACTGTCAGCTTCTTTATTCCGGCTCTAGCCAGTTGAAGTGCGACTTGAGACCCGATCGCTCCAACACCAATTAGTAAAACTGATTTGCCATCAATCCCATTAAGTCTTGGCACACGAGAGTTAAGGTTGTTTTTCGTGTAAAAGTCAGCACGTACCAAACTAGTCAATAACTCATATTTTTTCTTGGTTTTTTTGATTCTTCTTCTGACAATGAATGCCCAGTTTGTTTCTACTTTATCGCGAGAAGTTTCTTCCGGAAAAGCAAGAGCAATGATGTCAACGCCATGGCTGCCATAATTCGGTGTTTTCAGTGCTGGAAGCTTACTGACTGCAAATTCTAATAATTCATCTGCTGTTGCAACACTTGGTGTTTTTTCAAGATTCAGCCATCGGATACTCAACTTTTTGGGGAAAAATTTCTCTATTGAATGACCTGATTGAGCTTCGTTTGCTTTTTTAGGTGATTTGTCTAATGACAATAACCCTCTAATTGCTGGAATGGTTTGACTGGGCTTAATGCTTTGATTTACTCCTAAAGTGGCTAATCCTGAGATTTCATCGCAAGGTAATTCAACATCCTCTACAAATATCACAGAATTTGGTTCATATATCATTTGCCCACTAATCTGATAGCCCTCGTCTATTTCTTCATCAGACATCGTTGTGGGATTATTGTGTATTTCAAGAATCTTGGGGATTTGTTGAGCGATAGTAGTTGCTAGTTTATCTGATGGGTGCCATTTAGACTGTTCATCAGCAAAGAGGCATAATCCTTTATCAACAGGATGCAAATGCCTACCTGGAGGAAAATTCTCACAAGAGACTTTTACTGAGAAATACGGGTAGTTAGGTGGATACTCGCATCTTAAATTAAGTACCTCACCTTCAGCCACGTACTTCACCAGTATAATCAGCCGTCCTTGGCTTTTCATAGGTTCATCAATTTCGTAGTCAAAAGCATGTTGATTAAGCGATTCAATCTCATCTTCAAATACAGAAGGGTTATCGATGTACCAAGTCATTTTCTATCCTACTGGCCGCTGAGGTGGCTGAGGTGGGACGTCAGGTCGGCCATGTCCATGGCCATGACCTGGATTTTCAGGCTTCCCATGCCCTTGGCCTGGATTGTCAGGCTTACCCTGACCGCTATGGTTATTACCGCTCATTTTAAATTCCTTATATTCAGTTAGAACAAAGACCTGAAACAAGAGTTTGAGGATTCCTGATCCAGTTGTTATAATTTAACGTAAAATAACAAGCTTGTAAACCCAAGTTTAAGATCATCTTAAACTCTAGTTGTAGGGATAATACAATGAACAAAGCAAACTACATTGCACAGAAAATAAAGGATTTAAGAACCTCTATTTCATGGTCGCAGTCGGAGTTGGCAAGACAGTCAGGGGTAACCAGCGCAGCAATAAGCAAAATTGAGCAAGGCGGTAGAATCCCATCTATGACTGTTACTCGAAAAATTGCAGATGCCCTAAAGGTATCAGTTGGCGAGCTAACAGGCGATGAATCCCCACCATCAGAAGAAGTAAATGAAGAGGCTCAGGCTTTTTTTAGGAAATTTGGAGATCTAAAAAGTCTAGAGGAGCGAGATCAAAAGCTGATATTGGAAATCATCAATAGTATGAAGGATAAAAAAAATGCCTAACAAAGCTGAGGTTGAAGCTGAATCGTTATTTGAAGACTTTGCACTTGACTTGCCTGTATGCCCAATTAGTGTTTGTGACAGTATTTCTACTGCTAAACATCCTGTTACATATAGTGAAGTTGATTTTACAAGTCAGAATATATGTGGCATTTCTATTGGTGGTACAAAAGAAACAAAAATAATTGTAAACAAGAATATAAGTAATAATGGTAGAAAACTTTTTACTTCAGCTCATGAGATTGGTCATGTAATTTTACACATTCAAACCGGCAAAAACTCAAGCTTCGAATGCACAGAATCCGATATTAATTGTAAAAATCAAAACACATTAAAGTATGAAAGAGAGGCTAACAATTTTGCCTCATCACTACTCTTGCCGTCGTCTTACATCATTCCTATTGTGAGACGTAATGATATTACCTGGAGCCTTGTTGAGGAAGTTGCTAACAAATGTTCTACCTCACTTGAAGCGACAGCTAGAAGGCTTGTTAATTCGTCCTATGATAGGACCGCATTAGTCATCCATAAAGATGGAAAGATGTGGACCCCAGTCAAAAGTAGGAGTTTTCCTCTTTATATCAACTCGCTAGAGGTACTGCCCCCATTGATAACCTATGATGATACGAATAAATTCCCCGAACATTTGGATACCTGTCTACTCAATGAGTTGATTGATTCCTCCGGGAATCAAGGTGGTATGCTGTCCTATAGCTCTATATTTAACAGGGAGTACAACCGAAGAATGACCTTAATCACTTTGCTTGAATTTGAAGAAGATGATGAGTCTGAATGGGATGCTCCTAAATTTTAGCATTCAGATTATCTATTAGGCATTGATCTACTAAAAAAACTCACAATTATTTATGAGGTTTAATTCCATCAATGAGCAATGCGCATACTGGATCCACGAATGCGTCCCGGCTTAACCTCACCTCGCTATTTTCCAGCTAGCATACCGGGCCTGACAATAGATATTTTCTCCATAAGCATGACTAGCATTCTACGCAGAATGCATAGACACACCTTCGGTGTAGATTAAGCCATAGGGTAATAAAGGATCACAGCCTTCGAATAGTCCACTCTTTTGAAATCTGAACCTGGATCGTTTGTAAGCGGTCAGTTAACAGCGTCTTGCAAAGTCACATTCCAGGGTAGCAGTACCTCGATTTGATCGATGCGCTTCGCTTTAGGCAGCTGCTCAAAGATATAGCGGAGGTATTGGTAAGGCTCCAGCTGATTGGCTTTCGCCGTTTCGATCAGACTGTAGAGGTTGGCGCTGGATTTAGCCCCCGGCACCGTGGCGCTGAAGAGCCAGTTTTTACGGCCAACCACGAAGGGGCGGATCGCATTTTCCGCCGGATTATTATCAATGGCCAGACGGCCGTCTTCCGTGTAAACGGTGAGCTTATCCCAGTTTTTATCCAGATATGACAGCGCTTTGCCGAGTAACCCCTTGGGTAACGTGCTGTGCAAGGTATTATCCAGCCAGGTCCGGATCTTCTGAAGCTGCGGCACAGCCTCCTGTTGGCGGACTTGATACCGGACCTCCGTACTTTCGGCTTTGATCTTTTTCTCGATGGCGTACAGTTTGCCAATCAAGCTGACGGCCATATCGGCCTTGCCCGCTTTTTTATTTTTGCCGGCAGTCGCTTTCTGCGCTTCGATAAACTTACGACGGGCGTGCGCCCAGCACCCTAATTGCGTGATGACTCCGTTCGCGCCCACGGCATTGTAGCCGGCGTAGTCGTCGGTTTGCAGGTAGCCTTCATACCCCGCCAGTAATTGACTGGCGACCTCACCCCTACGGCTGTCCGCATAATGAAAGAGCCGTACCGGTTGCGTGGGTGGCCCGCCGACCCGCACCCACATATAGGATTTGCTGGCGGCGTCTTTATCGGGCTCCTTCAGGACCTGCACGCTGGTTTCATCGCAATGCAGTACCGGATAAGCCAGCATGCTGTCTTCCAACAAGTTAAGTAGCGGCTGGGTCAGTTCACCCGCCTTGATCATCCAGCTGGCCAGAGTGTTGCGGGGTATCTCGATACCGGAACGGTTCAGTATCGCCTCTTGGCGATACAGCGGCAGTGCATCCTGGTATTTGGCGGTCACAATGTGAGCTAATAATCCAGGGCTGGCGTTGCTTTTGGGAATGGGTTGCGGCGGCAGTAGCGCCGTTTGGACGCCGTCTTCACAGGTAGGACAGGCGTACTTTTTACGTACGTTGACCAGCACCCGGATCTGCGCCGGGATAATGTCCAGTTGCTCGCTTGTGGTTTCTCCGATCTCGGTGCGCTCATGACCGCAGGGGCACTGTTTTTCAAGCTCGGATAGATCATGTTCGATGCGTACGCGTGGTAGGCCTGCTGGCAGCGGTTTGCGGCCAGGTTTAGCCTTCGGTGTTTTGAGTTCAGTTTGTGCTTGCTCCGCCTCACTTTCGGTAAGGTATTCCTCAACCACCATAGACAGTTCAGCTTCATTGAACATCTCCTGCTGGTCGGGAGACTTTTCGCTGCTGGCACCAAACTTCTTGAGTTTTTGCAGGCGCAGGGATTCTTCAAGCGCGGCGATACGATTCGCCTGCTGCTCAATGATCCGTTTGAGGGCCTCCGGGTCGTTTGGAAGCTGTTTGTTTGCCGCGCTCATAGCGCGGATTTTAACACTGAACGGTCAGCTGACCGAGTCAAAATACAGGGATTGATGGGGACGATTGTTAAAAATATCGAAGCCATCCAATAACCAGTTCAGCTCCTGACCGGTAAGGCTGAGCGTGTCATCAGACTTGGGCCAGCGGAAACGCTGTTTCTCCAGTCGCTTGTACCAGACAATAAAGCCGTTGCGCTCCCAGCACAGCAGCTTGATTTTATCGCGACCGCGATTGCAGAACACAAACAGGGCTTCCATGCTGGGAGACAGCGTCATTTCCTGCTCAACCAGTACGGATAAGCCATCGATGGATTTACGCATATCCACGGGCTCAGCGTACAGGTAGACCTGTATGCTGTCAGAGGGGCGAAGCATCAGAGGTCCTCCCGTGCTACTCGATTCAGCAACGGCAGCACATCAGCCAGGGCATGAATAGGTACTTCCAGGCGGACGCCGTTGGGCAATGACACCCTGGCCTGGACGTTTGGCCCCAGATCGACCGGGATGAATTTATTGCTCCGCTTGGGTTTGCTCAGGCGGGTGCGCCAGTAGCCGAAATTGGCGAGTTTCAGATCATGTTGTTTGCAGTACTCTGGCTGAGAAAGTCCGCTCTGCTGCCAGCCATCGATGTGCTTTTGCCAAAAGGTGCGTTTTTGTTCAGTCGTCATGGAATTGCCCTCTATTATTGTGAGAGTGCAGGTTAGCGGGCAAATCGCAAAGTTTTTAGATGGGGTTTATCGACCGCTTACGATCGTTTGCTGCAATATCAATTAATGAAAATATCATCCATTAACTTAAATAAAGCCCTATCATCAGGATCACCATAGTAAGGTGGGACTGCCACCGTCCGATTGGTAATGTCTACCAACTCTGGTTTTGCAGTAATCATCCAAACGTTATTTATACCCAAATCATTGTGCTCACAAAAATGCCCAAGTGATTTTTTATAACCTTTCTGTGTTTGAATGCACTGCTTTCTAGACCAAGAATACAAATCCATGCAGACCCCTGCCCCTTCTGCACGTTTATCACTATAGTCTTCAGCATCAGGATCTCCCTGTGCAATAGACAACGTAAGCAATAACGATTCAATAAACTCTTCAGTTACACTTGAATAAATTACTGGGTTTGCATACCTATGTAATTGAACCAATAGCTCTATTGAACCAGGTCTAGCCAGAATGGAAAACTGCATTGTCGGATCACGATCATCAATGGCAACATCAATACATCTTCCGAGCCACTCAGGTTTTATATTCGCAGGTCCACCTTTCCGCATGTGTGATCTTTTATTTACAACATATAAGAGCGTGTTATCTAAATCCAAGCATACTGTAGGAAGTTGATCACTATGCGAAGGATTTCGATCGATAATAAGCTCTTGGATATCGACTAATTCTTTCGGTTTTTGCCTTATAGAGCTAAAAAACATTTTATTCCACCTCGGAAGCATCCAACCCAAACTTGTCCCCAATTCGGGGACAAAGTATCACGTCCCCATATCAATGACAATGATAAAACATGTCCATCATCCGAAGTACAAAGCGCTTGTTGAATGGCTAATTACTGCACGTAAAGAGCAGAAGCTGACTGCGCGCCAGCTGGCAGCCTTAATAGATGAACCCTTTCAATTTGTAAGCAAGATAGAAACGAGGCAGCGAAAGCTGAATGTTTTTGAATATTGGCAGTACTGCCGGGCATTAAACCTTGATCCGTCAGAAGGTTTAAAAATAATGGGAACTGCTGAAGATTAGCGGAAACGGCCTTAAATATTTCGAGAGTCCAGATTGAATCTATGATAAGGCCAGACGCCTTATAGGATAATTTCGGGCGAGAATCTATAGCATTTGTACGTACGCCTCCGCTGATCCCATCGGACCATTGCAGCCAGCCAGTAACCCGGATCTTCGTGCGCGCATTGTCCTTGCGAACACCCTCAACACTATCCTAGTCTACAAATGGATCCGCAACACTTGGCGTCAGGAACATCAGACCAGCCTACTTTGATCCGCTGCCAACATTACCAGTGCCATCTACCTATCATAGCGCAGAACGAATTCGAATCAAGATTCCGTGCCGGTGTCGGTATGGAGGGTCGCCGCTCAAACCTAGTCGAATAGATCAAAACCCGCGACGTTCAGCTACAACCACTGATCGATGCCCTGCGCGAGGATTTTGTGAAAGATCACATCTAGATACCGATGAGCCCCCTGTCCCGACGTTGGCACTGGGCACCACAAGGCTTATAACTGGGCCTATGCGACCACGTTGAAAGCTATCATCGATAATTACAGCGGCTGCAAGCAGGGTTTCGCCAAAGACATTACGGATATCAACTGCATAGCCCACGCCCGACGCAAGCTCGTCGACCATCATGTCGCTAACAAGAGTCAGATCGCCGATCGAGCCGTGGAGAATATAGAGCAGCTCTATGAGGTCGAACGAGAAGCCCGATCTCTAACGCCTGAAACCCAATGGCATCTGCGTCAAGCTCGATCGCGTCCCATCGCCGATGTCCTGCATCAGTGGATGTAGGACATGGACAGAAGACTCCGAACGGCACGGCGACGGCAAAAGCACTGACTACTGCCAGAAGTACTAAACCGCACAACGCGTTATCTGGACGATGGGGCCATACCAACCGACAACCAATCGGGTAGAGAATTTGATCCGCCGCAGGGTACTGGGTTGGTAAAACTGTCTTTTCGCGGGATCCTACTCAGCGGTAAGCGTGCAGCTAATATTATGAGTTTAATCCAGTTAGCAAAACTGAACGGCCATGAACCTGAGTATTACACCGCAACCCTGAGAGGCTTAAAAACTTTTGGAGGTTACTTCAGTGAAGTGAATCTGCTCGTGATCCCGATTATTCTTGCGATGTTTAAGCTGCTGAAGCGTGACCCGCAGTATATGAAAATGCTTTCTGAGCAAGCGGAGGGAAGGCTTAAAACGGAAAGAAAGTGATTACAATCACATTCCTCGGACACCCGCAGAAGTGCCCCCAAGCCAGACTCTTACGAATCCTTTTACAAGCGTAATGAGCTAGTACAAGGCTTTGACAACGGCCCCAAGGTTTGACACACTCTCGCCACGTGTCCCTGTAGCTCAGTTGGATAGAGCGTTTGCCTCCTAAGCGAAAGGTCGCAGGTTCAACTCCTGCCAGGGACGCCATCCAACACCCTTCACTGCCCGCTGTTCAAATATCCGTTTCATTAAGAATCCACGGTACTTACCACCCATTATCTGTTTTTTACAATGATCCTGACTCTAAAAAAATACTATTTTTAATACTACTAAAACAAACACGCCACTTAAGGCGTTGTATTTATTGAATTTTATTATTTTTACTTTTATATAACAATCCCCTCCTAAGGCTTAGATAGGGGTTCGAGTCCCTTCGGGGAGGCCAGTTCCTGATCCTGGCCTTTGAGCTATCAACGAATACGAATGATTCCTGAAGAACGCTCCCCGCTAATAGCAGGTACGGTTTCTGCCACTGCGCTTAGCCTTATAGAGCGCCTTGTCCGCTTTTGAAACCAGAGATCCTGTACTATCACTGCCCTCGGCGTACGCCACCCCGGCACTCAGGCTCACATTAACAACCTGACCCGTGGCGGTTCTGAAAACCACTTCTGATAATTCTAACCGAAGCCGTTCCACTGCCGTGAATGCATCCTGCAGCTCTACTTGCGGCATTATGATAGCGAACTCCTCACCACCATAGCGATATGCACTATCTACGGAACGCAGATGTAATTTGATTAAAAATCCTAATTTTCGCAGAACCTGATCGCCAAACGGATGCCCGAAGTTATCGTTCAGACGCTTAAAAAAGTCCAGATCGAGCATACAAAGAGACAGAGGCTGCTTATAACGACGCGACCGTTCCAGCTCTGTTCCTAGCTCGTTATAGAAATGTCGTGAGTTATACAGCTGTGTTAAGTCATCAACCTGACTCAGTTCACGATAGCGTTTCTCACGCTCGGTTAACTCAAATTCAGCTTTCTTACGATCTGTTATCACCACCAGGGTTTCGATAGCACCAATAAGATCATCATTTGCGTCTTTGATTGGAGAAGCTGTAAAGGATAACCACTCGCCCCCTTTACCAATATCAGGAAAGAAGTCCTCCGCCATAATAGCGCCCTGAAGCACATCGGAAGGGTGATATTTAGCTGCGTAGAACTGATCAAGGTCTGGTGTTTGCACACCGTCGACAATCAGGTCTGCCATAGTAGGTCGTTTACTCTTATAAAAAGGCCGCCACTGGTCCTGAGTACCGACGACATCACGACTACTCAATCCAGAAGCGATCTCGAGCGAAACGTTCCAATGGGTGATAACGTGATCATTATCGATAATGAAGGCCGGAATCGGAATGTTATCAAGCAGATCTTTGACACCGATTCCATCTAATTTTTTTTTTGACACAGACAGATTGCTCTCATTCAAATTACAACGTTGAATACAGAATCGAGCATTCAAAAACTTTGATTGTTAGTCCAATTTTGATTCATCGAAGAAGTATAAAGAAAGAATATAAAGACGCCAATTGTACCTTAGGTCAACACTGGCTGCCCCTGTAGGGACGACTGAGCCGTATCCCGATGACTCACTATAAAGCTAAAATGTGATTGCAAGAATGCCCATTAAAGGGGACCTAAAGATCAGTCAGTTAAAATATTAATAATCTACAGCAGTTAATGACCCTAGGCGTTGATCGCGTGAGGAAAGGCGCTACTCATTACTCATCAGTAACTCATGTCCCACCACTTCATCGATAACAGCATAAGGGATGCGATACTCTTTCTCCTCATATTTAACCAATGCGTAGTCATAACACATTTTCAGAATAATACAGTTGGCCACCTGGCCATCCTTAATGACACGTATAATATTGCGATTATGAAGCAGCATACCCAAACCTTTCAGTCACTCAAGCCAGCCCGTTACCTTATAAACAAAAAACATACCGCGCAAGCGTTCTGCTCATTACGCTACATACGGCAATAACGAATAAATCGTTTATTGACAATACGACACGCTCATAATGATTGAAATGATGCATCCACTAATGCAGCCCAATCAATAATGAACGATTACAATCAAAAACATCTGACCAACTTCCTACCTAAGTAAGATTATTATTTGCAATCAAACACTTACACAAAAAGGAACAGTTCATGCATTCTATACCAGGCTATCAATGCTGAACGTAAATAACGCATAGCGGTTTTTGCATTCAAAAATATATTGCACCTTTTCACAATAAAAATAATTTTTTAAAGGAGAGACTCTATGTCTGATCAGAACACTCCATATCTGAAAAACACCTGGTACGTCGCTGCACTTTCAACTGAACTTGATAAAGATTTGCTATCCCGTGTATTACTGGATACAAAAATTGTTTTCTATCGCAAAGAGGATGGGACTCCGGTAGCACTACTTGATCGATGCCCGCACCGTTTTGCCCCACTGAGTATGGGTAAACAATGTGGCAATGATGTTGTATGTCCATACCATGGCCTGGCGTTCAACTCAGAAGGAAACTGCACCAGCAACCCCCATGGCAATAAGCGCATCCCCACCAAAGCTAAAGTCCCATCATTCCCCCTGATGGAAAAACATGGGTTTATCTGGATATGGATGGGTGATGAAGTTGCGGACGAAAATCAGCTCCCTGATTACACGACACTGGACACAGGTCACGACAATGCAATCGCTTACACCTACATGAAATGGCCCTGTCATTACGAACTCATTATCGATAATGTCATGGATCTGAGCCATGTAGATCACCTACACGGAGAGATCATCACTACCCGTGGCCAACTTTCTCCACAGATACCTAAACTGGAAGAGAATGCCGGCCAGCTTGCAGCCTCATGGGAGTGGAAACAGACGCCACCCATGCTGATTTTTAACGATTTTTTACCGGAGCCAGGCAAAGAAGCTTCCCATCGGGTAACGGTGACCTGGGCAAAACCGGCCAATATTCAATTATCGATCGGTTGTAGTCAGGGAAACCAGCCGATCACTTTTGAAAGCGAAGAGTCGGTCTCACAGTACGATCTCCACGTCTGTACCCCCGAGAGCGAAAACTCGACCCACTACTTTTTTGTCACCCGACGCAATCATCATGTCGAGGATGCCGAATATAATCAGATCAAAATCCAGAATATGCATGCCGCATTTGAGTTAGAGGATGGTCCGATACTGAATGCGGTTGAAGAAGCAATGGAGACTCCGGATTTTCTCAGCCTCGATCCGGTTCTGATCAGTAGCGATGCAGCCCCTGTCCGGGTTCGCAGAACCCTGAAAGCACTGATTGAAGAGGAGCATAAAACTAAACTGACTCTGGCCTCATAGCCATTATTGCACTGTTCACTAACTGGCTTTAATGTGAGTTAAAGCCCGTTTTAATATCACATCTCCTGTCTGAGATCTGAATATCTGCGCCCGCTATATTATCGCTGTAAACAGCTCCAAGACTCTGTGAGCACTTATCACTCAACCAGTTTCCACTCTGCTGCATCTCATTCAACCCCTCTTTACCGGAGAATTAGCTATTTGATTGATATCATGCAATAACAATAATGTTGAATCGCTTTGATTGAAGATCATCAGCTCATCGGAAGCACTATGTCCAGAAAACAGAAAAGATCCGCGGCACGCCATACAGCGGCAAAGAAGCTTACTGAACACTTACGGCTCTCTCCCGATAGTGGGCATATCACCCTGTTTAACCAGCGCATGCTACTCATGCATGGCTTTTCCCTCTCCGAATTGAGAAAAGAGATCATAGAAAGACTGGGGATGACCACAGCCAGATCAGTCTTCACGCGACTGGGCTATCAACAGGGGATCGAAGATTACAACCGTGTCAGAGCACTGTATGGCGATGACCCCTATCTGAATGTAACGCTTGGTCCCGCTTTGAGGGGGCTTGAGGGTTATGTTGTCAGTGATGCGATGGAGATCCATATTGATCAGGAGAAAGGGGAATTCTACGGCGACTTCACCTGGTTAAATTCCTGGGAAGCCCGATCTCATATTGATCAGTTCGAATCAAGCGCTGTATCGGCCTGCTGGATGAACGTGGGTTATGCCTCAGCTTATGCCACCGGTATCTTCGGTAAACCTGTACTGGCCAGAGAAACCGAATGTATCGCCATGGGTCACTCGCATTGCCGGGCTATTATGAAGCCTTTAGATGAGTGGGAGGATACATTCGAGGATCTGGCGTTCTTTCAGGTAGAAGATTTTGTAGATCCACCAATCACCAACCGCAGCGGTACCCAAAAAAGCAAAACCCATATTCCCTTTACACCTCCGGTGGAAGATAAAGAACTGGTGGGTGCCTCTGCCGCATTTAACTCAGTAATCTACCTGTTGAAACGGGTTGCTCAGACAGAAACAACCGTGCTATTTCTGGGTGAAAGTGGTGTCGGTAAAGAGCGTTTTTCCCGTGCTCTGCACGCAATTGGCCCCAGATCCCAGCAGCCGTTCATATCAATTAACTGTGCCGCTATTCCCGATAATCTGATCGAATCAGAACTGTTCGGCGTTGAAAAAGGAGCCTTTACCGGCGCAACTGCATCTCGCCCCGGACGCTTTGAACGAGCCAATGGTGGCACTCTGTTCCTGGATGAAATTGGTAGTTTGCCGTTTCATGCCCAAGGCAAATTATTACGGGTTTTACAGGAAAGAGAAATTGAAAGAATCGGAGGCACTGAAACAAAACATATTGATGTACGCGTCGTCACTGCAACTAATGAAGACCTCCGTCAGGCTGTCAAAGAGGGGAGTTTCAGGGCCGATTTGTACTACCGCCTGAATGTTTTTCCTGTGCGTATTCCACCGCTAAGAGACAGGAGAGATGATATTCCGTTATTGCTCAATGTGTTCGTTGCCCGCTTTACTCAGCGAAGTAACAAATCGATCAGGGGAATCACTCAACAGGCACTGGATGCTCTGTGGCACTATGACTGGCCCGGCAATGTCAGAGAGCTGGAGAACTTTATAGAACGAGCAGTTATTCTGGCCAATGATAATGAGCCAATCGATATCCACCATCTGTTTACCTCAGAGGAGCTGCCTGACCTTAGAATCCAGCCACTTCAGCAGGATAAGCCCAATAGTGAGCAACCCATTGAGGGTGCTGATAATACCAATGAATTAGTCAATAAGCTCCTCGATCAGGGGGAGACATTTGCCGATATAGAACAGGCTATTATCGACGCCGCTCTGATTCGACATAATGGCAAAGTCACTGCTGCAGCAAAACAACTGGGAATTGGCAGGGGTAAAATGCAATACCGGATGGCAAGAAACAAACAGAGCGATAGCTAGTACCGCCCGGTTTTCTGGTATTTAAGGAAAGCTATCTTTCCGTTCAGGTATCCAATCGAGAGCCTACAGATCTAACACCAGTCGGGGCGACCTGGATCGTGAGCAACAGGGCAAAAACTGATCATTCTTGCTGCGTTCCTCATCATTGAAATACAGATCCCGATGATCCGGAACCCCCTCCAATATACGGGTAATACAGGTACCACAAACTCCCTGCTCACAGGAATAATCAAGCTCTATACCGGCATCGGCCAATGCTTCTAAAGCCGTTTGCTCTTCGGCAACATGGATAACTTTTCCGGAGCTTGATAGTAAAATATCGAACGCTTCACCCGAAGCTGAAGCCGGATCCGCGCCAAAATGTTCAAAGTGAATCTGCTCTGAAGGCAGACCATACTGTTCAGCGGTAGAAGCAACGAAGTCAATAAACCCTTTTGGCCCACAGACGTAGATATGAGCATGCCGTTCTAATGTTTCAAATATGGCATGGATATCGAGTTTCTGATCTTTGTTACTATCATCAAAGTGAAACACCACCCGATCAGCAAACTGACTATCACGCATTCGCCCGGTAAACGCCGCGGCTGATTCAGCCCGGGCACAATAGTGTAATTTGAACTCAGACCCGGCAATCGAGAGCCGCTCAGCCATACATAATATAGGGGTTATGCCGATACCGCCGGCAAACAGAACACTGTTATGAGCTTCATGAGCCAGCTCAAAATGATTTTTAGGGGCACTGATCCTGAGGATCGAGCCAACCTCTACTTCATCATGGATAGCAATAGATCCCCCACGCGATTGCGGATCACGCAATACCGCGATCTGATAGAAATGACTCTCAGAAGGCTCATTACACAGGGAGTACTGACGAATCAGTCCCGGTTTTATTTCAACATCGATATGTGAACCGGCACTGAAAGACGGCAGAGCTTCATCATCCAGACTGATCAGCTTGAATGAGTAGATATTATCCGCTTCCAATATTTTGGCAGCGACCTTTACAGAGATCATTGTCTCAGCCATTTTTCACCCCATAGATTAATGACGTCCTGCGTCCGGTGACACAAACCCGTCTGAACTGATATCGCTTTGATTCACCCCTCTAAAAAATACCATCCCTGGCAAAAGAGTGCTCAAGCTGAGTGCTGATAAGCACTAAGGGAATCATAAATTGTGATGGCAGACCTTGCCGGATTGCACCCGAACGGATACAGCAAAGTACATGTGTCTGAGAGCGTTGTAGCGGCTAATGAGCCAAACCCTCTTTCCAACTACCACTCTATTTTGACTGTAAAGAAGCGGAGCTATCCAGAGCCCCGCTTAGTGGACCAGGTTCTTACCGACCGGAAGCTCGCAGGTTCTGCACGGTCATCTTGCTCTCGGGTGTTAGCTCAGGATCAATGATTCCTTTAAACTGCCCCGTAGTGCAGTGTTGCGCCTGCATATCAATCATCGTAAAGGAGTCATCAATCGAGACACCACTACCCTTGTTCTGCGGCAGGTGATGATCCGGATGCGCCTGACCAATACTAAAGCTCTTCCAGATTGACCCATTTCTGTCGTAGGTTACCGTACGTGGAATGGTAAATGTCTGCGCATCAATGAAGTGCTGACGTTTACTGATCGGATGGTTGGGATCAAGTGGTTCGCCTTCAAGCTGATACACTTTACGCAGCTGCCAGGTCACATTCTGGAAGCAGCCCCCCTTACCGCCAAACGAAATCATCTGATAGCCATCATCGTCCTGATGAATGTCAGCATCCAGTGGCATATCGTTGTGGTTATACATCGGCAGCAACATGTTGCGGGTACCTTTATAAGTCCACTTGTTATCCGAGATACGGCCGTTATACCCCTCGAAGTCTTCAATCATGATATCCGAGCCCAGGAAGGCATCGGTTACCTGGCCGGTTGACAGACGACGAACGCGACGCTGAAAGCCGAGATAGAGGTAGGCGTTATCACGCTTAAGGTCATCCTCAAAGCGCTGAATCAGTAGCTGAGTGTTTTTCACATCAAACGGTTCGAGCACCTGAAGATAGGTTGCCCGGAACAGATTTGATGGGTTTGGCGTGATCGCCGGAGCCGGCTCCTGCTGGGTACGGTGGGTGAAGTTCAGGAAGTTAAAGTTAAACTTCAGCGTCCGCTCAGCCTTGCCGCTGTTCATATCCCTGAAGGTCCAGTAAAACGGCCAGATCGCCGCTGAATCGCCCCAGTTGTAGCCATACTTGAAGTTCCACGCAAGCTTTTCACCCGCACGAGGATCATCCATGGATGGCTCCTGAGGGAACGGGCGGCCAGCCACCGAACCGCTGATTTCACCGACCTTATCGCCCAGCCTGACATCGTTCATATACTTGCGGGTCGCTTCGACATAACTGTTATTCAGATCGAATGAGCTGGTCGCTCCCACTTTTATTTCGGTATCTCCGGATTTGATAAAATCATACATCGCCGGATCAACAATCTCTTTAAACTGATCGACATTACCCTGATTGATGATCATCCCTGCGCTCAAGCCCTGGTGGGTTGGCACACCATTCTTGTAGGGGTTAAATGTATTTTGCACATCCTGCTCAGTCGCAGCCATTGCTGAAGCAGACACAGCCGTCGTCAGCGCCAGAGAGATAAAGGTTTTATTAAACATAATGACTTACCTTCTTATCGTTATTTTTGTTTAGAAGCTGTAACGGAGTGTCAGCTGAAATTCATCTTCCTGATTGGCAACACCAATCGGACCATTGAGGAAACGCGCCAGAGGCTCTGTCTGGCCACCCGCTGCGGCTCCGCCTGCTACAGACCATGGGAAGGTTTTCTTGCCACCCTCTTTAATATTGAAGGCCGCATTAATCTTCCAGTTATCATTGATCAGATAGTCAATACTGGGGGCAATTGCTGTGGCTTCAGCCGCGAAGTCATGGGCAATAATGATCTGCGGGCTGAGACGGTTATTCATATAAAAACCCTTGAATAACAGCGTTGCTATCCAGTTATCCTTCTTGTTGGGCATATCTCTTTCGTGATCCAATATATGTTCACCGAACAACTGAGTGGATAACAGGAACGCACTACTGGTTCCAAGTGCAGGGATGATGATGTTTTTATCAAAACCGACCACATAGCGCAGCATATCGGTTTCCTTGTAACCATCGGTATCGCGGGCTAACTCTTCGCCCTCGGTGTAGGCCACCTCAAGTCGCCAAACCGCATCCTGATCCATCGAATAATAATCGATCGAACCACCCAGCAGGTTGACCTCAGGGAAGTGGATATCAAACAAGCCGAAGTTGCTGCCCGGTCCACCTAAGGCATGGATTGAAGGCAACTGTTGACGATAGTGCAGTGCGTTCAGGGAGAAGGTGGTATCACCATAAACACCCTCCCACTTGGCACCAAACTGACTGTTTCTCAGCGACCAGTCATAGTCAACCACATCATTGATAACGTAAGGTCCACCACCATTAATGCGCGAAGCAAAGAAACAACCACCATCAAGAATGGCGTAGGGCTGACCACAGGTGCCTAAATTACTCGGACGGAATTTATCGATATTCCACACCAGCGAGAAGTTGGAATCATCAAACACCTGATCCGGTCCCATCCGCCACTCAGCGGTGAGCATCCACTGGGGAATACGAATATCTTCCAGCTCGTCATAGATATTATGGCGGGAATAATCCACCGGATTAATGACATCCAGGACACGGAACAGATCGGTCTTACCCCAGACAACCTGTTGCTTACCAAAACTCAGATTCAGAATGGTACCGCTGTCCAGCTGCTTATCGGCACTGATATAAAACTCGCGAATAAAGTCCAGCTGATCATTAAAATCAGGATAACGGGCATCATCTTCCGACTGATCCATATAGCCATCAAGGTTGTTACACAGCTGTGGATCATTGTCACACGGGAATGGCGTTCCGGGCGCCAGAATCGCGGTTGAGGTGTCCTGACCATGCCAGTTTTCACCCAGATAGTTTGCCTGAGCATCTTTACTGAACTCGTCACTGTTGAGATCGTAAACACCATCATAGGTGGCGCGCAGCGTACCGTTGATTGAAACATTGTCCCAGCTATCGGTTTCCAGCTGTTTGGAAAACTCTGCCTGAGCGGTATTGCGGAACTTAGACAGGCCTACGCCATCGCGGACATAGGTCGCATTTTCCACGAAGCCTGCCCATTCAGTATCAGCCGCAACCGCTGTTGTACTGAACCCCAGCGACATGGCGGTGACTCCCATAGCCACGCCGGCAGCCACCTTATTCATCGTCATTATTATTGTTTTCGACATTTTTAACCCCTTTCAGGTATTGGTTTTTAACAAACTGGTGTCTTAACGCTTTCATGTGAACGATCATCACCACCCAGAACATCCGCGTGGATCACACCATCCTCATCTTCATAGGCTGCACAGATAAATTTTGGTTTGAACACCAGCACCCAGGCAGGTACCAGTAACATGGCTGCGGCACCATTGAGTATCACCATCACACTCAATAGCAGCGCAGCATCAGACTGGAAACGCAGATCCGAAAGCACCACCCACATCACGATTCCGGCAATCAGCGTAATCGCGGTGAAACTCACCGCCAGACCGGTGGTCCGGATGGCGGTACGCACCGCAGAGCTGAGGTTGTGTTGCAGCACCATCTCCGAGCGGATTCGATCCATCATGTAGATTGAGTAGTCAATTCCCACCCCGACCCCGACAGCGATGATCGGCACGGTGTTGATATTGATCCCCATCCCGGTGACGCCCATATAGGCATAAGTCAGTGTGGTGGCGAACATCATCGCCATAAACATCATCATGCCGGCCTGCAGTGAGGTGTAGAAGAACATCACCATGGCGAAGATCAGCAGGAATACCAGCGGCAGCACCCAGAGGTTGGTTTCATAGGCGGCTTCATTCATGGCGGCGGTGACACCGATAGTGCCGCCCGCCAGGCGGATCGTCAGTCCATCCACCCTGCCCTCGTTAGCGTCAATCCACTGTTTAGCGGTATGGATCGCCCGGCGGATGGTCTCGCCCTGATGGTCTTTGTAATAGAACACCAGATTGGCGATCCGCTCATCGGTATCGACAAACTCATTCAGGGCACCGGGGATCGGGCTGGACATCATGTAGGTAAACATCAGACCACCGACATACTGGGCATCACCGGGGATCTGCATCCAGCGGGGATCATCGTTGTGCAGCAGACGGTTCACCTGTTTAACCAGATCGGGTATCCCTTTAGCCCCGCCGACATCAGGATCCATGAGCATGTGACGTTCCAGGTCCGCCAGCGCTTTCAGCACTTCCGGGCGTTTTATGCCACCTTTTTCGCGGGTTTCCGCGACGATATACAGCTCTTCCGAACCCGGAAAACTGTCATTAATCGCACCGGAGGAAACGTTATAGTCGTGATCCTGGTAGAGAATCGGGGAACCGGGCTCAGATTCACCGATCACCACCTTAGAAGAAGCGTACCAGCCACCAACCAACAGCAGTGCGCCGATCAGCAGTGCATTTTTGGCCGCCTTACGGGTACTGATCAGATCCGCACAGATATAACCAACGTTACGAAATAGGTTATGTTTCACTGCATAATTTTTCGGCTTTGGTAACACCGACAACAGCATCGGCACCGCCAGCAGTACGGTAATGATGATCGACAGAGCCCACAGAGAGGCATAGTGTGCCAGCTTGGTATTCAACGGTATGGATCCGATTGCTATCAGCAGTAAACCGATCGCATCGGACACCACCCCCAGGCTGCCCGGACGGAACAGATTTTCAAAAGTCTGCTGCGCCGCTTTGTGATGATCTGCGTGCTCATTCAGTTCCAGATAGTAACGTTCGACAATCTGAATACCGTGAGACATCGCCCGGGCTGAGATCAGGAAGGGAATCACCAGTCCCAGTGGGTCAAGGTTGTAGCCAAACAGGGAGATAATTCCCAGTCCCCAGATCGTAGACACCACCACGGCAGCCAAAGGGATCAACACGCCATAGGCTTTACGGAAATAGAACACCAGCAGCGCAATCATGATCAGCGCGGTAAACATAAAGATCTGAATAATCTGACCCAGATACTGATAAGCCCAGCCCACCAGCATCGGCTGTCCGGTCACATGAATCTTAAAACCTTCAGCGCCCTCATCGGTGCGCATCTGCTGAATCGCATCAAAGGTTTTAACGTAATCCAGCTGCCCCTCGTTAAGCTGCGCTTTCACCAGCGCCATCTTCATATCAGGGCTGACCAGCGGGCCATAAACACGGGGGTTAGCGACGACATCCTGACGCAGCACCTCCAGCTCAGCCGCGCTCATCTCACTGCCCTGAGGATCATAGTAAGACTCGGAATTTACGTTACCCTCCGGTGTCATCCATACCTTGCGGGAGTTGCGATGGGTAATACTGGCAACCAGGTTGTGGTTGATTCCCGGCAGGTTATCCACAGCCTGAGTGATGCGGTGAATCCTCGACAGCGCTTCGTTGCTGAAGATATCACCGTTTTCAACCTCAACACCGACAATCACCACGTTCGCGCCGCCAAACGACTCCTTAATCTCGTTATGCAAAACGATATAGGGGTGTTCCTGAGGCAGCAGATCGGCAAAATCAGAATACATTTTGACGCCGGGAATCTGGCTGGCAAAAAACAGTGTGACCATCAGGATCAGCCCCAGCACAATTTTAGGGCTGTTAAAAATCCGCTCATCCAGGTTATGCAGAAGATGAGTGATCTTATGGGATTGTGCAGATGCTTTATCAGACATATCCGTACTTCCAGAAATTATTATTATTTAAATCAGCCTGTTAAAGGCTCAGATATCAACCGTAAAGAGGACACCCCAGCCGCCGGAGACCAGCAGTCGTTTGTCATCCAGCAGTTTGCCGTCCCGCAGATAGACCGGAATCTTGGGGGTATCCAGCTTGCGCCAGCTGTTGCGCTGCTGCTCCAGAACCGTGCCGTGATCACCAAAGGCGAACAACCGGCCATCCCGGGCGTAAAAGTTATAGATCGGAGAATCGGTCGGAGTCTCCTGGGACTGCCAGCTCTGACCACCGTCGGCGGTATAAAGAATGATGCCGCCCAGTCCGGCGACCCAGCCGGTGGAAGGATCACTGAAATGGCTGGTCATAGGGAAAAATTCATTGGGGATCGGATCGAACATAGTCCAGCTTGCACCGCCGTCCCCGGAGCGGGCTAACAGCCCGAACTCACCGGTAGCGATCAGATTCCGACTATCGAAAAACTGCACCGAGGAAATCGCGGCATCTTCATTAAGGCTCAGCTCATTCCAGCTGGCACCCTTATCATGACTGCTCACCAGGGTGCTGAAGCTGCCCGTGGCCCAATAGCTGTTGTCCGGTCCACAGGTCACTGATGTCAGGCTTTCCTGGGTAGGGATGTCACTGCTACGCCAGTGTTGCCCCTGATCGTCACTGATCCACAGCTGATGCTCCATACTCAGGGCGATCAGCGATGTATCGGGACACAGTTCGATATCAACAAAATTGGGATTATTGCTCAGCTGTTGGCGCTGCCATTTAAGCTCGCTCACCGGACTGGTCAGCACAACGCCATCAGAGCCGACCACAACCACCTGATCCTGGCTCACCGCCACACCCAGCAACTGATCGGTGCGGTGCACCGCTTTACTCATCTCTTTTTCAACCCCCTCAAGATTCAGGGGAGCCTCGCATCCTGCCAGAAAAGTTATCAGAGCAAACATTAAGGTTGATCTGAGATAGTGATTATTTCTTATTTTTATAAACATGACTTACGCCTGCACTGTTTACTAATATTTGGAGAATTCTCACTCCTGACATACAAAATAACGCAGGCAACTCATTACCATCCAATACTATTGATATTGCACCTTAATACTTTTAAGGTATTAAATTATTCAAACCAAACAGGCGGGCGAGTGATGGATCTGCGTAAACTCAGGTATTTCAAGGTGGTGGCGGATGAGAAACATATAGGCAGAGCCGCCAAAGTACTGCATATCTCACAGCCCCCGCTCACCCGACAGATCCAGCAACTCGAGGAAGAGTTAGGTGTCACCCTTTTCAACCGCAACCCCAAAGGTATGGAACTGACCGATGCCGGAGTGCTGCTCAGAGAAGAGGTGAGGAATATTTTCAGTCTGATTGAACAGGCAACTGAGCGCACCCAGAAAGCTGGCCAGGGACGACTGGGCAGAATGGATATTGCCATATTCGGTTCTGGCATCATGGGCGATATTCCCAAGATGTTACTGTTCTTCAAAGAACGCTATCCCGAAGTCAATATCGTGCTGCATACCATGGGCAAGGGAGAGCAGATAAAAGCGCTGAGGCAGAAACGGATCAGTGTCGGCTTTAACCGCTTACTGGCGCCGCTGGCGGACATCAACTCAGAGCTTGTCAGCATGGAAAAACTCAAACTGGCGATCAGCACTAAACACCCGATGGCGTCACAGGATTCTATCCCGTTTAGTGCCATCAAAGAGTTTCCTCTGATTATGTACCCGACCGCGGGCCGTCCTAACTTTATCGATAAGACTATCAGATTATGTCAGTTAGCCGGATTTACCCCCGATATCTCACAGGAAGTCGGCGATGCAGTCACCGGTGTGGCCCTTGTTGCCAGTGGCTTTGGCGCCTGTCTGGTGCCTGAATCAGCCACCGTTCTTAGTATCCCCGGAGTGGTTTATAAACCGCTATCGGAGACACCGGAAGAGGCGGAGGTCGATCTGAGTTGCATCTATAGAAATGATGATGAGTCCCCGCTACTCAAGGCTTTTCTCGAAACCCTGAGAGAGTTTCGTACCATTAAGGATAACCGCAGTCTGGATGAACTTTGCTAAACGAAAGCTGATACTGTCTGAAGCACCATGGCGGTCAGGTGCGCTCAGACAGAAAAAAGGAGCAGCCAGAGCGGCTATTTGGACGGATCGGATCTTGCGAGAATATTTTTTGCCATTTTACCGATCACCGCAATCTCAAGATCGCTCTCAGGAAAGGTGCGGCAGGCCAGTACACAGTTATTCTCCAGATCGGTTTCACTGATATGACAGCGACTCATCACCTGGCTGCTGTATTGCCCCGACAACACCTGAACTTTGCAAATGCCGCAGCCGCCCCCCCGACACCCCAGCGGAATCCCTTTTTTGCCCAGCCGTGCCATACCATGCAGAACAGATTCATTCTCTCTGCAATCATAAGCGTCATCCTGCTCCGAGAGCTGTACCCGAAAACTAGCCATTGCCCTGTTCCTGCCGGCGCGCATCAACTTCCGCTTTTCTGACAGCGCTGGCGGGATTTCCGGAAATATACCAGTCCTCCGGCCTGACTAAGCTGCAATAGCCTCTTATCAGCGAACGATCCACCCCCAGAATGTCACACAGCAACAGAGTAAACTGCTCGCCAATGGCCGTTCGCTGTTCCTGAGTGCGGCCATCCAGCACGATGAACTCGAAGAATGCCACCACATTCGCTGAATCGGCACACACTTCACCGCCAACGGCGACATAGTCCGGGTTATAACTATTGATAAAAACCCGCGTCCTTTCAATCGGACTGTCCAGCACATCGGCATAGATGGCACTGGCCTGTTGTAATATCTGCCTGGCGGACTCTTTGGTGATGAGCTCTTCAGACAGATGGAATTTGGCTACCGGCATAGTTCAGCGTCCTGTTATTGTTATGACTGTTATGCACTCTTAAGTGTTGATTATAGAAAAGCTCACAGGATGCAGAGCGCTTCATAGAAACGCTCTATGGCAAACCTCTGCGACGTCCAGAATCCAGCATCAGTGTTGAACCGGTCATTGCGGTGGCTTCCGGATCGATCAGCATATCCACCGCCCAGGCGACCTGCCCGGGTGTAGTGAAGGCACTGATAGAGGACTCGGCCTTCATATCGTCCAGTACCTCGTCGACCGAACAACCACGCATCTCTGCCCGTGCCACTGCAACGTTTCTCAGCCGTTCCGTATCGGCCGGGCCCGGCGCGATCACATGAGCAGTCACCCCCCGATCACCGTAGGCCAGACTCAATTGTCGTGAAACATTAAACAGCGCCGCATTAGCCACACCGGCAGACGCTGCATACGCGGTCGGCTCAAGACCGTAATGTCCGCCAATAGAGATCAGCCGGCTGCCCTCGGTCAGAAAACCATCGGCAGCCCGACTCAGACGCAGTAGTCCGCCCACTTTAATATTCACCGCATCCACCATGGTGGCGGTTGGCGCCTCCAGAATACCGCCGGCGACCCCCACCCCCGGGCCATGCACCACGGCCCTGACAGTGCTATTCGGAACAGCGCCATCCAGAACCGCGCGTATAGCGTCTATTGAACTGTCATCGCTGATGTCAGCCACGCAGGGGATAACGTCCTCATGGGTTTCTGACAGGGTTTGTAAACTGGCTTCTGAGCGGGCAACAGCGACCACTTTCAGTCCCCGGTTCAGTAACCGCTCCACTATCGACTGGCCAAAAGCGCCGGTAGCGCCGACGACAATCGCCGTTTCACCCTTAAAATCTGTTTTCATCTTAATAACCTTTCAGTCGACCGGTTAAATAACGCTACTATCCTGTGCAGACACAACAGTTACCCAGGCACTCTCTCTTGCAATAAGCCCCGCTGCTTCGCCATGGTCATTGCGGTATCCTGAATCATATCTTCCTGACCGCCGATCATCTTCTTGCGCCCCAACTCAACCAGAATATCCCGGGCAGGAACCCCGAACCGCTCTGCAGCACGTTTAGCATGCAGCAGGAAGGTCGAATAGACTCCCGCATAACCGAGGGTCAGTGAATCTTTATCGACCCGAACAATGTGATCCATCATCGGGAAGATAATCTCGTCAGCAATATCCATGGTTTTAAACAGGTCGACACCGGTCTCGATTCCCATCCGCTCGCAGACAGCGATAAACACCTCAAGCGGCGTATTCCCCGCCCCGGCACCCAGCCCTGCCACTGAGCCATCAATACGTGAGGCACCTGCCGCAATGGCGGCGATTGAGTTAGAGATTCCAAGCCCCATATTGTGATGACCATGGAAACCGATCTCAGTCTCCGGTTCCAGAACATCCCGAAGCGCGGTGACACGTTGAGTAACATCTTCCGGCAACATAAAACCAGCAGAGTCGGTGATATAAACAGTATTAGCGCCGTAGGACTCCATCTTTTTAGCTTCCTGCGCCAGCGAAGCGGCATCGGACAGATGGGACATCATCAGAAAGCCGGTGGTATCCATCCCCAGTTCACGGGCATAGGCAATATGCTGCGGCGAGGTATCCGCTTCAGTACAGTGGGTTGCCACATGTACGCTGCGGGCACCTGACTCATAGGCAGATCTCAGCTCTTTCATGGTCCCCAGTCCCGGTAACAGCAGGACGGACACAATGGCCTGTTTCATGTGCGATGAAACCGCTTCGATATACGCTTCATTGCTGGCCAGCGCAAAACCATGCTGCAGCGAGTTGCCTCCCAGCCCGGCACCATGAGTCACCTGAATATAGGGCATACCGGCATCATCCAACGCAGTTGCCACCCGGACCATCTGCTCTACCGAAATTTGCTCTCGCTTGGCATGCATCCCGTCACGCAGACACATATCATGCAGAATAACTTTACGTCCGTTCAGATCACTCATTACGCTACCTCCACAGGATTCAGCTCAATTTGCCCGGCCAGTATTTCTTCAGCAAACATCTCCGCAGTCCGGGTTGCCGCAGCGGTCATAATGTCGAGATTACCGGCATACTTAGGCAGATAATCGCCCAGTCCCTCAACCTCCATAAACACTGCAACCTTATTACCCTCGAAGCTCGGTCCGTTCACCAGTTTATAACCCGGTACATATTTCTGTACCTCAGCGATCATCGCCAATACCGACTCGGTAATCGCGACTTCATCCGGCTCCTCTTCGGTGAGACAGTAGATGGTGTTACGCATAATCATCGGAGGTTCTGCCGGGTTGATAATCGCCAGCGCCTTACCTTTTTTCGCACCGCCCACCACTTCGATGGCGTTTGAGGTGGTGTAGGTAAATTCATCAAGGTTAGCCCGGGTGCCGGGGCCGATAGATTTAGAGGAGAGACTGGCAATAATCTCTGCATATTCAACACCCTGCACCTTAGAGACCGCGCTGACAATCGGAATTGTTGCCTGCCCCGCACAGGAGATCATATTAACGTTCATCTCCACTTTCTCAGCGTGCTGCTTCAGATTTACCGGCGGCACACACAGCGGACCGATAGCGGCCGGAGTCAGGTCGATCATCATCACACCCAGCTCATTTAACTTACGGCTATTTTCCGCGTGGACATACGCGCTGGTAGCATCGAAGGCGATCTGAATCTCATCGTCCAGAACATGGGGAAGCAATCCATCAATGCCGTCGGCTGTGGTTTTCAGTCCCATAGCGGCGGCCCGCGCCAGCCCTTCCGACTCCGGGTCAATACCCACCATCCAAACCGGCTCCAACACTTCACTGCGTTGAATTTTATAGATCAGGTCGGTGCCAATATTGCCTGACCCGATCAGAGCGCATCTGATTTTTTTCATGATTCATCTTCCTCGGCGAGGGAGGCTAAACGAGCCTGATCGGACGCGCGACCGGCGCGCCCTCCCACATAAAACTCATCTTTTTTGTGTTCGGTTACCAGAATCCTGACGGTATCTTTGCTAACACCAAAACCTTCGGCGGCCGCTTCAGTAATCGCTGCCGCTGCACGCGCTTTAATCTCCGAGCTGCGCCCTTCCAAAATATGAACTTCTATAATTGGCATAAATATTCCTCACTCACCAAACCGAATAGAGATGGAGCCCAGCTCCTGAAACCGGGCGATCACATGATCCCCGGGAGACACAGCAACGGCTGCAGTGATCCCGCCACTCATGACAAAGCTACCAGCCGGCAGCTCCTCGCCCATCTCAGCAAGAATATTGACCAGCATTGCCACCGCTTCTGCCGGATGGTCCATCACTGCAGCTGCTGCACCCATCTCAACAATCTCACCATTTTTTTCCAGTACCGCACCGATGGTTGGCAGATCCAGTTCGTCCACATATCGGGGACGCCCGCCCCCCACAAAACGCGCCGAAGACCCGTTGTCTGCAACCACACTTTCCAGATCAAATTTAAACCCTGAAAAGCGCGAATCAATCACCTCTATGGCAGGCAGAACATAGTCCGTAGCCTGCAGCACATCGGCGGCTGTACAGTTTGGACCGGCAAGACGTTCGCGGGTGACAAAGGCGATCTCACACTCCACCCGCGGATGCACCAGATCAGCTGTGGAGATTACGGAATTTTCCGGCCGTGACATCCGGTCTGTCAGAAAGCCAATCGATGGCTGATCCACCCCCATCTGCTTCATCTTCGCCCGGGAGGTTAAACCAGCTTTCCAACCGATCAGTTTATGGCCCTGCTCAATAAAACGTTTACGCAGCTCAGTCTGAATCGCATAACCATCAGCCATGCTCATCTCCGGATATTCATCCGTCAGTTTAGGGATGGCATAAGCCCGGGTCTGAGCACCTTCGACCCGTTCACACAGGCGTACTACCGTTTCTCTGTTAAGGCTTGCTTTCATACTGCGCTCCTCCCTGAAAATTTAACCTTGCAGCGGCCAAGCCCTCCCACGTTGCACTCAAGTTCGTCACCGTGTTGCACCGCCACCAGCTCAGACTGGGAGCCCGACAAAATCACTTCACCGGCCTTAAAGGGGATGCCCAGCTCGCCCAGCGTATTCGCCAGCCAGGCGACGGCATTGACAGGCGAACCCTGAACGGCGGCGCCAACACTGGTTGAGTTAAGTTCGCCATTTTTATGCAGCACCATACCGGCCAGGGTCAGATCCAGTTTGCGCGGATCGCCTTTCACATCACCCAGCACGTAAACACCGCAGGAAGCATTATCCGCAACGGTATCCTCAATCTTGATTTTCCAATCAGTAATACGGGAATCGACAATCTCAAAGCAGGGCATCACATAGTCGGTCGCCCGGATAACATCCATCGCGGTAATACCGGGGCCATTCAGGTCTTGTTTCAGAACAAAGGCCAGCTCTGCCTCAGCTTTCGGCTGAATCAAACCGTCCAGATCGATGACGTTATCGCCACTGATCAGCATATCTGAGGTGAGAATGCCGAAATCAGGCTGATACACCCCCAGAAACTGCTGTACCGGTTTACTGGTGACACCGATCTTTTTACCGACAACCGTTTCCCCGGCCTCCAGCCGACGGGCGATGAATCGTTGTTGTATCTGATAGGCCTGTTCCAGCGTGATATCCAGATCCCGCTCAGTAAACGGCTTGATGGTGCTGCGTGACCGAAACGCGGCATACAGCTCATCGCCCAACTGGTTAATTATTTCCTGATCCATAACCACCTCACAGTTTGATACAAACATTGCGCATCTCGGTATAAAACTCGAGAGAGTGGACACCGCCTTCACGGCCAATACCGGACTGTTTGGCACCACCGAATGCCGTTCTCAGATCCCGCAGGAACCAGCTATTAATCCAGGTCACCCCGACATCAACCGCGGCGGCCATCCGATGTGCGCGGGTCAGATCATTGGTCCAGATCGTAGTAGAAAGTCCGTAATCATTGGCATTGGCATAGCCAATCACTTCTGACTCGGTATCAAACGGGCAGATATGGCAGCAGGGGCCAAAGATCTCTTCGCGAATAACGGTGGCGGTTTCCGGCAACCCGGTCCAGATAGTGGGTTGTACCCAGTTACCTTCAGCCAGCTCGCCAGCCATTTCGGGGATACCACCACCGGTGACCACAGTCGCCCCCTCCTCTACCGCTTTGCGATAATAAGAGAGCACTTTATCCTGATGTTCCCGGCTGATCAGCGGGCCATAGTTGGACCCATGATTTTCAGGGCGACCATATTTCACCGCTTCCGCTTTCTGTTTTAATGCGCTGACAAAACGCTCAAAGAGGGGTCGCTCAACATAAACCTTCTCGGTGCCCAGGCATACCTGCCCGGTATTCAGAAAAGCGGAACGAAAGATGCCATCGACTGCGGCATCAAAATCTGCATCAGCAAACACGATACCCGCATTCTTACCGCCCATTTCAAAGGACACATCACGACACCCTTCGGCCGCCGCTTTCATAATGGCAGTGCCGGTTCGGGTTTCACCGGTAAAGGTGATCGCATCCACTGACTGGTTCTGCGTCAGAAACTCACCGGCCGAGTCGGGGCCGAAACCATGCACCACGTTAAACACACCTTTAGGAATGCCAACGCTGTTCATTACTTCACCCAGCAGGGTGGTGGTCAGCGGTGTTTCTTCGGAAGGTTTAACCACCACGGTGTTGCCACAGGCCAGCGCTGGCCCCACTTTCCAGGTCATTAACAGAAAGGGCGCATTCCAGGGGGAGATAACACCAATAACACCTTTCGGCACCCGCAGCCCGTAGTTCAGGGCGCCACGACCATCGGGAGTCGCCATCTGATAGCTTTCAGTAGGCACATTCTTAATAATGTCGGCAAACACTTTGAAATTGGCAGCACCCCGGGGAATAAACGCATGGGTCATCACATGATGGGGCTGACCGGTATCGGCCATCTCGGCCGCGACAAAATCATCAAACCGGCGGGTAATTTCATCGGCTACGCCGTAGAGAAGATCAACCCGCTGATCAACAGTAAGTTGACCCCATTCGCCCTGCATTGCCGCTTTTGCAGCAGCGACAGCCCGATCAACATCGACCCGGCCTGCCTCAGAGATACTGGCAATGATGCTGTTATCCACAGGTGAGCGCTTGTCAAACCGGCGCCCCGATTCAGCCTCAACAAACTCACCATTTATAAAATTATTAACTTGATGCATTGCTGCTCACCTTTGTTTGATTACTGCTGGCATCGTTCTATTCCATCCAGTTTATGCAGCCACTTAGATACCGTCTAATACTGTTTTTATCTACCCGCAATACCTATTAGGTATGATAATTAACCTTAAAAGCCTTCCGAAAGGTGCAGTCAGCAACCTGTAAAAATTTAAAGAAAGATTCAAAAGGTTAAAGACTGCATAGCGATGGTTCGCTATGCAGTTAAGTTGATCATCAGGTGACGATGGTCAGAAATGACTCGTGTAGTTTTCGTTGCGGATAATCCAGCCCCTGTGGGAAATGATCCCAGTCCCAGGTGATGGTTTCATAATCAGGATAGGGTTGATAACCCCCCATAAAAGTTTCAAAGCGGTTACCGGAAGGGTCCCAGGCATAGATAGTACAACCACGGGTAATGCCGTGACGGGTCGGGCCAATATCAACCGACACCTCATTCATCGACATAATATCTCCGGCCCGCAGCACCTTCTCCCAGCTTTCCATCAGGAAAGAACAGTGATGCAACTTGCCTGGTTCAGGATGTTCAACAAAGGCAATATCATGAACTTTGTGGGAACAGGATAACCATAATGCCGCTTCAAACTCGCCGTCTTCAGCCAGTACCCGCTCCACCAGAAAGAATCCCAACACCTCTTCAAAAATCTTTTTATTGGCGGCCACATTCGGTCCGTACAGCAGCATATGATCCAGTCGAACCGGCGCAATACCATGTTCACTGGCAGCATTCCACGGACCCGGGTTAGCATTGGTCAGCCCGTTACCAACAGCGCTCTTCTCTGCATACAGCTCCATAATATGGCCTGTTGGCAGAGTGAAGCGTACCCGTTCACCCGTTGCTAACATATCACCCGCTGGCATACGGCTGGTTTCAATACCGTATTCATTCAGATCCGCTTCGAGCTTATCCAGCGTTTCGACATTGAGCACTTTAAAGCCGAAGAAATCGATACCCGCTTCTTCAGCCTGTCGGATGATGTAGCTGTTATGATCACGTTCATCCCAACACTTAAAATAAACGCGTCCCTTATCATCACGACCAGTCTCGACCAAACCCAGTACATCACGATAAAAACGCACACTCTCTTCCAGATCAAATACACGAATCTGCACATGTCCCGGTCTTAATACACCCGTCATTGCCATAACAAAAGCTCCCGTTTTTTATCTTATTTTTATAAAGCATGACACATCAATGCATCAATGTTGCTAAATACTGTTGGGTAATGTTTTTCCGTACTTCCCAGTGTATGCGGGCCACTAAATACCGTCTAATACCGTTTAATGCATTGATAGATACCTTTTAAGTATCGAATAATTCAGACCTGAGCGACCCGCAAAAAAGCATCTGTTTATTTCAATCAGATCAGTTTGAGCAACGCCCATCGGCTGCGGTGACAAAGCGCTCCATATGAATGCCCCCTTCAAAACGCTGGCCCTGCATCACAGTTTTGATAGCCGCATCATTTTAACGAGGAGGATATTTTTTCTGAATGATCCAGGCAGATCCTCTTTGCGTAAACCTGCAGAAAAGGAGCCTCTTATGCAGATCTCTGAATTCAAATCCTATGCTCAATCGAAACTGATAACCGCTGTAAAATTTATCGAATCAGGTTGTAGTCCGATAGTGATAGAGCTTTCATATATCAAAGATAAAGCGATGCACCGCGCGCTCCTGACCCGGGGCACCGAAGTTGTCACCTGTAAATGTCTGGAACAGGCATACTGCATCTGTAGAGATGCCGGTATTCACAGGGCTGAACTGGTACAAATTATGACCCACGACGAAGCGTGTGCCGGAGAGACTCTTTCCGGACAGCATAATCCGATGATAGTGCGTTTCTGAGATGACTAAAAAAATTGCCATTGTTGGCGCAGGCTTCGCCGGTGCGGTGCTGGCTGACCGTCTGAGCGCCTTTGCTGAGATCACTGTGTTTGAAAAAAGCAGAGGCTCAGGTGGCAGAATCTCATCCTGCAGACTGGCTGATTATTCAGCAGACCTGGGAGCCCCCTGGTTTCGCCCATCTACCGACGCGTTCCGTATGTGGCTAGAACAGCAGCCGGAAATAAGCCGCTGGCAGCCGCAGGTATCTGACTTTAATCATCAGCAGGTTGTATCTGAACGCCTCTATGTCACTGAGCCAAAGCAAAGCGCTCTGACCCGCCGTCTCTCCAGTAAAGCAAAACTTATCACGCAGTGTCGGGTTGAATCAGTGATACCCTGGCAAACTGAGCAAACGACCCGGATCGTTTTACGCGATGACCGGTCCAGAGGGCTTGGTTTTTTTGACACTGTCATAATCACAGCTCCGGCGGTGCAGGCAAGGGTGTTGCTTGAAGCGATACCTGGATTAGCAAGCAACGCTGAAAGCGTTAGTAGTGATCCCTGCTGGGTTTGCGTGGTAAGGATAAAAGCTCAGCTGGGCAGCACGGATATATTTTACGGTGACCATCCCATCCTCTTGCGTTGCTGCAAAGACAGCGCAAAACCTGGAAGACTAATTGAAGATAACAGTGAAGTCTGGGTACTGGAAGCCACTCAACAATGGAGCGCTGATCATACAGATGTCGATTCGACCGCTGTATCCGACGTTCTGTACGCAGCATTCTGTGAGCTTATGCAACAGACCCCCGAAATAGTCTCCAGCCGGACACATCGCTGGTTACTGGCCCGACACAGTTCGGTAAATCCCATCCCTTTTCTCTGGAGTTCAGAAACAGGCATTGGTGCATGTGGCGACTGGCTCAACGATACGGGCTTAAAGCAGGAAAACGCTTTAGAAGCCAGCTGGCTGAGTGCCAATGCACTCGCCGATACCATACTTCAGGAGAGCCGATAATAGCCCAGAGGAAACAACCTTATTTCAACAACGGGCCCAGCGAGGATAGCGGTAACGTATCAAGGGACATAGCACGATACCGTTTCAACAACAGCTTCTTATTATTTAACTCCGGTTTCAGTGACACACGTTCAACCAGATTCAGATAACGATCAACCATTTTTAACCGGCCTTCACGACGCTCTTTATCATCACGGGCAGTTTCCAGAAACAATTGAGCCAGATTCAGAACCGCAGAGTGATTATTAAAATCGAAATCGACCGCGGCACCGAAAGACTTAATCGCCAGACCGATTTTGCCTGACAGATAATGCTTAATACCCAGGCGGTTAGCCTTATCACTCATATCAGGGTTAAGCTGCTTAGTTTTTGCCTCACTCGCTTTACTGTCAGGTACCTGCTGAGATTTTTCCAGTACAGGCAGCGCTTCACCGGACATCACTAACAGCTCACGATCAATATCGAGAGGGCTTTCAAGCTCCCGGTTCACCAGCTTGGCATCGCGAAGAAAACGCTCCTTTTCGCTGTTTTCCCCAAGGTCTTCAGCTAACTGACTACGAATAAGAAACGCCTTAACCTCTGCCGTCCGATCTGAGGAAAAACTTTTCCGGGCACTGACAAGCAACCCATCAATCTCATGCTCTATCTGCTCACGAGTCACTTTGTCACTGGTTTTCACCTCCATCCGGCGGAGGTTCGCAAGCTTAAGATAGGGTTCGGCTGAGTGATAACAACTGTGCTTTCCAAGCGAAATTGAACGTCTATACGCCCCCTTTGCCAGATCCAGCTCCCGGGTCTGGACGGCAACCCGTCCCAGCTCCATCTGTCGGGGGATCCCCAGAGGGGCGCGTGTAGTGGCTTCCTTCAGTGTTTCCCGGGCCTGAATAAGATCTCCCATCTGCTCATGAACTTCTGCCAACAGATCATATGCGGCGATCAACAGAGGGTTATCCGTAATCAGCTCCTGCAGCAACTGCTCCGCGGCCGCAAGATCATCCAGGCCAACGTAGGCGCGACAAAGATAGAGCCCGGCTTCCTTGTCCCGCGATTCCCAATAGATCCCGTCCAGTAGTTCACGAGCTCTTTCATATTCACCCAGATCCAGCAGCAAAGTTCCCCTGACTTTCTGCAGGTGATCATATTCAGGATGCTGGCGATCGATAAGTGCCTCACAGATCTGCAACGCCTGACGATGCGCACCTGATTCTATGGCCAGATCTACCGGACGTAAGGCTAACTTACGCCGCATGATATGATCGAGACGATATTTGAGCTCTTCAATAGAGAAGGGTTTTGAGATCAGGTCATCAGGATGACTATCTATGGCATGCAGAATAGTCTCTTGCGATGAATCACTGGTCATACAGATCCAGGCGGCACTGGGCTTTATATAACCACGAAAACGGGCTTCTTCAAGAATCTGGATACCGGTGACGCTATCACTGGCGTTATGCCCCAGCAGGATAACATCAAAATCGTTTTGTGCGATTAGCGGGATAACCTTATCATTAATCGTAATCGCTTTAACGTTAGCGATGCCCAGCTCCCGCAACATGTAATAGATTGTGGCACGCATATTACCACTGCTGTCGATTAACAGGACATGTTTATCCGAATAATCAATCTGAACATCAATGGGGTTGTTGCGCAAAGCGGTCACAGGCCAGCCTTATCCTTAAAACTTAATTCAATCAAGTATAAGAGCCATGCCTCTGCGGAGAAAGGAAAAAACATCACAAAACGGGATCAGTTTTCTTCAGGCAAAAAAAAGCACCGAGTGTAGGGTGAAACGCTCGGCGCTAAATACAGTTCTATGCTGTGAGAACCATAGTATAGCCATTCGACAAAACAGATAATGATCCATGTCAACAGTCTCACTGTTAAGCGACTTACTAAATTATAATTTCCTACAACTTTTGACTAAGCGCTGCCACAGTGATATTCCAGTAGACTTAATATAAATAAAAGAATCAGATCAGCTATGACTACTGCATTTATTACTCATCATGACTGCACCCTGCACAATATGGGTCCGGAACATCCAGAAAGCCCGATCCGACTTCTGGCAATCCAGAAGGTGCTGCAAAAAACAGGACTGATTGAGCATCTGAAGCAGATGGAATCGGTGCATGTAACCCCTGAACAGGTTCAACTGGCGCATGCCAACCTGCATCAGAAGAGACTTGAAATGAAGGTTCCGGAAGAGGGTGTCTTCTACGCCGATGAAGATACAGCTCTCTGTCCTGATTCGCTTCATGCTGCTAGCCTGGCGGCGGGCTCGACGATTCTGGCGACCAATCAGGTGCTAACAGAAAAGGTTGATAATGCCTTTTGTGCTGTTCGCCCACCCGGGCACCACGCCGAGCACAACGCTGCCATGGGTTTCTGCTTTTTTAACAACGTCGCTATAGGCGCTATGCATGCGTTGCAACAACCCAGTGTCAACCGGGTAGCCATCGTTGACTTCGATGTGCATCACTGTAACGGCACCGTCGATATTTTCAAAGATAAACCTGAAGTACTGGTGTGCTCTACTTTCCAGCACCCCTATTACCCGGAACGCTACAGCGACATTCAGCGTGACAACATCATCAACTGCCCGATTGAAGCACACACCCGGGCTACTGTTTTCAGAGAACAGCTGGAAAAACACTGGCTCCCTGCCATCCAGAAACATAAGCCTGATATCCTCTTTATCTCAGCTGGATTTGACGCGCATCATGAGGATCCTATGGCCGATCTTAACCTCACCGAAGAGGACTACCGCTGGGCAACGCAGTTACTGACAGATGCCGCACGCACCACCTGCGGTGGACGTATCGTCTCAGTGCTTGAAGGGGGTTACAATCCGGTAGCCCTGGCGTTTAGCGTACAGGCACATCTGGAAGTACTGGCAGGATATTAATAAAAGCAGAACGTATAAAAGCAGAACGCCACTACGCGACTTGCTAGTGGTTAGACGGAAAACTTCGTTTTCCTTGCTAGAAAAAACTAAAAACCGCCTGATGGCGGTTTTTTTAATCTAACGACTAGCAGCCGCAAAGCGGCGTTCTAGCGAGCGACGTAGTCGCGTCTAACGAGGAAAGCTTACTTTCCGGTCTTGGCTTCAGACACAAAAAAGGCTGCCAATCGGCAGCCTTTTTAAGTGTCGAAGCGCTTAGCTTAGCCTACGAACTTGATCATTACACCGGCAGCAACCGCCGATCCGATTACACCGGCTACGTTGGGTCCCATCGCATGCATCAGCAGGAAGTTCTGGGAATTTGCCTCCAGACCCAGCTTGTTTGATACACGGGCGGCCATTGGTACTGCGGATACACCGGCAGAGCCAATCAGCGGGTTGATGGAGTCACCACCGGCCATTTTATTCATGACCTTCGCCATCAGCACACCACAGGCAGTACCGATACCGAATGCGACAACACCCAGTAACAAGATGCCCAGAGTTTCCAGATCCAGGAACTTGTCCGCTGACAGTTTTGAGCCAACAGACAGACCCAGGAAAATGGTTACGATGTTGATCAGAGCATTCTGAGCAGTATCACTCAGGCGATCCACCACACCACATTCACGCATCAGGTTACCGAAACAGAACATACCCAGCAGTGGTGCCGCATCAGGCAGCAGTAAGGCTACCAACATCAGCAACACGATCGGGAACATGATCTTTTCAGTCTTAGGCACATGACGCAGCTGAACCATCGAGATCTTACGCTCAGCCTCAGTCGTCAGCGCACGCATAATCGGCGGCTGAATCATTGGTACCAGCGCCATATAGGAGTATGCAGCGACCGCAATCGCACCTAATAAGTCCGGAGCCAGCAGAGAAGCTACATAGATCGCTGTCGGACCATCTGCACCACCAATAATACCGATTGCCGCGGCGTCCTGGATTGTGAAATCCATCAATCCCAGAGTGGTCAGACCGACCGCACCCAGTACCGTAGCAAAGATACCAAACTGCGCAGCAGCACCCAGGAACAGAGTCTTAGGGTTAGCCAGCAGAGGACCGAAATCGGTCATAGCACCAACACCCATGAAGATCAGCAGTGGCGCTGCACCAGACGCAATCGCAACGGTATAGAAGTTATACAACATACCGTTGTTAAAGCCATGATCATTGGCGGCATAAACAGCTGCTGTATGAGAAGCTGAATCCGCCACATGATAGGCATGCTTCAAGGCTTCAGGCTCTGTACTGCTGATATCTAATGCAGCAGCCAGCGCCTGGAGCATCTCCGGACCACCCAGATGCAGAGCATTCTCAACGGCTGAGAAAGCAAGACCCGCTTCCGGAATGTTGGCCATAATGCCACCAAAACCGATAGGAACCAGCAACAATGGCTCAAAGTTCTTGCGAATCGCAAGAAACAAAAGCAACAGGCCGACCAGGATCATAACGACCTGACCACCTGTCACATTGTATATCCCTGACGCATGCCAGAGATCTAATAGCTTATCCATTTAGAATCCGCCCTTACACCAGAGTCAGCAGACTGTCACCGACCTGAACAGTGTCGCCTTCTTTAACATCGATGCTGGAAACAGAACCTGCGCGTGCCGCACGAATCTCAGTTTCCATCTTCATCGCTTCCAGAATTACCAGTACATCACCTTCCTGAACAGCCTGACCCGGAGAGACAACAACTTTCCAGATATTACCTGCCAGCGGCGCCGGAACAGATTCAGCAGGACCGGCAGCAGGTGCAGCCGCGGCGGCGGCAGGTGCGGCTGCGGGTGCAGCTGCAGTGATATCACCACCTTCAGAAACCTGAACTACATAGTTCTGACCGTTAACATTGATAGTGTAAGTCTGTGGACCAGTATTCTTAGGTGCAGCCATGGCTAGGGCGTCCTCTAATGTAGGGGCGGGTTCGAATGCGTCTGGATTGCCGCGATTTTCAAGGAATTTAAGACCAATTTGTGGGAACAGCGCGTAAGTAAGAACATCATCAATTTCATTCTCACCGGTCGCCAGGCTCACGCCTTTCTCCGTTGCCAGTGCTTTAAGCTCAGCAACAAGCTTCTCCATTTCAGGCTCAAGCATATCTGCCGGACGACAGGTGAGCGCTTCACCGCCATCCAGAACCCGGGCCTGCAGCTCAGCGTTATAAGGTGCTGGCGCTGCGCCATACTCACCTTTCAGAACACCCTGAACCTCTTTCGAGATCGTTTTATAGCGCTCGCCCATCAACACATTGATGACAGCCTGAGTACCCACTATCTGTGAAGTAGGCGTGACCAGCGGAATAAGGCCCAGATCTTCGCGAACCCGCGGAATCTCAGCCAGCACTTCATCAAACTTATCAGAAGCACCCTGTTCTCGCAGCTGGCTTTCCATGTTGGTCAACATGCCACCCGGAACCTGAGCGACCAGGATACGGGAATCCGTTCCACGCAGGGAACCTTCAAATTTAGCGTATTTTTTGCGTACTTCGCGGAAGTAAGCAGCGATCTCTTCCAGTTGCAGGAGGTCAAGACCGGTATCGCGGTCAGTACCTGCCAGTGCAGCCACAACCGATTCAGTTGCGGTATGTCCATAGGTCATAGACATTGAGGAGATTGCAGTATCAACACGGTCGATACCGGCTTCTACAGCCTTCAGGATCGTCATATCAGACAGGCCTGAGGTGGCGTGGGCATGCAGTTGAACTTCCAGATGTGTCTGAGCTTTCAGACGCGAAACCAGGTCGAACGCATCGTATGGCGTCAGGATACCGGACATATCCTTAATCGCGATGGACTCTGCACCCATATCTTCCAGCGTTTTAGCATACTCAACCCACATATCGATGGTGTGCACAACACTCTTCGTATAAGAGATAGTACCCTGAGCGTGCTTACCGCTGTCCTTCACCGCCTTGATAGCCGTTTCCAGGTTGCGTGGATCATTCATTGCATCGAAGATACGGAAAACGTCAACACCATTGGTTGCAGCACGTTCAACGAACTTACTCACAACATCATCAGCATAGTGACGGTAGCCCAACAGGTTCTGGCCACGCAGCAGCATCTGCTGCTTAGTGTTCGGCATCGCTTTTTTCAGTTCGCGGATACGATCCCATGGATCTTCGCCGATATAACGAATGCATGAGTCAAAAGTTGCTCCGCCCCAGCTTTCCAGGGACCAGAAACCAACTTTATCCAGCTTCTCAGCGATTGGCAGCATGTCGTCAATGCGCATGCGGGTAGCAAACAGCGACTGATGCGCGTCCCGAAGTACTACATCGGTAATGCCAAGAGGTTTTTTATCAGACATGGGTATAGGCCTTTTGTCGATTAATGCTCTTTAAAAATAAATTCTTGGTTTTAGTTGCAAATCAGCCCTTGCGGAACTGATGCACTGCGGCAGTCATCACTGCAACCAGTTCATCACCACCCGAAGCGGTAGGTGCAACTACTGCTGGATTTGGCTTGGCGGGCTGAGGTGGAGCCTCAGGCGCAACCTTTGCAATCAGCTTCGACATGAAGCCTGTAGCAAAAACCAACAGGGTCAGGAAAACGAAAACGAATCCCATACCAAAGACCATCAAATTCAGGCCTTCTGACATTAGATTATCCATCTAACGGGTGCTCCTTCTTTGTACGAAACCCATAAGTCTGCTGCCGGCTTGTGGCCGCAGTTCTCCCTCAGAATGGAAGATCCGGCTGCAACAGAACAGATGAACAGTTAATAAACGGTGCACAATTAAACCTGAATTACGATCTTCAGGCAACTGGTTACAATGCAATTAAAGCATAAAAAGTGCCGTAAACGTCTGTAAATAAACTACAAAAAACAGCTAAAATGCGACATTTACGATCTTAACCAATTGACTCAAATCACCGGCCTCAAGCCTCCGGACGGTACACCTTAACGTTGGTATAACCCTTGTCCTGAAGGTTCTGGGCATGCATCTGACTCATAACCCCCTTGTCGCAATACAACAAGTACTCTTTCGTCTGATCCAGATCCTGAAATTTTGTTTCAAGATCAAAAAACGGTATCGCCAGGACTTCAGCCTTAGGCATATTAAGGGGCTTGCGCTCCTGCTCACGACTGTGGCGGATATCAATAATCATCTGATTCTCAGCGACACGGGTCAATGCCTCAATAGTTGTATGAATATTAATATCCTCAACTATCTTATCGATGGAGATCACCTGAGTGTTTTCCAGCGCCTCTTCGAGAACCGCGTAATCGAAATTGGCTTCCTCTTCTTCGATCCGATCCAGCTTGGCGTTAGTCGTCGGACGATCAGAGATGACACCACAGTACTCAGGTATATTCTTGGCGAAATCGTAGGCCCCGATCTCTTTGGTGATATCGATAATATCCTGCTTATCCATCGTAATAAGAGGACGCACAACTAACTTAGAGGTCACTGAGTCAATAACCTGCAGATTGATCAGCGTCTGACTGGAGACCTGGGCAATACTCTCTCCTGTGACAAATGCAGGAAGCTTCATACGATCAGCGACTTTTTCTGCAGCCCGCATCATCATCCGCTTCAGGATCACGCCCATGTGAGTGTGATGAACGTTCTGCAGAATTTCCCCCACTACCTCATCAAATGGCACTGAGATAAATTTCACCCGGGCAGCGCTGCCATAACGCTGCCACAGATAGAGTGCTATCTGCTTCACACCGATCTCATGCGCCCGCCCACCCAGGTTGAAAAAAAGAAAATGAGTCTTACTACCCCGGCGCATCGTCATATAGCTGGCAACAACCGAATCAAAGCCACCGGAGATAAGCGATATAACATCCTCCTGCGTGCCCAGAGGATAGCCCCCCAGCCCTTTGTGCTGGTGCGATATCAGAAACAGGTGCTGATCACGGATCTCGAGCTTAACTGTGACTTCAGGGTTGTGCAGATCCACCCCTCGGGTTTCACAGTGCTCTAACAAGCCTCCGCCGATGTAACGCTCCAGGTCGGTGGATTTAAACTCATGCTTGCCACCCCGTTTAATACGTACAACAAAGGTTTTACCCTTTATCTGCTCACCATAAACCGCTTTAGTGATCTGAAACACCTCGTCAAAAGAACCTAAAGGGTACTGATCGACCTCCAGGATATGCTGAATACCCGGCGTACACTGCATCAGTTCGATAGCCCGCTCTCTCAGCTCCGCTTCCGCAGAAGGCAACTCGACCTCAACCCTGTCCCAGAGTCCACGCACCTTAATATCATTATCGATACGCTTCAGTGTCACCTGCAGGTTGGACTGCAGACGCTGAATAAAGCGCTTACGCACAGGTTTACTCTTGATAGTGATTTCGGGAAAGAGTTTGACGATAAATTTCATGGTTTACATCTGCACAGGGTTAGAAGGCCGGCCATTATACATTGCCGCGAAGAGGGGACAAAATTCATACAGTCATCGCAGATATAAATCAGACGAAAAGGAGATTCTGATTAAGGAATATCAGCTGCCTTTCAGGCAAACGGAAATGAGACTACTAAGGAAGATTCAGTCAGGGAAAAGGGATACAAGTGGCGCGCCCGGCACGATTCGAACGTGCGACCGCCTGGTTCGTAGCCAGGTACTCTATCCAGCTGAGCTACGGGCGCGTACAGGTAATACTTCAAGCAAGAAAAACGGTGGTGAGATATTTAATGGGATGGCGCGCCCGGCACGATTCGAACGTGCGACCGCCTGGTTCGTAGCCAGGTACTCTATCCAGCTGAGCTACGGGCGCTTAACCCAAAAAATGTTGCATTGCCATTATTTAAACACTTTCAAAAATCACAAAACAATTTTTGGAAGTGGCGCGCCCGGCACGATTCGAACGTGCGACCGCCTGGTTCGTAGCCAGGTACTCTATCCAGCTGAGCTACGGGCGCTAAATGGCGGTGAGCGAGGGATTCGAACCCTCGATAGAGTTTCCCCTATACGCCCTTAGCAGGGGCGCGCCTTCAGCCACTCGGCCAGCTCACCTAAACAACGGCGCGTATAGTACAATACTGATTTTCAAAAGAAAAGCATAAAAACCAGAAAAGAAAAATTATTCGCTATCCTGCTCTTTTTCTTTCTGAATTCGCTGATAGATCTCTTCACGATGGACAGATACGTCTTTAGGTGCGTTAACACCGATACGCACCTGATTGCCCTTGACACCCAATACGGTAACGGTAACGTCATCACCAACCATTAGGGTTTCACCAACACGGCGAGTAAGAATAAGCATAGAAAAATCTCCTTATTTAACAGACAAGTACTACAGACCTGACCGCTCCTGTTTGCATTATAGCGTAACAACGGGCTGCCGCAGGGTGACCTTGCGTTAAACATCATAATTGTCCAGCAATGATCTAACTATAGACCACTGCTGTTAAGTTTATTCGCTAACTGTATCAGCCGCGTCCAGATCAAATGCTGAGTGCAATCCACGCACAGCCAGCTCAAGGTATTTCTCTGCAATCACAACAGAAACCTTAATTTCAGACGTTGATATCATCTGAATATTAATATTGTCCCCAGCCAATGTATCAAACATCTTACTTGCAACACCAGCATGAGATCGCATACCTACACCCACAATGGAGACTTTAGCAATTTTATTATTGCCAACGATCTCCCGCGCACCCAGCTCATCTTTAATTTTGAGCAGAATATCATGCGCAGCGGCAAAGTCATTGCGGTGTACGGTGAATGTAAAGTCAGTGGATTTATCCGCCGCAACATTCTGAAGAATCATGTCAACTTCAATATTTGCGCGGCTGATCGGTCCTAAAATACGAGAAGCGACACCGGGAATATCGGGCACACCCAGAACTGTCAGCTTTGCTTCATCGCGGTTAAATGCAATACCTGAGATGACCGGTTTTTCCACTGTATCGTCTTCCTCTGTTGTAATAAGTGTGCCAGGACCATCCTGAAAACTATGCAGAACCCGCAGTGGCACATTATATTTACCCGCAAATTCGACAGAGCGAATCTGCAGAACCTTTGAACCGAGACTGGCCATTTCCAGCATCTCTTCAAAAGTGATTTTATCCATACGTTGCGCGCCTTCCACGACCCGTGGGTCAGTGGTATATACACCATCAACATCCGTATAGATCTGACACTCGTCTGCCTTCAGAGCAGCAGCAAGCGCTACGCCAGTTGTGTCTGAACCGCCACGCCCCAGAGTGGTTATATTACCGTCAGGATCAACCCCCTGAAAACCAGCAACAACCACGACCCGTCCCTGCTGAAGGTCAGCACGCATACCATCAACTTCAATATCCTGAATCCGTGCTTTCATATGCACATCATCAGTCAGAATTTTGACCTGCCCACCGGTATACGAGCGGGCACTGACGCCCCGCGCTTCAAGCGCCATACATAACAGGGCAATCGTTACCTGCTCCCCCGTTGACACCAGCACATCCATTTCACGGGGACTCGGCTGCTCCTGCATCTCTTTAGCCAGGCCTATCAATCGGTTTGTTTCACCGCTCATCGCGGAGACAACAACCACGATATCGTGCCCTGCTTCACGGAACCCTTTGACCTTATCGGCTACACCCTGAATACGTTCAACAGTACCGACAGAGGTTCCACCATATTTCTGTACATATAGGGCCATACTTATCCGTTCCCTTCATCAGCCTAACGGCTGCAGTTATTACACGCTCTTATTACAAGCTCTGCCCGACCAGCTGCTGAACATCAGCCAGCGCCGCGGGTAGAGCATCAGTTTCAGTACCGCCGCCCTGAGCAAAATCAGGACGACCGCCGCCTTTACCACCCAGCCGGGCAGTCAGTTCGCGCACCAGATCACCGGCCTTAACCTGACCGGTCAGATCTTTAGTGACCCCCGCAGCCAGACTCACCTTACCGTCAGCGATGGTTGCCAGAACCACAACGCCGCTACCGAGCTTATTCTTCAGCTGATCAATCGTATCGCGCAGCGTCTTCGGGTCCACGCCCTCTAACTGCTCGGCCAGCACCCTGATCCCTTTAACATCGACAGCACTGCTCAACAGGTCAGCGCCTTTGGCGGCTGCCAGTTTGGCCTTCATCTGCTCAAGCTCTTTTTCCAGCTGCCGGCTCTTACTCACCTGCTCCTGAAGTTTCGACTCCAGCTGAACCGCAGACTGATCGATATACTCCAGTGCTCTCGCGCCGGTTACTGCTTCGATACGGCGTACGCCGGCAGCAATACCGCCCTCTGAAATAATTTTCAGCAGCGCGATATCACCGGTGCGACTAGCGTGGGTTCCGCCGCAAAGCTCGACAGAAAACCCTTCACCCATCGTCAGAACACGGACAGTATCTTCATATTTCTCACCGAACAGAGCCGCTGCGCCGGTCTGTTTCGCGTCGTCGAGATCCATAATTTCGGTCTTTACTGCTGAGTTCAGACGGATCTGTTCGTTACAGATCTGCTCAATCTGTTTTATCTCTTCAGGCTTTACCGCTTCAAAGTGAGAGAAGTCGAATCGCAGCCGGTCAGCATCACAGAGCGAACCTTTCTGCTGGACATGCTCACCCAATACAAGGCGTAGTGCTTCATGCAGAATATGAGTTGCCGAGTGATTGACTGCCGTAGCCCGGCGCTTCGCCTGATCAACCTGCGCAGAAACAGTATCGCCGATTGCCAGACTACCATTAACCAGCACACCATGATGCAGGTGATTCTTTGATTCTTTAGTACAGTCATCAACCCGGAACTCCGTTCCGTTCGCGATTAATGAGCCCTTATCGCCCACCTGTCCACCGGATTCACCGTAGAATGGTGTCTGATCCAGCACCACCATACCTTTATCACCCGCATTTAACTGCTCAACAGCTTCACCATCACTGAACAGAGCAACCACTCTTGATGTACCGTCCAGCTGCGTATAACCAACAAACTCTGTCTGGCCATCAAGACGGATAGCTTCATTGTAATCAACGTTAAACTTACCAGCTGCACGGGCACGGGTACGCTGATCGTCCATCGCCCGGTCAAAGCCATCCATATCGACGGTTAACTTATGCTCACGGGCAACATCGGCGGTCAGATCGACAGGAAAACCATAGGTATCATAAAGCTTAAACACTGTTTCACCGGGAATCTCCGTGCTGCTCAGGTTAGTAATAACCTCTTCCAGCAGGCGCAGTCCATGATCCAGGGTTTTAGCAAACTGCTCTTCCTCTTTCAGCAACACCCGCTCAATCTGCGCTTGTTTCTCTTTCAGCTCAGGGTAGGCATCGCCCATCTCGGAAACCAGCGCTGCCACCAGTGAATTAAAGAAGGACCCGGTGGCTCCCAGCTTATTGCCATGACGTACGGCACGTCGGATAATCCGACGCAGGACATAGCCCGCGCCCTCGTTGGAGGGGATCACGCCATCGCAGATGAGAAAGGCACAGGAACGAATATGGTCTGCAATTACCCGCAATGACTGGGTATCGGTCTCTTGGCAGCCAACCGCCGCTGAGGCGGCTTTCAAAAGGTTTTGAAACAGGTCGATCTCATAGTTAGAGTGAACGCCCTGCAGTACAGCCGCAATTCGCTCCAGTCCCATACCGGTATCGATAGATGGATTCGGCAGTGGCTCCATTGAGCCATCAGCAGACCGGTTAAACTGCATAAATACCAGGTTCCAGATCTCGATGTAACGATCGCCATCCTCTTCAGGACTCCCGGGAGGCCCGCCCCAGACATCGGCGCCATGATCGTAAAAGATCTCACTTGAGGGACCACAGGGACCGGTATCACCCATCGACCAGAAATTATCTTCATCCAGCCTGGAGAAGCGCTCCGGATCGATGCCCATCTCGTCTTTCCAGATTTTCTCAGCTTCATCATCGGAAATGTGCACGGTTACCCAAAGCTTTTCTTTGGGTAACTCAAGCACTTCAGTCAGAAAATGCCAGGCAAAGCGAATAGCATCGCGCTTAAAGTAGTCACCAAAACTGAAGTTACCCAGCATTTCGAAGAAAGTATGGTGACGGGCAGTGTAACCGACATTATCCAGATCATTATGTTTACCACCGGCACGAACACAGCGCTGACTGGTCGTTGCCCGGGTATAAGAGCGTTTATCGCTACCGAGGAAGACATCTTTAAACTGTACCATCCCCGCATTGGTAAACATCAGGGTGGGGTCATTCCCGGGAATCAGTGAACTACTGTCTACAACTTCATGCCCCTGAGACTGAAAATATCCCAGAAAGGCCTGACGCAGTTCAGCACTTGTCATATTTTTCATAGCTTTAGTCGCTCTAATACCTAACCGTCACCGGACCTGCTTCCGATACAAAACAAAAACTTAGAAACAGGCATGGAATTCATTATAAAAATGGCGAAGTAGTATATAACGAGACGATTAAATCTACGAATTTTTTTACCTTCGAGGCTGTTTTTTAAAAGTTTCTCATGGACAACAGAGCAACCAGTCATACATAGGCGTTACTCCTGGCCCATTGCGGATCCGATGACATAGCTAATCTGCTCTGAAGTGAAGCCCCGCTGAGCCATAAAACGCATTCTTTTGCCACGTTCCTTATAATCAGACGGGTCCAGATCCGTTCTGTATTTGCGCTGATACAAATCCAGCGCCAACGTGAACCAGTCAGGCTCTGCCGATTCAAAAGCCGCCGCTATCAACTCACCGTCAATCCCTTTACGCTGCAGTTCAAAACGTATTTTTATCAGTCCCTGCCCCTGCCCAATCCGCATACGGATGAAACTTTCGGTAAAACGCTGATCGGACTGATAACCATTGAGTGCCAGGCCATCAAGCACAGCGTCGATATCAATGTCTTCACAACGACTCGCCAACTTATCCCGTAACTCTTTGCGGGAGTGCTCTCTGCGTGCCAGCAACCCGATCGCAGCATTTTTGGCTTCAGATTGAGTCTGGTACATACCCCCCACCTATCTAAACTGATTTTTTGACACTATTTCCCCAGACGTATCGCCGTATTACTAACCGGCGTAACGAACCTGTGGATACAAAAAAGGAGCCATTCGGCTCCTTTCATTTATACAGATCAATCGGTTACAGATCCAGTTGTGGCTCTGCCTCCGCTTGTTCCTCTTTAACTTTGGGCTTCACTACCGCCAGCAGTTTTTCACGGATCGCCGCTTCTACCTCGGTTGCGATCTCAGGGTGCTCTTCAAGATATTTTGCGGCATTAGCCTTACCCTGACCAATCTTGGTTCCCTGATAGGCATACCATGCGCCGGACTTATCAACAAAGCCATGCTTAACGCCCAGATCGATCACTTCGCCCATATGGTAGATACCCGCACCATACATAATCTGGAACTCCGCTTCGCGGAAAGGCGGTGCGACCTTATTTTTAACAACCTTAACCCGGGTCTCGTTACCAACGATCTCATCGCCCTGCTTCACCGCCCCTATCCGCCGGATATCCAGTCGAACCGATGCGTAAAATTTCAGCGCATTACCACCGGTGGTTGTTTCAGGGCTACCGAACATGACACCGATCTTCATACGAATCTGGTTAATGAAAATAACCAGAGTATTAGCATTCTTTACATTACCGGTTAATTTACGCAGCGCCTGAGACATCAGACGAGCCTGAAGCCCCATATGGGAGTCCCCCATCTCACCCTCAATTTCAGCTTTAGGTGTTAAGGCGGCTACCGAGTCAACCACCAGCACATCGACAGCATTGGAACGCACCAGCATGTCGGTAATTTCCAGTGCCTGCTCGCCGGTATCGGGCTGAGAAACCAGCATTTCATCAACATTCACACCCAGTTTTTCTGCGTAACCAGGATCCAGCGCATGCTCCGCATCAACGAAGGCACAGGTTTTACCCATTTTCTGGGCTTCAGCAATAACCTGCAAAGTCAGAGTCGTTTTACCCGAAGATTCAGGTCCGTAAATCTCAACAATCCGGCCAGTCGGCAGGCCGCCAATTCCAAGCGCAATATCCAGCCCTAATGAGCCGGTTGATATTGCCGGAATCGCTTCCCGGGGATGATCCCCCATCTTCATTACGGCACCTTTACCAAACTGACGTTCAATCTGACTCAGGGCAGCATCAAGTGCTTTCTGTCTGTTCGCATCCATTGTAATGACCTATCTCTGCAACGCAGTTAAAATACTGTATGTTTGACCAGCATTATTAACATAGCGCGTTGTGTTTGCAAGAAAAAAATATGTTTTTTTATACAGTGTTTTTATTTAGTTGTTTTATAAGCCCTTTTAACGCTTCCCTGACTGCTGACAGACGGACTGCATGGCGATCGCCGGCAAACTGAAAACAACGGGCTTCCACCTCACGCCCCTCAAAATACCAGGCCATCCATACCGTGCCCACGGGCTTTTGCGGGGTTCCGCCCCCGGGGCCTGCCACACCACTGATAGACACACTCAATACCGCCCGGCTGTTATCAACGGCTCCTTTAGCCATCGCCATCACCACCGGCTCACTGACCGCACCATCACTGATAAACAGCTCTGCCGGCACGCCCAGCATCCGGGCTTTAGCCTCATTACTGTAGGTAACAAAGCCACATTCAAACCAGTCTGAACTTCCTGCCAGCGCAGTAATTTCCTGCGCCACCCATCCCCCGGTACAGGACTCCGCGGTTGCAATCCTGATCTGCTTATTCAGTGCCAGTTGTGCCAGTGTTTCAACCAGCGGGTTTATCTCTGTCATCACTATTCCGAACGCTGTAATTACTATACAAAAAATATTTTCACGCGCCGCCTGAGACCGCCGTCGTCAGCTCCACCTTTACTAGGCTCAACGCTATTTTCGGGACTTTATGGACGGGATTGGCAAGGCGACAATCATATCCCGCAACCCCCAGGCGATGTAAGCATAGATGATCAAAATAACATGCGCTGCACACTCAAATATGACAATACAGTCACCAATGTCCCTGAAATCCGGAATTAATTAAATCGACACAGCCCGGGAAAAGCCCCGTCAGTACTGGAAGACTAGCGGTAACCCGTGGAATGCAGGAATGGTGAGGATTCTGAGCGACTCCCGGCAGCGGCACGCGCAGATCCGGTTGAGTACTCCGGACAGTTTCTCAGCCGTTATGGCAGAGCGGGTACAGGGCAATAACCGATATTTTTAATCGTAAGAGATACTGTCTATAACTGATTTAATGCCTCTGAAAACATACCAGTAATACACGACTGTCGGTGTGTTTTCCCAGGGTAAATTATATGCAGCTACACAACCCAGGCCGCCATCCGTCGCAACGGACTACTTAGCTGACGAAACAAGATTTATTCAGATACGCTTCAACCGCCGGTTACCGGCGGGAAAAAAGCGACCTCATCGCCCGGAGTAATGGCTTTATCGCGGGAACAAATTTCCTGATTAACCGCAGTACAGATCAATTTACTCGCAAGGGCTGATTGCCATTTATCGCCTCGCAGGCTCCCCAGATACATCATTAAGTCCGCAACGGTCTGGACCTGTTCAGGCAATTCAACAGCCTCCCTGTCGACTCCGAGAACGTCTCTTAAGCCGGCAAAATAACACAGTGTCAGCATTACTCCTGCACCTCAACTCCGTGGATTCAATATCGCTATCGTCATCCGTTTAACCATCGCCCTGTCCCAGCTTGCCTGATACTTCAGACTGATCAGACAGCCGCCTGATCTGCTTGCGTACTATTCTCAGTATGGTAAAGCTTGATGCCCGATAGCAGCTTCAGGATATCCAGAGTCGAGACCGCACCACAGATTTTTTCATCCCGTGTAATAAAGATCCTGTGCACGCCTCTGCTGTGCATCGTTTCGGCAAGTTCAGTCACCGGCGTCGTGTCAGATGCCGAAATAATAGACCGGGTCATAATCTCGGCGACCAGATGGTTTTTATGCTGATCACCATCGGATAAACCTAATTCATCCGGTGAGAAGCCTTCAAGGGTATTGTAATAGTACTGCGTGGTGGGGTTTTCATTCATTGAGTGCGATGGATTACCGTCAAATGTGAGAATATCACTCAGGCTGACGACGCCGATAAACTCTCTCTTAGACGATAACACCGGTGCGCCGGTGACTTTATGACGGTTAAAAAAATCGATCAGGGTCTGGATAGACCAATGCTCTGACACTGTCAGTAAGTCTTGTGACATTATATCGCCGGCGACCATTTCTGTGCGGGTATTCATCGTTTTCATCCTCTGCATCAGTTCTAGCGACCTGTTAACTGCAGGCCTGAAACTACGATTACACATGGCAACCAGACGGGCTATATCTCAGAAGTGGTAATCGGACCGCAGCAGGGGCATTAATACCCCAGACATTGATCTGAGTTAAGAAACAGTGGAGAACTTCAACCGCTGCAGGCTGTTTCCAGTCACAGTAATCCCATCAGAACAACCACTAAAGCGGGCCTGCATCACCCCACAGCCAGCAGTTCGGGGGTATTAAAATTCAACAAACAATCACTATCCCTACTGACATCCAGGGCAACATGCGGCAACTGTCGGTACCAGCGCCCCACCGCTCCCTGACCCGAAGCCAGCCATTGCTCCAAAGCGGCCCGGTAACATACCGGAATAATCGCATGCAGGTAATGTTCACGCGCTCCGGTTTTCAGGAAAACAATATGCCCGGGATAAAGCCGGGCATGACGTACCAGCAAGCCTAACACCTGCTGACTGACCAGAGGGGTATCACAGGGTAATACCAACAGGTGACTAACGTCGGCTTCCAGTGCGGCCAGAGCGGCCTCAACACCTGCCAGCGGCCCGCCGAAGCCCGCCTTCCGATCACCCACCAGCGTCTCCCCAAAACCGGCATAGAGGTGTTCATTACGATTACAACTGATGAGCAGCTGATCAACCACAGGCCTGACCTGCTGTAGTGTCCAGCTAATCATGGGGGCTTCACGGAAAGACAGTAATCCCTTGTCCTGGCCTCCCATACGGCTACCCTGTCCACCGGCAAGCACAACGCCCGCGAGTCGGTTAAACCCTGTGCCAGACATATCAGCTCAACAACCCGTCGAAGGGATAAAAGGCCAGTAAATCGCTCTCACCCACCGCATGTTCTGCCGGTATCCGCAAGAATCCCTGCGCCAACACCGAGGAGCTCAGTACACCCGAGCTCTGACTATGGACCGGCGCGGCATACAACTGTCCATCGCGCCATTCCAGACTGGCACGCAGAAATTCATCCCGGGGTATCGCCCGGTCACGCCGGAAACCACTTTTAACCGGAAAACAGGGGGGCTCGACTACGTTGCACCCCTGCATTGCGAGCAGATAAGGACGGGCAATCATCAGAAAAGTCACCAGCACTGCTGCAGGGTTACCCGGTAACCCCATGAAAGGCACCTGACCGATACGGCCGTACGCCAGAGGCTTGCCCGGCTTGATCGCCAGCCGCCAGAGATTCAGCTCACCGAGACTTTCAACTGCGGCCTTAACATGATCTTCCTCGCCGACGGATACCCCGCCACTGCTGAGAATCAGGTCAGCGCGTTCGGCAGCTAAACTGAGTGCATCGCGGGTTTCGGCCAGCGAATCACCGACAATACCGCTGAATAACACCTCGACACCCAGCGTCTCAAGCATCCCTTTCAGGGTGTAATAATTGGAGTTGTAGATTTTACCCGCAGCACAGCTATCACCGGGCATCACCAGTTCATCACCGGTGGTGATAATCTCCACTCGCAGACGCCGATAGACTCTCAACCGCTTGAGACCAACGGAAGCGATCACCCCGAGATGGCGGCCATCAAGCCTGACGCCTTTTTCCACGACACAGCTGCCGGGTAAAATATCCTGCCCTGCCGGACGAATATTATCCCCGGCTGACGGCGTCTCACTGAGGATGACCCGGTCGCCATCCCGGCTGCAGCGCTCCTGCATCACTACGGCATCGGCACCGGGCGGTATTTCAGAACCGGTAAAGATCCGTGCTGCCGTACCCGGCAGTAAGTGATCTCCCTGCTGACCCGCTGCGATACGCTGACTGACCGGCAGACACAGATCCTCCGGCAGGGACTGGGTGTTCACCGCGTAGCCATCCATCGCACTGTTGGCAGCGGGCGGAACCGCAATCGGCGATATCAGCGTCTCCGCCAGCACCCGTCCACAGGACTGATCCAGGGGCAGAATTTCGGTTGCATCAATACACTGAGCCGATGCCAGTAACTTATTCAGCGCCTCAGCAAAGGGCATCAGCCCACCACCGTCACAACTACAGCCACTCATGAGCGTGGCCCACAGGCACTGCTGACGTCCGGCAGCACCATTTCGACAAAGTTACAGGGGCGGTGACGGGCATCAAGCTGCTCACAGATGACCTTTTCCCACGCGGTACGACAGGCCCCGGGAGAGCCCGGCATGGCAAAAATCACAGTCCGGTTGGCGACCCCCGCGATCGCCCGGGACTGAATCGTGGAGGTACCAATCTCGGCATGAGACAGCTGACGGAACAACTCCCCATAGCCCTCTATCGTCTTATCGAACAACGGCAGTAACGCTTCCGGCGTATTATCGCGGACCGTGAAACCGGTGCCACCGGTCACCAGCACCACCTGCACATTGTCCCGGGCGATCCAGTCAGACACAACCGCCCGAAGCTGATAGATATCATCCGGTCTGATCTGCCGATCCGCTAACAGATGCCCGGAACCTTGCAGACAAGTCTGAAGCGTATCACCCGAACCATCCGTTGCCAGAGTCCGGGTATCGGAAACGGTCAGTAAAGCTATATTCAGGGGTTGAAACTGTGCATCTTTTTTCGCGTGCCCCATGACAAAACTCCTTAATTCGATTCGACCTGCAGGCCATCAATCAGTTGCTCCACGTGCAATACCACGCGGTCAACCTCACTGCTGCCCACTTTGCAGCCAATATGTTTTTTATAACCCTGTTCATAGAGCCGGACATGCCGGTCGGCGACCACCGAACACTGTTCCAGGCAGGCGGCAACACAGTGCAGCCGACAACCATCAATGGCAATAATCGGACGACCGGAACACGCCGTTCTGACCAGCGAGGGAACCCCGCCACCGACCCCTGAAATACAGGACATTTCAGCCTTATTCCGGTGATCCAGGCGCACCGCAACATCATTGGCCAGTTGCGCAACATCAGAGCAGCCCGAACAGGCATATACCAGCGGTAAATCACGTCGTTTCATTGAATCAGCCTTTTCAACCCCGCCACACTGAAAATAGTCAGGTGACGACCATGGACATCCAGCAGACCTTTCTCTTTGAAATCACGCATAACCCGGGATAGTGTTTCTGGTTGCATCGCCAACCGTGATGCAATCAATTGTTTCGTTGCCGGCAGTTTCACTTCGACGCCCTCCTGCTCGCTCTCATCGATAAGGCTCAGAATAAAATGGGCGACACGGTGGGCAGCGCTCTGCTGTGTCAGGGTCTCAATATCGCCGATGCTTCGTTTCAGCCGACTCGCCAGTGAGCCTAAGATGCCAAAACAACTTTCATAGGACTGGTGCAGCAACGCCAGATAATCCTGACTACAGATCGACAACACGGTAGCGGGCTTAACCGCCGTAGCATGCGCCGGGTAATGCTGCTCTGTCATAAACATGGCCGCTTCGCCAACAGGATCCTGTTCACCGAAAACATTGATCACAATCTCTCTGCCGCCGGAGGTGAGTCGAAAAAACTTAATACTCCCCTGCAACACAATATAAAACCGTTTCGCCTCTTCCCCCTGATTAAACAGACGTTCTCCAGCGAGCAGTTGCAAAAGCCGGGCTTTTTTCATCAAAGAAGAGAACTGACCATCGGTCAGAGCTGACAGCAATACATGCTGACGCAGCTTTTCCATAGAATAGTGAGTCACGCTATTCAAACCGGGTAACACAATCATATTATCCACCGGTCATATTCATAAAGCGTAACACCTGGGGAGCATCCTGATCGGCAAATCCATGCCCTTCCGGCTTACGGGTAATGGCATCACGTATCAGGCTCTCGAGCCGCAGGGGTTCACCCGGATAACGACGTAACACAGCCCTTAAGTCCACTGAATTTTCCTGGCCCAGGCAGAGCAACAAGCGCCCCTCGGCAGTGACCCGCAGACGATTGCAGCTACTGCAGAAATTATGACTGTAAGGTGAGATAAAGCCGATGCGGCCTGACTGTCCGGGAATGCGGTAATAGCGGGAAGGCCCGCCTGTCGTCTCGGTACTGGGCAACAGCTGAAACCGCTGTTCGATATGCTGTTTCACCTCATCACTGGAGCAATGCACCTGCTTTCGATCATGACTGCTGATCTGTCCCAGCGGCATCTCCTCAATAAAGCTGATATCAATGCCTCGCGCCTGGGCATATCCCAGCAGATCAAAAATCTCGTCATCGTTATAGCCACGCATCACCACTGTATTGAGTTTGATGCGTTCAAAGCCAGCCGCAACTGCAGCATCGATCCCAGCCAGCACCTGAGCCAGCATATCCCGACGCGTCATGCGGGAAAAGCGCTCCGCATCCAGACTATCGAGACTGATATTAATACGCTTCAGACCCGCATCTTTTAACGGCTGAGCCAACCGGGTCAGTTGCGAACCGTTGGTCGTTAATGTCACTTCGTCCAGCCCGGGCAGAGACGCTAACGCGCTGATCAGTTCGACAATCCCTCTGCGTACCAGCGGCTCTCCGCCCGTGAGGCGAATTCGGCGGATTCCCAGATTCACCAGCGACCGGCCCAGCGCGACCAGTTCCTCCAGTGACAGAACCCGGGCCCGGGGCAGAAACTCCATGTCTTCGGCCATACAGTAGACACAACGAAAATCACAGCGGTCAGTTACCGATAAGCGGATGTAATCAATTTTTCTCCCCAGGCCGTCGATCAGGCCTTGTGACGTGTCAATCATCGCTGTGATCCTCTGCTACAGATGCATCGATTATTCCTGACGGCCAGACCACCACCTATACCTACGTAGAGGTAATCAACCGACTCCTTTGGGGTGGTATTGATCTGGCTCAATATTGGGGCGGCTCAGGGACCAGCCGGACTCAATAACCCGACGTCCGCCCCTGGCTGATCTCGTTCTGCATGACATAGATGGCAGGCGTATCCCCATCACTGTCGATATCCATCTTCAAATCTTTAATCAGTCCGTCTTCTATACTGTAGATCCAGCCATGCACAGCCAGTGACTGACCTTGTTGCCAGGCCTTTTGTACGATGCCCGAGCGACAGATATTTTCCACCTGCTGCAACACATTCAGTTCGCAGAGACGATTAACGCGGCTTTCTTCATCCTCTTCTGCCGAGAGTAAATCCTGATAACGGTGACCAATGTCCTTAAGATGCCGCAGCCAGTTATCAATCAGTCCGAAATCCTGATTACTCAACGCGGCACGAACACCGCCGCAGCCATAGTGGCCACAGACGATAATATGTTTAATCTTAAGAATATGAACCGCAAAGTGAATGACTGACAGACAGTTCAGATCGGTGTGTAACACCAGATTGGCAATATTACGGTGGACAAACAGCTCACCCGGTAACATCCCGACAATCTCATTAGCCGGCACCCGGCTATCAGAACAACCGATCCATAGATATTCGGGGCTTTGCTGGGCTGCCAACCGTTTGAAAAATCCCGGTTGCTCCCGTTCGATCCGCTCAGACCAGCAGCGATTATTGTGTAACAGATCGGCTAGCATTGCTTCGCTCTCCCCCCGCCTTACTGCACCAGAAGGGAATCGGCAGCCTGTAGCTCTATTCCCTCGACCTCAGCATCAGATACCAGTAAACAGATGTACTGATTCACGGCACGACGGTAATTCCGCTCGATCAGATAGGCCCGTATCCGGTCTTCCACCGCCTCATAGGGTAGCGGTTCACCGTCGATCCGCTTATCGATCCGGGTAACGTGAAAACCGTAACGACTCTCCAGCGGACGCCCGGCCAGCCCCTCAGGCAGGCTGAATATCTGACGTTCGAACTCGGCGACGGTCTGTCCTTTGTCGATCTGCCCCAATTGCCCGGCCAGTTCTTTCGATGGACAGGCAGAGTGCTGCTGAGCGATGTCAGCAAACATCTCGGGGTGCTGTTGCAGTGTCTCAATCAGCACCTCAGCCTGCGCCTTCCGCTCCGCACGTCCTTCCTCATCATCCGGCGCTACGGCCAGCAGGATGTGCGATACCGCCAGCAACGGCTGGGTACAGAACTTGTCCCGATTGGCTTCAAAGTAGTGACGGCACACCTGATCGGTTGCCTGCGGCAGATCGACCTCGCGCTTAATTAATTGCCGGATCAGGGCCTCCTCTCCGGTTTCACCCGATTCAGGCCTGACTGTCAGCTGTAACGCATCGGCCCGCTGTAATAACAACTCACGCACCACCAGTGCCTGAGCGGCCTGTGCTCGCGATATTTCCAATGATTCAGCCGGATAATACTGGATCTCCTGCACGATACGCTGCTCATCAAGGGTAGTGCCGTTAACCACCACCGGAGCAAACTCGGGCATCTCTCCACTTATCATTGCATGTTCAATCATCTGCATGCCGGTTACCTCGTATATTCTTTAATTAGATCACTGGGGATGAGTCGGGGGGCAAAGCCCCCCTCCTGCAGTCAGCTCAGCGCTGACGGACTATCTGATAGTTACGGGCAAAATATTTCACCGGTACACTCCAGATATGCACCATGCGCGTGAAGGGGAACACCACAAACATGGTCAGGCCAATGAAAATGTGCAGTTTGTACACCAGGCCAACCCCCAGCAGGTGTGTTGCAGCATCCGCCTGTAAAGTCACCAGTCCCTGCGCCCAGTCAGCCAGCAACAACATCACACCGCCATCCAGATGCCCAAGGGCAAAGGGAATGGTCAGCAGACCCAGACTCACCTGCACAAATAACAGCACCAGGATAAAAATATCGGCTTTAGTACCGGTGGCACGCACTCTCGCGTCACCCAGACGCCGCTTCAGCAACAGCAGTGCGCCCGTCCAGCAGGCCACGCCCGCCAGACCACCGACAATAATTGCCAGCAGCTGCTTGTTACCGGCCGAAATAAACGGCGCATACAGAGCATGCGGCGTCAGCAGGCCAACCAGGTGACCAAAAAAGATCACCAGAACGCCGACGTGAAACAGATTACTGGCCCGACGGAACCCCTTTGAGCTGAGCATCTGGCTGGAACTCGCGCGCCAGGTAAACTGCTCACGGTCATAACGGATCCAACTGGCGATAATAAATATCGCACCGGCAATGTAAGGATAAACGCCAAAAAACAGATCATTCAGATAAGACATTTCTCTTCTCCAGGGCTCAGAAAGAACCGGCTGATTCAGAAGGAGCGGACGGGGACAGCGGCTGAATATTCAGCGGCTGTACCTTATCCAGTTCACGGCGGCGCTGGGAAATCGCATTATCCCCGCAGTCCTGTGCACTGTTTTCAGTAAACCGCACCATCTCCTCTTCCCAGACTTCATCCATCGCTTCGGGCGTATCATCACGCACCTCAGCAGCCACTTTCTCCCGTAGTTCTTTGCGTTCCACCGGCACCCCGGTGAAACTCAACAAGACTTCAAACAACAGTGCATAATTGCACTTTCGCTGATGCAGCCGGGTCTCAAGCAGGGCCAGAATATGACTGACGTCTGCCAGCCACTGCTGTACTTCAGATGCCGGACGCAGGGACAGGTATTCAAGAAACAGCGGCAGATAATCGGGCAGCTCACGCACATCGATTGCAAAACCCTCTTTTTCATACACCGCCATCAGGTCGACCATCGCCTGACCACGGTCACGGCTTTCGCCGTGAACGTGTTCAAACAACAGCAGTGACAGTGAACGGCCACGGTCAAACTGTGATACATAGTTCTCCTGAGCATCCATCAGTTCCTGATTACAGAGTTGCTCGATGAATTCAATCAACTTTGCCTGCTGAGCCTCAGGTAAACCCTCGTCTGACTGCACTTCATCAATCAGTGCCTGACGTGCTTCAAAGAGTTCGCTTTCCGGATAGCCCAACAACGCCGAAATAACTTTCAGACTACGCATCTTCCACCTCCCGGTCCTGCAGTAACTGTGGATCCACATGCTGAACAGCGCTGACCTTCTCAACCATGGTGACGTTCTGTTTCTTCGCCCCGAACAAGTTGAATTCAGTCTCACCACCGGCACAGCCGTTACCAAAACTGAAACCGCAACCGTTACGCTCAGGGAACGCTTCGCGGGCCAGCTCACGATGGCTGGTCGGTATCACAAAACGATCCTCATAATTGGCAATTGCCAGGTAGCGGTACATCTCCTTCGCCTGATGCTCTGTCAGCCCGGCATCTGCCAGAACCTCCAGATTGATCTTGCCTTCCACCTGTTCATCGCGTTTATAGGCACGCATAGCCAACAGACGCTTCAGAGCACTGATGACGGGTTTTTCATCCCCGGCAGTCAGCAGGTTAGCCAGATATTTCACCGGTATACGCAGACTTTCCACATCCGGAATAGTGCCGTTCATACCGATCTTTCCGGCATCCGCAGCGGATTGGATCGGGCTCAGCGGTGGCACATACCAAACCATCGGCAACGTCCGGTATTCAGGGTGTAGTGGCAGAGCCAGCTTCCAGTCCATCGCCAGTTTGTACACCGGAGAGTTCTGTGCCGCCGTGATCACGCTATCGGTAACACCGTCCTTACGGGCCTGTTCAATGACCGCCGGATCGAACGGATCGAGGAAGATCTCCAGCTGTTTCTCATACAGGTCCTGCTCATTACCGGCAGAGGCAATTTCCTGAATCCGGTCTGCGTCATACAACATCACACCCAGGTAGCGGATACGACCCACACAGGTTTCAGAACACACCGTTGGCATACCGGATTCAATCCGTGGATAGCAGAAGATACACTTCTCAGACTTACCGGTTTTCCAGTTGTAGTAGATCTTTTTGTACGGACAGCCGCTGACACACATACGCCAGCCGCGGCATTTATCCTGATCGATCAGAACAATACCGTCCTCTTCACGCTTGTAGATGGCACCGGACGGACAGGATGCAGCACAGGCCGGGTTCAGGCAGTGCTCGCACAGTCGCGGCAGGTACATCATGAAAGTATTCTCGAACTCGCCGTAGATCTCTTTCTGGACGTTGTCGAAATTCTTATCCTTGGAGCGCTTTTTGAACTCAGTACCGAGGATCTCCTCCCAGTTGGGGCCCCATTCGATCTTCTTCATCCGGTCACCGGTGATCAGTGATCGCGGCCGGGCTACTGGCTGATGTTTGCCTTCGGGTGCGCTATGAAGGTGCTGGTAGTCGAAGTCGAACGGCTCATAGTAGTCGTCGATTTCCGGCAGATCCGGGTTGGCGAAGATATTCGCCAGTACCCGCCATTTGCCACCGATACGCGGCTCGATACTGCCATCGGCTTTCCGCCGCCAGCCACCGTTCCACTTATCCTGATTCTCCCACTCTTTGGGGTAGCCGATACCGGGCTTGGTCTCGACATTGTTGAACCAGGCGTACTCCATACCTTCGCGGGAGGTCCAGACGTTCTTACAGGTGATCGAGCAGGTGTGACAACCGATACACTTATCAAGGTTCAGCACCATGCCTATTTGAGAACGGATTTTCATTGTACCGCCTCCTGAACATAATCATTATTCTCGCCATCCAGCCAGTCGATGTTCTTCATCTTACGTACAATGACGAACTCATCCCGGTTGGAGCCCACAGTCCCGTAGTAGTTGAAACCGTACGCCTGCTGTGCATAACCACCGATCATATGCGTCGGTTTCGGGCACGCGCGGGTGACCGAGTTATGAATACCGCCACGGGTTCCGGAGGTCTCCGCACCCGGGATATTCACGATACGTTCCTGGGCGTGATACATCATGGTCATCCCTTCGTTAACCCGCTGCGACACCACGACACGGGCGGCAATCGCACCGTTACTGTTGAAGATTTCAACCCAGTCGTTATCTTCTATGCCGACCTTCTGTGCATCCACTTCAGACATCCAGATGATCGGACCACCGCGGGACAACGTCAGCATCAGCAGGTTATCGCTGTAGGTCGAATGAATACCCCACTTCTGATGCGGAGTGATCCAGTTCAGGGCGATTTCCGGGTTACCATTAGGCAACTTATTCATCATCGGTTTGACCGACTTGGTATTAATCGGCGGCCGGTAAACCAGCAGACTTTCACCGAAATCACGCATCCACTGATGATCCTGATAGTACTGCTGCCGTCCGGTCAGGGTACGCCATGGAATCAACTCGTGAACGTTGGTATAACCCGCATTGTAGGAAACATGCTCATCTTCCAGGCCAGACCAGGTCGGTGAAGATATGATCTTACGGGGTTGCGCCTGCACATCACGGAAGCGGATCTTTTCATCCTCTTTCGGCTTCGCCAGATGGGTATGATCCAGACCGGTAAACTCACCCAGTGCCGACCAGGCCTTCACGGCAACCTGACCATTGGTTTCCGGCGCCAGACCGAGGATCATCTCCGCCGCATCAATCGCGGTTTCCAGTTTAGCCCGGTCTTTACCGGCACCCTCTTCGCTATGCGTCCAGTTGAGTTTCTTGAGTAACTCAACCTCATCCTTCGTATCCCAGCTAATTCCCTTACCACCATTACCCAGGCTTTCCAGTAAAGGGCCGACCGAGGTGAAGCGAGCGTAGGTATTCGGATAGTCGCGTTCGACCACCGCCAGATTTGGCAGCGTTTTACCCGGAACCGGTTCGCACTCGCCTTTCTTCCAGTCTTTAACATCATAGGGCTGAGACAGTTCTCCCGGTGAGTCATGCTGTAAAGGCACGGTAACCAGATCCTGTTCTACACCCAGATGACCGACACAGACCTTGGAAAATGACTTCGCAATGCCTTTGTAGATATCCCAGTCGGAACGGGCTTCCCAGGCGGGATCGGTGGCCGCAGACAGCGGATGAATAAACGGATGCATATCCGAGGTATTCAGATCGTCCTTCTCGTACCAGGTGGCAGTCGGCAACACGATATCGGAGTACAGGCAGGTGGTAGACATACGGAAATCCAGTGTCACCAGCAGGTCAACCTTGCCCTCTGCCCCCTGTTCGTGCCATTTGACCTCTTCCGGCTTAGGCCCATCTTCGGCGCCCAGATCCTTACCCAGCACCGAGTGATTGGTACCCAGCAGGTACTTGAGCATGTACTCATGGCCCTTACCGGAGCTACCCAGCAGGTTAGAACGCCAGATAAACATATTCCGTGGGAAGTTCTTCGGGTTATCCGGATCCTCAGCGGCAAACGCAATACCACCGGATTTTAACTGCTCAACCGTATATTCCTGCGGTGTTACGCCGGCGGCTTCCGCAGCCTTGGTAATTTCCAGCGGGTTCTGATTCAACTGTGGTGCAGACGGTAACCAGCCCATCCGTTCGGAACGCACATTAAAGTCGATCAGGCTGCCGGTATATTTGGACTTGTCCGCCAGTGGTGACAGAATTTCATTCACTTCCAGTTTTTCGTAGCGCCACTGACTGGAGTGGTTGTAGAAGAAGCTGGTACCGTTCATCTGCCGTGGCGGACGCTGCCAGTCGAGACCAAATGCCAGCGGTAACCAGCCACACTGTGGTCGCAGCTTTTCCTGCCCCACATAGTGCGCCCAACCGCCGCCGCTCTGACCGATACAACCGCACATTACCAGCAGGTTGATCAGGCCACGGTAGTTCATATCCATGTGATACCAGTGGTTCATACCGGCACCGACAATGATCATAGAGCGACCTTTGGTCTTGTTTGCAGTGTCGGCAAACTCACGGGCGATCTGAATCGCCACATTGCGATCCACACCGGTGATCTTCTCCTGCCAGGCCGGGGTGTAAGGCGCATTATCATCGTAGCTGTCCGCCACAAAATCACCGCCCAGACCACGATTAACGCCATAGTTTGCCAGCATCAGGTCGCCAACGGTGACCACCAGGGACTCACCCCCATCGGCCAGTCTGATTTTTTTCGCCGGCAGATTGTGATGGATCACATCACTGAAGACGTTATTGGTGAAGTATTCATTTTCAACGCCACCAAAGTATGGGAAACCGACCGAAACCACGTCATCGTGACTATCGATCAGACTGATTGCCAGACGGGTATCCTGACCTTCGCCACCCTCTTTCTCTTCAATATTCCACTTACCCTTCTCTCCCCAGCGGAAACCGATGGAACCGTTGGGCACCACAAAGCTGTTGCTGTCTGAATCAAAGGCGACGGTTTTCCAGTCCGGATTATTTTCCTGTCCGAGCGACTGATCGAAGTCGGCGGCGCGGATAAAGCGGCCCGGCGCATAGCTGCCGTCTTCGCGCTGCTCCAGCTGTACCAGGAACGGCATATCGCTGTATTTACGCGCGTAATCGTTGAAGTACTCGCTGGGCTTATCGACATAAAACTCTTTCAGAATCACATGCCCCATGGCCATCGCCAGTGCAGCATCAGTACCCTGTTTCGGGTTCATCCACTGATCGCACAGCTTAGCGACTTCGGAATAGTCCGGAGTGACGGCCACGGTTTTAGTTCCCTTGTAACGTACTTCAGTAAAGAAGTGAGCATCCGGGGTACGGGTCTGCGGCACATTGGAGCCCCAGGCGATAATGTAGTTGGAGTTATACCAGTCGGCCGACTCAGGTACGTCTGTCTGCTCTCCCCAGGTCATCGGTGACGCCGGTGGCAGATCGCAGTACCAGTCGTAGAAACTCAGACAGGCTCCACCGATCAGTGACAAATAGCGGGCACCGGCCGCATAGGAAACCATCGACATCGCAGGAATTGGCGAGAAGCCGACCACCCGATCCGGGCCATACTGCTTAATGGTATAAGCGTTGGACGCGGCGATAATTTCATTCACCTCATCCCAACTGGAACGGACAAAGCCACCCAGTCCCCGTACCGATTTATATGACTTAGCTTTTTCCGGGTTCTCGACAATAGACTCCCAGGCATCCACAGGATCCTGATGACTTAGACGAGCCTCACGCCACAGTTGCAGCAGGCGCTTGCGAATAGTTGGATATTTCAGCCGGTTAGCGCTGTAGATATACCAGGAATAACTGGCACCACGGGGACAACCACGAGGCTCATGATTAGGCAGATCGGGTCGGGTACGCGGATAGTCAGTCTGCTGGGTTTCCCAGGTAATCAGACCGTTTTTAACGTAAATTTTCCAGCTGCAGGAACCGGTACAGTTCACCCCATGGGTGGACCGGACAATCTTGTCATGCTGCCAGCGCTGGCGATAGCTATCCTCCCAGTCACGGCTTTCCGTGGTGGTCTGGCCGTGGCTGCCGGAAAAACTTTCCGGCTTCTTCTTCAGATATTTTAGTCGATCAAGCAAATGGCTCATTTCATTATCTCCTGAAGCCTCTTGGTCAGGACAAAATTCATCGGCTGATGAATTTCTCTGCTTTATTTCCCCGGAGCAGACATCCACTGTACTGCGATTCCGGATTCCATCGGGTCTGGATGCAAGCGATGCTGCGACATTGCAGCCCGGCCTGCGGTTTACTGTAGTGCTGAAAGTACGTGATATCCGGCTGAAGTCTGTTGACCCAGATCAACACTCTGAAAACTCGAAAGCGCCCGAAAAAAGCCTATACCACCAAAGTGATACGCCCACAAAAAACACATAACCATTTGTTTTATTTAATAAAAAAAGAACAGAGAGGAGTAGAACAGAGGACTTATCAACAACCAGGTTCTTTATAGGTATGCCACCCTGGTGAACCACAAAAGCGACTTTTTCATGCGACAGAAAGACACGTAAGAACGCTGCCCACAGCCGCCAACAGAACAGAGAATAGAGAATAGAGAATAGAGAGACGACAGACTTGAGAATGAGGTAAGAGATGCTGGCAACGGCGCAACGCCACCCGGAAATAAACCTCAGGCAGGACGCCCGCCCAAACCTGTGACGACTTCGACGTACAGACAGCGGTAGCAACCTTAGCCGCACGATTAACGTGCTCCGCCACCAGCGACGGCGCGCCACAGGAGCACCCCACCAGCGCGTCAGACGGCACAGTTTCACCACTGAACCTGTACAACCTCTGGTATGGCCCCTCAGTCAGCAACTCAGTTAGTAGCTCAGTCGGTGGAATATGAGACACTGACAGACAACAACTCACAGCCGGAATCCGTCAGTGCCCGGACATTCAACAAGAAAAGGGGCCCGCAGGCCCCTTATACACAGTGTTTTTTACCAATATTAATGGCTACGGATTTTTATACTCAGCTTTGGGTCCCAGGTAGAACCACCAGTTCATCAGCAGACACAGCAGATAGAACAGCGCGAAGCCATAGAGCGCGTTTTCCGGTGTCGCAAGATTGATCTGTTCACCGAATACCTTAGGAATAACAAACGCCCCGTAAGCAGCTACCGCAGAGGTCCAGCCCAGCGCGGGACCGGCCTGTTCCTTATCAAACACCATCGCAATGGTACGGAAAGTAGAACCATTACCAATGCCTGTCGCGGCAAACAGCACCAGAAACAAGAGCAGAAACGGTACAAAGAACTCTTCCGGATTGGCAGACTGATACGCCGCCTTGAGGTAATAAGCCACTCCCAGAGCACTGGCAATCATGACAATCGCAACCACCTGAGTCACTTTAGCACCACCGACTTTATCGGCAATCCAGCCACCAACCGGGCGAATAAGGGCACCGATAAAGGGCCCCATCCAGGCGTACATCAATGCAGAAGGACCATTATTGTTGACGGTTTCATGGGTCATAATGCCATCGACCATCAGGTGCTGATAACCGAATACCACCTTAATCGCCAGCGCAAAACCGGCAGAATATCCGATAAAGCTACCGAACGTCATCGTGTAAATAACACTCATGATCCAGGTATGTTTATTATTGAAAATCTTAAACTGACGCTGCAGATTGGGCTTGATATCCCCGGGAACCATCTTCATCAGCACCACGGTCAACAGCAAAATACCCGCTATCACCGGCCACTTGGCAATTGCCGGTGCGCCCATCCCCACAGGGGCTGGCAAAATCACATACAGACCACAGGCCGCAGTAAAGAAACCGATCAGCAACAGACCGAGAATTTTGCCCATCGCCCCGGCGGAACTGCCCACATCCGGTGATACCGCCTCGGTTTTGATATTGTGCATACCAAACCAGCTCATCACCGCCAGTGGTATCAGAAACAACAGCCAGACATACCCGGCATTATGCACATAGGTTTCTGAGCCGGCCGGAATTTTTCCGATCAACGTCCCTGAGGTGTTTTCCAGAATCATGGCATCGCCACCAAAGATCCCGAACGTCATCACCAGAGGCACCAGAATTTGCATGGTGGTTACCCCGGCATTACCCAGCCCGGCATTCAGTCCAAGCGCCAGACCCTGCTGTCGCTTGGGAAAGAAAAAGCTGATATTGGACATAGAAGAAGCAAAATTACCGCCGCCGATCCCCGACAGAAACGCCAGCAACTGGAACACCCACAGTGGCGTATCCTTGTCCTGCAGTGCCAGCCCGGTACCAAACGCCGGCACCATCAGCAATGCGGTGGTGAAGAAGACAGTATTGCGCCCCCCGGCGATACGAATAAAGAAACTACTCGGAATCCTCAGGGTCGCACCGGTCAGACCGGCAATACCGGCCAGCGTAAACAGTTCCGCTTTCTCAAAGGGAAACCCCAGGTTAAGCATCTGTACGGTAATAATGCCCCAGTACAACCAGACAGCAAAACCACACAGCAGACTCGGAATAGAGATCCACAGGTTGCGATTCGCTACCCTCTTCCCTTCCTCTTCCCAGAACTTAGTGTTCTCGACATCCCATATTTTTAAATCAGACATAACTGACTCTCCAGACTGAAGCAGTCAGGAGGTCATCTCCTGCTGCCTTCGATTTCAAACCCTGTCTGCGGTGGCACAACACGGACTTCGTTGCCCTCGCCTGCCTACAAATCAGGCATCCAGGTTCTCGTGTAAAAAATTATTTCGGATCGCCTCCTGCAAACGATTCTGTTTATCCTGCAGGTTGATGCCGTAGTACATGACCGTCATGCACAGCGCCAACACCCCGTAAAGCAGCATGAAACAGGAGCTTCGAACCCCGAACAGGTCTGTCACCAGACCAAACAGAATCGGCAGAACAAACCCTCCGATCGCTCCCAGCAGTCCCACGGCGCCACCTACCGTTCCCATCCGGTCCGGGTAGTAATCGTAAACGACGCGAAACACACTGGCTTTCCCGAACCCCATAGCCACACCCACCACCATGATCAATACAGTAAACAGCCAGACCGGCATCTCCAGCAGAAACGTCATGTCTCCGTCGATGCCATGGATGGTCATCGTGGTAGGGGGATAGGAGAGAAAGAAAAGACAGAACAGGCAGACCCAGAAAACGCTCCAGTTGACCTGCCGTGCACCCAGATGGTCGGCACACCAACCACCGAGTATCCGGGTTAATGCCCCCGGCACTGTAAACAACAGCGTAATAAAGGAGGCTGTTTTCAGATCCAGCCCATAGTGGTGTACGTAGTAGTCCGGCAACCAGAGCGCCAGTGCGACATAGCCACCAAACATAAAAAAATAATACAAACCAAAACGCCACACCCGCAGTTCCAGCAGAGGCGTCAGAATCTCGCTCAGAGACAGGCTTTTATGTTGTTGGCTGCGGCTCTGATGCACCGGGTCATCCTGAGTCAACAACCAGAACAACAGTGCCAGCAGCACCAGCACAAAGGCATAGGCAATCGGGGCCATGCGCCAGCCATAGGCGATAATAATCAGCGGAGCCACCAGGTTGGTCAGCGCTGCCCCAAGATTTCCGGCGCCAAAAACTCCCATTGCCAGTCCCTGATTTTCCCGTGACGACCAGGAAGAGACATACTGAATACCAATAACGAAGGTGCTACCGACCAGTCCGATACATAATCCTAATAACAGGTATTGCCAGTAATACTGGGCATAGGCGAAGCCGTACAATGGAATACTCACCAGTAATACCACCCCCAGCATCAGTTGCCGCCCGCCATAACGTTCCGCCAGGATGCCCATCGGCAACCGTGCGAGCGCACCACTCAGGATCGGCGTGGCGATCAATAAGCCAAACTCAGTCTCGCTCAGTTGCAGATCCTCTTTAATCTGCAAACCAATCACGGAGATCAGTGTCCAGGTCGCAAAACAGGCGGCAAAAAGCAGGGTGCTCATTACCAAAGCTGATATCTGTTTTTGAGTTTCCTGGGCAGGCATGGGTCACTATCCGGGTTATAGGCTTACCGCTAAGCTAAACCTGCAACCCGAAGCGGGTATTGATCCAAATCAATACACAACTCACTGAAAAGTTTATGTTTTTCCTCTAATACCACTTTAGTGATACCACTAGTTATAGTTGTAACTTAATGTTTTAACTTGTATTTTTGATACTCTGATTCGATTCTTGAGAAACACCAGATGACGTATCGATTCTTTGTGAGTAGATTTGTTCTCTGAGGATAGAGACCCGCATGAATTTTCTGAAACAGTCCATCATCGCCCGTCTGGGCACCGCGATGTTCGCCATCAGCCTGATGGCACTCATCAGTATGATCAGCTCTGTCATCGTGGCCGAAAGCACTCAGGGAGACGCCACCGGTATCAACCTGGCGGGCTCATTGCGCATGATGTCGTATCGAATCATTGCTGAAGCGCAACAGCATGAGAATCAACCATCGGATAAAACCTTAACCCGCGTTCTGGAATCCATTGACGAGTTTGATCGCCGCATCAATGATAAAGTGCTGACCGACGTCATCCCAGGGGACAAGGACCATAGGCTGTATCAAATTTACCAGGCCCTGGCATCTGAATGGCGCAATGTACTCTCCCCTGACCTAAAGACGCAATTACAAACAGGCCCACAGGGAAGCACCAGAAACCAGAAACTGTTTGAGGACTTTGTGCCACGTATTGATCACATGGTCAGGTTACTGGAAGAGAGTACTGAATCTAAAATCAAACTACTCAGTCTGGTACAGGGTATCAGTCTGTTTATGACGGTCATGATCATCTTCATCGCCCTGTACGATATCAAGTGCAATGTGATTGAACCGCTTGGACAACTGTTACAGGCCTCTAAAGACGCCAGTGAAGGTAAGCTCAGCGCCCGGGTTTATTATCAGAGCGATGACGAACTGGGCCTGCTGGGTAAAACGTTCAATCACATGGCAGAAGAGTTGTCTAAAATTTATGCTGACCTGGAAAACCGGGTACAGCAGAAAACCACCCTGCTACGCGAAACCAACCAGCGACTGCAACTGCTGTACAACGCAACCCGGCGCTTTAACCGCGATGAAGATATTTGTCGTCGCCTGATGCCCGTTATGAAAGAGCTGGAAAAGACCCTTCCGGTCGGGCCGGTGAGCGTCACTCTGTGTGATCCCAACCAACACAGCAGTTACCGACAAATCACCACCCAATCGCTGGAACGGCCTGCTGACTGTATGCAGGAAAACTGCAACGACTGTCTCGTACCATCCCTGAATAACCAACCTCATCATTCAGCCAACTTTCCGATTCAGACCCGGGAAGCATATTTCGGCGAACTTACCATCGCTTATCCACCCTCCGCACCACCCAATGAAGAACAAACAACGCTGATAAAAACCCTGGTGGGTAATCTGGGAACCGTTCTCTCCCTGGAGCTGAAAGCCTCGCAGGAACAACATATGTCGCTGATGGAGGAACGGGCTGTCATCGCCCGGGAATTGCACGATTCGCTGGCGCAATCGCTCTCCTATCTGAAAATGCAGGTTGGCCGGCTGCAAATTCTGCGTAAAAAGCATCAGAGTGAACAACAGATCGATGACGTCGTTAATGAACTCAAGGAAGGCCTCAATAATGCTTACCGTCAGTTACGGGAGCTGCTGACAACGTTCCGCCTGACACTGGATCAGCCCGGGCTCAAGCCCGCTCTGGAGTCCACCATTAAAGAGTTTTCTGAACGGCTAAATTTTGAGATTCGGTTAACCTATGATCTGTTACCACACACACTGACCGCTAACCAGGAAATACATGTATTACAATTGGTGCGTGAGGCGCTGGCAAATGTGGTAAAACACAGTCAGGCTTCAGAGACCACCGTGCGGATCGTACAAAAAAACGGCTATCAGATAGAGGTCTGCGTAGAAGATAATGGCGTCGGACTGCCTGAAGATCAAAATCCTGCCGGCCATTACGGTATGGTGATAATGCAAGACCGCAGCGCCACGCTCAACGGCGAATTTAAAGTGGAAAATCGCAAACCCGGCGGTACCCGGGTACAGCTCAATTTTACCGCCAAACATAATTAAGAGGCAGTAATGATCACAGAAGATAATGACAACAACGGACCCGCATCGATTCTGCTGATAGATGACCATCCGCTGTTACGAAAAGGCGTAAAACAGCTGATCGAACTGGACAGTCAGCTTCTCGTCATCGGTGAAGCCAGTAATGCAGAAGAAGGCATTACCCAGGCGAAGCAACTGGAGCCTGACCTCATACTGCTGGATCTGAACATGCCGGAAATCAACGGCATTGAAACCCTTAAGCTACTGCGGGATGCCGGTGTTGCGTCCCGGGTTGTGGTATTTACCGTTTCTGACAATGAAGAAGACGTCATCGCCGCCCTGAAAGCCGGAGCCGACGGTTACCTGCTCAAAGACATGGAGCCTGAAGATCTGCTTAGCAACCTGAATCAGGCGGCTCTGGGTAAAATGGTGATCAGTGAACGCCTGTCTGCCATGCTGGCCCAGGCCCTGCAAAGTAATCGTAAACGGACCGGGCCGGATATAAGCAGCCTCTCCCCCAGAGAAAAGCAGATCATCAAGCTAATCGCCGGTGGGCTGCCGAACAAACTCATCGCCCGGAAGCTGAATATTACCGAGGGCACAGTGAAGGTACATGTGAAGCATCTGTTTAAAAAACTCAACCTTCGCTCAAGGGTTGAGGTGGCTGTATGGGCCGTTCAGGAAGGGCTGGGATAACGTTTATCTGGCTCCGGACACGCTTAACAGCCCGGACTATCAATCACTCAGCGACACCTTGCTAAACTCAGGTGGACGCGGCTGGCAATAGCCTGAACAAGCAACCTCTGCACAGGGCTGCCCGAATAAAAAAATCCCCCGAAACACAGGTAACGGGGGAGAAAGTACCTGTAAATTTGAGCCTGATATCGCTGCATACCGTTACTCCCCTCTGGCCTTTCAGTTCAATACCCGGCCTGAGGATGAGATTGCTTTTATGTAGCAACGCAAGAACAAGGCTAATCCCACCGCCCAGAAAAATAAATCACCCTGAAGAGATATCCTATCTACCCCCTATGCCCAGCCAGAGTTTGACTTTCATCATAGACAGCCGCTGCCACTTCTGACGGAATTACATGCTGTTTCTTATCCGCGCAGCACCAGCCAGATCCCGTTTTAGCGATGGATACCTCCTAAGATTCATCCCCGTCAAACAACCTTAAAAACAACGCTAAAAATCAATATAAATACCTATAAATCAAACACTTAAATAAAACAAAACGACCTACCACCAAGGGAGTATAGCGACCTGAGCGGATAATTGAGGCGCTCCAATGCGTTGACGTGCATCAACGGTTTTCTTCTCGGAAAAGCCTATTTTCTAACTTAATTTTAATCTCCAAACTTTTTCAGGGCAGAGGTCCATTCCTCAGGAGCAGTCAAATGTCCACTAATAAATTGCGTTTACTTAATTTTGGCGACCCCAAAATAAAAACTTTGCACGTCACCTGGTTTGCCTTCTTCCTGACCTTTGTGGTCTGGTTCAGTCACGCCCCGATGCTGGCCTATATTAAGGATGTATTCGGCCTCAGTAGTGCAGAGATCAAGGCACTGATGATACTCAACGTAGCACTCACCATTCCCGCACGCATAGTGGTCGGCACACTGGTAGATAAATACGGTCCCAGAATAGTCTATAGCATGCTACTGGTTGTCGGCGGAGGCATCTGTATCGGTTTTGCACTCGCCCAGACCTATGAACAGCTGGCGATCATGCGTTTTCTCAGTGGCTTTATCGGGGCCGGATTTGTCATCGGTATCCGTATGGTCGGTGAATGGTTTCCGGCGAAACAGGTCGGTGTCGCCGAAGGTATTTACGGTGGCTGGGGTAACTTTGGTTCAGCCGCAGGTGCCATGGCACTGCCCACCATCGCGCTGATGTTCGGCGGTGAGCATGGCTGGCGTTATGCGCTGATCTCTATCGGTATCATTGCCATGCTGTACGGTTTACTGTTCTACAAAATAGCCCGTAATACTCCGAAGGGGTCTACCTATTTCAAACCGAAAAAGCACGGCGGCCTGGAAGTCACCAGCAAGAAGGACTTTATTTTCTACATTCTGATGAACCTGCCGATGTATGCTGCCCTGGCGGTACTTGCCTGGAAACTGTCGCCCAGTAATATCGGCCTGCTGGATCAGTTCGCAACCTACGCCATCTATGTCGTTCTGGTGGTGCTTTTTCTGGTACAACTGCGGGCTATCTACCATGTAAATGCAGACAACCTTAAAAACGGAGTACCTGAAATTCAGCGCTACAAGTTCAAACAGGTGGCCGTGCTGGATGTAGCCTATTTCGTTACCTTTGGTTCCGAGCTGGCGGTTGTCTCTATGCTGCCACTGTTCTTTCTGGAAACCTTTGACGGGCTGGACCCTGTCAAAGCCGGACTGCTGGCCTCCGGATTTGCCTTTATGAATCTGGTGGCCCGGCCTACCGGCGGCCACCTGAGTGATACTATCGGAAGACGCAAAACACTGAGTATACTGATTATCGGCTTGGCCGCGGGTTACTTCGTACTGAGTCAGATCGACGGTGGCTGGTGGATTCCGCTGGCCGTCATCGCCACTATGGCCTGCTCATTCTTTGTGCAGGCGGGAGAAGGCGCCGTATTCGCGGTCGTACCATTGATTCAGCGACGGATGACCGGACAGATTGCCGGAATGGCCGGAGCCTATGGCAACGTCGGCGCGGTATGCTACCTTACCGTGCTGAGTTTCGTCGATTATTCCACGTTCTTTATGGTGATAGGCGCCTCCGCTGGCATAGTGTTCCTGCTGGTACAGTTTATGGACGAACCCAGTGGTCAGATGGCCGAAGTGTTACCGGATGGTACCGTGCAGCTCATCAATGTCGATTAACCCGGGGGCGGGAATTAGCGTTGCGATGAGGGTGCGGCTGACAACAGCCCACCCTTTCGCACTTAGACTGAAATGGCCGAAACGATGAATGATCTTGAATCGCAAACGATCTACCTGCAAGACAGTATTCAGCTGTCGGCGGGGCAGCACAGCGATCAGGGACGTAAGGCACGTAACGAAGATTGTCTGGGCTTTTTCCAGCCGCAAGGCAACCTGCTGACCACCAAAGGGGCTGCTGCCGTGATCGCCGATGGCGTCAGTACGGCCGAAGCCGGTGCCGAAGCCGCGTTCTACTGCGTGCAAGAGTTTCTCAGCGATTATTTTGACACCCCGGATATCTGGACCGTTGGTAAGTCTGCGCAAAAGGTGCTGACATCGATCAATCGCCTTCTCTATTCCCGCAGTCATGAATATCTGACCACCTCCCGGGGGCATATCTGTACGCTCTCGGTGCTGGTTATCAAATCCAGAACGGCTCACCTGTTCCATATTGGCGATAGCCGGATCCACCTTATTCGCGACAATGAACTGGAACTGCTGACCGAAGACCATACCACCCAGCTGAATCGTCAGGATAGTTGCCTGGCCCGTGCCATGGGCATGGATACGCATCTGGAAATTGACTACCGCGCTGTGGAAGTCAAACAGGGGGATCTGTTTCTCCTCACCACCGATGGTGTTCACGATAGTCTGGCGCCGGCGATGCTGAAACAGTTATCGCTGTCCTCGGAGGATTTGCAAAATAACTGTGAGGCGCTGGTGCAAGCCGCCTATGACGCAGGTAGCAGCGACAATCTCAGTTGCCTGCTGGTGCGGGTGGATCAGTTAAATGATGATTCTCTGAATCAGATGACCGATCGTCTTACCCTATTACCCTTCCCTCCTGAACTGGAGCCGGGTATGAAGATTGACGGCTACCTGATTGAAGAGGAGCTTTATGCCAGTAATCGCAGTCAGCTATACCGGGTACGTGATCTGGAAACTGATCAGACCTGGGTAATGAAAACCCCCTCGCGTAATTACGAAGACGATACCGCCTATATTGAGCGCTTTATCATGGAGGAATGGGTCGGCAGCCGTATCCACAGTCCCCATGTGGTTTCGGTTCATATCCCCAACCGGGCCAAAACCTTTCTCTACTACCTGATGGAGTTTATCGACGGTGTGGCACTGGATACATGGATCAGCCAGAACCCGTCACCGAAACCGGCCCTGGCGATTCAACTGGTCAAACAGATCGCCGAGGGACTGAAGGCATTTCATCAGCGTGAAACCCTGCATCAGGATCTCAAACCGAGCAATATCATGGTGCGTCCTGACCACAGCGCAGTCATTGTGGATTTTGGTTCAGTCTTTGTCGCCGGTATCAATGAGATCTTCGTGCCCCTACAACGTGACCGGATTCTGGGCACGATGAACTACTCCGATCCGGTATTCCGCCTGGGCCAGAATACCGGCATCAAGGGCGATATGTTTTCCCTTGCCGCGATTACCTACGAAATGTTCACGCATAAACTCCCTTTTGGCAATGCCTTGGAAAACTGTGATAACCCTCAGCAACTACAAAAACTCAATTATATTCCGGCCGACCGCTACAACCCGATTATTCCTGTCTGGTTTGACCGTGCCCTGGAGAAAGCGTTAATGATAGATCCGACACAACGCTACGACAGCATCAACCAGATGATTCAGGATCTGACCCAACCCAATCCTGATTTTCTGGTACCCCGGGAGAAAGAACAGAAAACGCCCAATGCGTTGCTGTTCTGGCAGCTGATGTCACTGATGTGGTTTATGACGGCCCTGTTCACGTTAATCGCGTTCTGGCTAAAGTAACCCCTTACATCAATAGCGCGTCCGCTAAAATCGCTGCGCCACTCTGGCTGACAGCTAAAAAGTTGCAGACCGGTTATCCCCGCCACTCAAATACGGTAAACAATGACTCCAGCGCCTGGCGCAGCTCCGTCAGTTGCCCGGTAGCCAGACTAACCGGTCGTTGCAGCCGGGGATCAAGACAGTTATTCCCATGACTGATCTGCAGAGCATAGCGGGTCACCCCCATCGCTGCCAGCTGTCGTGCCAACAGGAGAACATCTTCAGGCTGCAGCAACTGCCAGCTCACGGTTGTCCGACACTCAAAAGCAATGCCGGACGCCAATAACAGCTGTAACGACTGGCGGTTTTTGAAAGCCTGATTATGACGCCCGGTCACCCGGGCATACAGATGGGACGGCGCCTTTACATCCAGCCCGATCCAATCCAACTGACTCAGTACTGCTTTCAGGCGGGAGGGCTGCACACCGGCAGTGTGCAGCCCCACTTTATAACCCCGTTGTTTCACGTTCAGCATCGCTTCGCGCAATCCCGGCTGCAGGGTTGGCTCGCCGCCACTGAACACCACGGCTTCGAGTAATCCCTGTCGACGCTTGAGAAAATCATCAATATCACTCCAGCTGAGGGGCTCCGTATCGGTTTGGAAAGGAATCAGTTCCGGGTTATGACAATAACCACAACGCAACGGGCAGCCCTGTGTATACAGCACACACGCCAGATGATCCGGAAAGTCGATGGTGGTTAGCGGCGTCATACCACTGACCTGAAGACCTGCTGCCATGATGCGCTCCGATGGGTTAGGGTTTTTCGCTAAAATGGCGACGTTCTTTGTGCTCTGACTGCTTACCGACGTTGAACTGCGACACCGGACGATGATAGCCCATCACCCGGGTCCAGATTTCACATCGCTGACGTTCTTCGGTTTTCAGTACGTATGCTGCATTCATGGTCATGCTCCTTGGTATAGTGATAGCCTGGCCACTATTAGACACAGGCGCTTGCTTGCTTTGCTTCTGAGAGTTTTTGTTGCATCCGCTCGGCATCACAGCGCGGACAGAATTCGTGTTCCCCTGCCAGATAGCCGTGCTGCGGACAGATGGAGAACGTCGGCGTAATCGTCAGGTATGGCAGCGCAAAACGAGTCAGCGACTGTTTCACCATCTGCTTGCAGGCACGGACGCTGGAGATCCGCTCGCGCATATACAGATGCAATACAGTGCCGCCGGTATAGCGGGTCTGCAGGTCATCCTGCTTTTCCAGCGCCAGAAACGGATCATCGGTATAACCCACTGGCAACTGACTGGAGTTGGTATAATACGGATGCTCCCGCGTACCCGCCTGGAGGATATCCGGCCAGCGCTTTTGGTCCTCGCGGGCAAAGCGGTACGTCGTGCCTTCCGCCGGTGTGGCCTCGAGGTTGAACAGGTGTCCGGTGTGTTCCTGAAATTCCGTCAGCCGCTGATTAATATGATCCAGCAAACGCAACGCCTGCGCCTGTCCTGAATCACTGCTTATATCCAGCGTATCCTGACTGAAGTTGCGCAGCATCTCATTGATACCATTAACCCCGATGGTGGAAAAATGGTTCCGCAGGGTTCCCAGATAGCGTTTGGTATAGGGGAACAACCCTTCGTCCATCAGTTGCTGGATACGCTGCCGCTTCAACTCCAGCGAATCCCGCGCCAGCAGCAACAGGTGATCCAGCTGCTGATACAGCTGTTCCCAGTTACCCTGGTAGCGATAGCCCAGCCGGGCACAGTTAATCGTCACCACGCCGAGGGAACCGGTCTGCTCCGCTGAGCCGAACAGACCATTGCCCCGCTTCAGCAGTTCCCGCAGATCGAGTTGCAGACGACAGCACATCGAGCGAACCATATTCGGCTCCAGATCTGAGCGGATAAAGTTCTGGAAATAGGGCAGACCGTATTTAGCCGTCAGTCCAAATAACAGATCCGCATTGGGGCTGTCCCAGTCAAAGTCCCGGGTGATGTTGTAGGTCGGTATCGGGAAGGTAAACACCCGGTCTTTAGCGTCGCCCGCAGCCATCACTTCCAGATAGGCACGGTTGATCATATCCATTTCCCGCTGCAGTTCACCGTAGGTGAACGGCATCTCCTCGCCTGCAATGACCGGAACCTGCTGCTGCAGGTCTTCCGGACAGTGCCAGTCGAACGTCAGATTGGTAAACGGAGTCTGAGTCCCCCAGCGTGACGGCACATTAAGGTTGTAGATCAGCTCCTGTATCGATTGCAGAACCTGTTCATAGCTGAGGTTATCTTTACGGATATACGGGGCCAGATAAGTATCGAAGGAACTGAACGCCTGAGCCCCGGCCCATTCGTTCTGCAGAGTGCCGAGGAAATTAACGATCTGACCGATAGCACTGCTCAGATGTTTTGGCGCCCCACTCTCCAGTCGTCCGGGAATACCGTTCAGGCCTTCATACAACAGGGTCCGCAGGGACCAGCCTGCACAATAGCCGGAAAGCATATCCAGATCATGGATATGCAGATCCCCTTCCCGGTGTGCCAAACCGATCTGCGGGGTATACACCTCGTTCAGCCAGTAATTGGCAATCACCTTGCCGGAGACATTCAGAATCAGACCACCGAGCGAATAGCCCTGATTGGCATTGGCATTAACCCGCCAGTCACTGCGTTCAAGATATTCATCAATGGTACTCCTTACAGCAACGCTATCATTCCTATCCATACTTCGCCTCACACAACATGCAGTATTATCTTTTAATATCTAACACAATATATAGTGCATTATGTGTAATCACGCCCCTCTATAACCTTGACAGATATCAAGGGCATAAACTTTTTTTTCGCTTACTATCGGATAAACACTACCGGAGTCATACCATGCCGTTCTTGCCTCAACTGCCCCACCCCGCCCGGGTGATATCCCTGACCGGATTATTTCAACGCTGCCAGTCGCATATCCCGTTTCGCCTGAAGCAGGCGCTGCTGCAGCCGCTGCTTAATCGCCTGTTCCGGGAACAACTGCAGGACGGAGAGTTTGACTTTCTCGAGGGGCGGCTGCTGGGACTGGAAGTCAAAGATCTGGGTATAACACTGGCATTCGGCTGTCATGACGAACAAATACGGGTAGTACCCGCGGATCGGCCGGATGCCTGGATTCGTGGTAACAAAGGGGACTTTATTCAACTGGCGAACCAGGCGGAGGACCCTGACACCCTGTTTTTCCAGCGCCGCTTGTCGATTGAAGGCGATACAGAACTGGGACTGGCAGTCAAAAACCTGCTGGACAGTGTCGACTGGTGTGAGATGCCAGCGCTATTTCAGCGCAGTCTGAAACTGATGCAACAATTCCAGAGCGGTAGCTGAACCACCGCCCTGACTCCTTCATAAAAACAGTTACTCCACTCGATTCATACCGGGCTGACCATACCAGTAACCGTTGCACTGACTGGCATTTAACAGTGGAATAGTGTCCGGGGTGTCGCCCTGAAGGCGATCACTGAAGCGCTTAATCACCTCCACCATTCCCCGCTGTTGCGGACTGAGACGCACCCGACTGACACCCATCTGTGACATCCGATCAAGCTCATGTTCCAGATTATACAAGCCACTGGAGAGGGTCTGAACGCCATTCATACTGAACAATTCGGTACCTTCCTGAGAGCGCACCTGAATACCGTCGGGATATTCGATGCAGCAGAAGTTACAATTATCCTTCGGCAGGTTGCGGTAGCGGGCGGTGAAGCAGCGGGCCGCATAGGCCAGCGGCAGACAGCCATAGGCAAACACTTCGGTCTCCAGCTTCGTTAGCTGGCCATCATCCGCAACGCCTCGCAACAAAGTATCCAGCGTCTGTGCGGACAGCTCCACCGGCATCACCCAGCGCCGCATACCGCTGGCATACAGCCGTTTCAGCGCTGCCAGATTGTAGATATTGATCGACGGGCCGGTGATAAAAGGCACGCCCTGCTGACTGAGTAAATACACCGCCGCCATATCATTGGCTTCGACCATAAACTCACCGTTATCACAAATCCGGCGCAGCATTTTCAGCTCGGACTCCGCCTCCAGCAGCGCCAGACTGGATAATACCACCCGTTTACCGCAGCCAGTCAGATCGCGACCTATCTCCAGCCAGTCATCCAGTTTCAGCTGGCGCCGCTTGGAACAGACAGTCTCTCCCAGATAGATGGTATCCAACGGCTGCTCGGCCATCTCTGCGTAAAAATTATAAACATCCTGCTTCGGCCAGAAATAAAGCAAAGGCCCCAGTGACAAGCGCATGGTGTGTTCCATATCCGGTCCCCTACTGCCAGTTACGATGGTAGGCGCCAATCGTCGTCGTGGCACCTTCCGAAAGTTCGTTCAAACCGTTATTCCACTCCGGGCGAACCCGAAAACCCCCTGACGCACGGGCTGTATCCAGTGCTTCACGCCAGATCCGGGATACCCGGGCAACGTAAGCGGGACTGCGTTGCCGACCTTCGATTTTCACCGCTTTGATACCGATCCGCTGCAATTCAGGAATCAGGTCCAGCGTATTCAGGCTGGTCGGCTCTTCCATCACGTGATAGACATGCCCTTCAACCTCAAAGCGCCCCTTACACAGCGTCGGATAACCGGCTTTTTCGTCTGCGCTATACCGGTCGATCAGCACTTCGTTGAGGCGCGACTCCAGCCCCTGAGGGGTTTCCTGCCAACGCACTGCCTTAGCGGGCGAGCAGGCACCACAGGTATTAGGGGACTCATCGGTCAGGTAAGAGGAGAGATAACAGCGTCCTTCCAACATGATACAGAGGCTGCCAAAGGCAAATACCTCCAGCTCTACGGGAGAGTGCGCCGCCAGGTGCTCCACCTGAGCCAGGGAAAGCACCCGGGGCAACACCGCACGCTGAATACCAAACGCCTGCTGGTAATAGCGCAGGGCTTCGTAGTTGGTCGCCGATCCCTGTACCGACAAATGCAGCCGCAGATCCGGATGACGCCCGGCAGCATAACCCAGCACCCCCATATCGGCGGCGATCAGCGCATCTACCTGTAAGTCCGCAGCCATATCCACCGCCGCACGCCAGGTTTCCCACCCTTCGGGCTGGGGATAGGTATTGATAGCGCAGAGCACTTTAACCCCCCGGGAGCGGGCATAGTCGATACCTTTTTCCGCCTTGCGCCGGTCAAAATTAAGACCGGCAAACTGACGCGCATTGGTTTTATCCCGAAAACCGAAATACACCGTATCGGCTCCGCCGTCCACCGCCGCTTTCAATGCGGGAAAACTGCCCGCCGGGCACACTAGTTCCACAGCAATCTCCTGTACCAATGATGACAAGGAGACAAACTATCAGGAAGTCATGGCGGCAGACATGACCATTATCAAACCGGAAGATTAGTGATGCTTAAGGTTGACCGGGCATCGACTAAAAGCAGTCTCTGTTTAGTCGGGAAGCCGGCAGCGGTAATATCCTCTGCCCCCCGGACTATGTAAGTCTATCTGATTAACGTAGAATGCTCTGCTTACTAAAAAGATGGCAATACAGCCAGCGAATCACCTAATAAGATTGCTAGCAATGACCAGTACGAACTCTACAACCGCGCCTCACACACCCATGATGCATGGGTGTTTTGCCATTGATTTTAATAGACTTATTTTAAAATAAAAACAAAACCTACACCAACACCTACACCAATAACCTTTATAGAATCCCTAACAAATAAGCCTCATTTGTAAATAAGGGCACTGAAACTCATTCGTCTGCTACACTCTCCGAAATTATGTTTAACATCATTACAATGAGTTCAAAACCACCACATCCATATAAGATATGCAACAGATTACCGAACTCAGTGATACCACAGAATGGCTATATCTATATCCAAATAGAACATGGAAAGCACACTTAGATACAAAAACTATCACTCGTCATATAAGGAACCGCCAACGAGCTGATAAGGAAGTACTTGAGGGCCGAACTAAAAATAATAATGACTCTCAGCTACTACAATCAGATAAAGGTGAGCGCCGGACACCACATGACCTGAGACGCACTGGCGTATCAACAATGACTGACTTAGGCGTGCTACCAGATGTAATTGATTGCTGCCTCAACCATATCGAGCAAAACAGGATTCGCCGTACCTATTTAAGACACGAATACCGTAACGAGATGGCACAAGCATGGAATTCATTGGGGGATCGGCTGGAGGAATTGATGGATCCTGCTACTAACTAATATGACACACAAACAATACACGTAGCTATAATGACGAGCCCCGCTACGGTCCAGTATCACTCGGCCGCGATAAGTATTTTACAGGCTACGTCACACACAAGAATTTAAAGATAAAGCAGTCATACAACCGAACGGAGTTATTCAATCGCTGATGTATCTCAGTTAAAAAATCAAGATTAATCCGGTAAATGTAGTTTACTCACCTTACTCTGTAGCATAATCATGATTTCCAGCGAGCGACAACACCTTTCTGAGGATCATAACCCCAGACAGCTAAGCTGAAGAACAGCACAAATGCACCGAAGACCACGCTGAGTGACAGCCAGTTTAACTGACCATACAGGGCAAAGCGGACCAGCTCCACAGCATGAGTAAAGGGATTATACTTAGCTACCTGAAATACCAATTCAGCACCTGCTTCTTCCAGTTTCCACAGCGGGTAGAGTGCAGGCGAGATAAAGAACATGGGGAAGATTACAAAGTTCATCATCCCGGCAAAATTCTCCAGCTGTTTCACCGATACCGAAAGTAACAACCCCAGTGCACCCAGCATCAGCGCGGCGAGGATAAACGCAGGCAGTGCGGTGAGCGCACCATAGAGCGGGATATCCACATCAAACAGCCAGCAGATAATCATAAAGCTGTACACCTGCAACAGCGATAACAGTGTCCCGGCCATCAGTTTACTAAACAGGATATACCAGCGCGGCAGTGGCGCTGTCAGTAACAGACGCATCAGCCCCATCTCCCGGTCATACACCATCGACAAAGATGACTGCATACCGTTGAACAGCATCACCATACACAACAGACCCGGCGTGATGTACACCTCATACTCGATATAAGATTCATACGGGGGGATAACCGCTACCCCGAAGACATTCTGAAAACCGGCGGCAAACACCAGAAGCCATAAGGCGGGCCTCACCAGTGCTGAGAACAGACGCCCTTTCTGACGTATGAATTTGCTGGTCTCGCGGGCGGACAGTGCGCTGAATGCATTGATCGCATGCATGGAATTCACAGACTGCCTCCCGGGTTCAGTTGGCAGCGCCCCTCATCATTATCACTGCCGAGCACATCGAGGTTATTCACCGGATGCAGGAAACCATCAATGGGCGCACGTCCGATGACACGGTTCAGCGAGGTGAGGAAAACGGGTTGTCTGAGCTGATTATTCCAGGGTCTGAAATTTAACGGATAACCTTTAGCACCATCCAACTTAAACTCTTCAGAACCTATAGTTTTTAGCAGCGATTCCACGCTAAACGAGCTACTGCCCTGCTGGGGCCGATCCAGCAACGCCTGAGCAATTACCTTAACCGCCAGCCACGCTGACCAGTCGTAACCGGTCATCTGCCGTTTAGCTTTTTTAACAAAGCGTTTATTCACCTGGGGGGCACCGTTGCGCTCCCAGGCCCAGTGCCACCAGTCTGCTACCAGGCCCGATGCGCCAACGACCGGACGCGGTTTAACGATGGAGTACGGCACATCAACCGCAAACTCACCCGTGGTATCAACCACATAGACCACATCATAGTCATCCTTAGCGGTTAATAGTGAGATATTGTTCTGGTAACGCTGTCGGGGATCATTGCCCAGGGTATAGGGTTTAAGAGCGACCAGATCGAGGCCAAACTTTTTAGCTGACGCCTGTAATGAATCGAGATAACGTCGATCAGGCTCGGCTTCACTGTGGAGTACCAGTACCTCTTTCCATTTTTTAGAGATCAGATACTGCGCCGTCGCATCGGTCAGCATCCGACGACTGGGTAAGATATGTAACAAATTAGCCTGACAGTTTTCATCCCGCAGATTGTTTTCAAGGGCACTGAGGTTAAACAGAACCGTGTTGCTACCCTGTGCAGCATCAGCGGCTAGCTTTACCCCTTCAGCAGGAAGATCCAGTAACAAAAACTGAGAGCCCTCCGCCTGCAAGCTGAGAATAAGTTCAGGAAGCAGGGCTAATTCGTCTACCTCATGTATGACCAGTTCAAATTTGATCCCTCTCTTCTGGGCGGCAAAACGGGACTCTTTAATCGCCAGTTCAACCGCCGTATCGAGGCGTCCCCAGGGCTGAGCCTGATAACGGGCATCGATAATATCATCCCGATAACGGGGATCATCTGCATACTGTATCAGCGCAATATTGAAGCTAGTAAGATCGCTGGCCCACACATTGGAGGACAGCAGTAGAACCTGCAGTGCGGCAGCTATCCTAAGATTAATAATCCTGAGAGTTTGAGTAAAACAGAACATCAGTCATCCACCACAACATCGTGGGGCACCCGCCCTGCGGGCACCGACTTGATCACTTTGAGACGTTCGGTATCAATCACCGCCAGGTCATCACTCTTGCCATTGGTGACATAGAGCCGACTCTCGTCATGGTTAAGGGTGACTCCCCAGGCCCTCTTGCCCACCAGAATATAATCGATCACTTTGTTAGCCGCTATATCAACCACCGCAACATGGTTGGCACCACCCAGTGTGATATAGGCACGCTGACCATCTTTAGTCATCACCATGCCGACCGGAGAGATACTTTCCGCACGCACCCCACGTAGTGAAAAGGACAACTCAGCGACGGGTTGATAAGACACCGTATCCAGAATGGAAATGGTACCGCCCACTTCATTACTCACCCAGAGCTGTTGCTGATCTGGGGTCAGCAGCATCCGCCGTGGGCGATTGCCCACCACAATATTCTCAATCAGTTCATGGCTCTGCACATCGATCACATGCACCATGTTAGCGACTTCAGAGGTCACGTAGACCAGACGATTATCCGCAGAGACCAACACCCCTTCCGGTTCTTCACCCACTTCAATCTCGGCCACTTTCCTGTCATCTTCTAATGAATAAACGGTCACCAGTCCATCATCTTCGTTAGAGGCATAAAGGTATTTTTCATCCGGTGACAGATCGAAGCGGTCAGGGTCTTCACCGATCTCAATACTCTTTTGAACTTTAAGCGTCGCCACATCGATCACATCAATCGCATCCGCATCACCGCAAGCAACATAGAGCAGTGCACCATTTTTACTCAGTTTCATGGCACGGGGGCGTTCACTGGTTTTAATCGCCGTTACTTTATCCATACTTTTTGCTTCAAATACGGTGACCAGATCATCTTTTTCACTGCTGACAAAAACATATCCACTTTTTGCCTGACTCTGTTGTGCCACTAACAACAGCAATACCAGCGCCACCGATTTAAAGGTTTTAACAAGCATGTCCATGAACGACTCCAATAGTTTTATTAAGATTGACCAGGTGTAAAAATGCGTCTGAAAGGGAGACTCCGCTATCCTCTTCAGCCAGCAATTTGTCGGGGGATGAATCAGCCAGAATCTTACCTTTGTCGAGCACCACGACCCGATCAGCCTGCTGAATCTCCTCAACGATATGGGTACTCCAAAGCACTGCCAGATCCCGCTCTTTACACAGGGAAATAACATGATTAACCAGCGACTTACGTGATTCCGGATCTAACCCAACGGTGGCTTCATCCATCAATAACAATCGGGGCCGGTGTAACAGACTACGAATCAGTTCAACTTTGCGGCGGTTGCCGCCACTTAAACTTCGCACCGGCTGATATCGCACAGCGGTCATGTCAAAGCGTTCTAACTCACTGGCAATACGGTGCTCTGCTTCAGACCGGCTCAGTCCATGTAACAGACAGTGAAATTTAAGGTTGCCCTGCACCGTCAGATCGAGATCCAGGGTTGACTGCTGAAAGACAACACCAATAGAAGAAAGTGCGTCAATCGGATGACGGCGGATATCATGCCCACATACCTGTATCTGACCACTATCGTTATTAAACAGACCGGTTAACAGCTGAAACAGTGTGGTTTTGCCCGCGCCATTCTGGCCCAGCAAACCAACAAACTGAGATGATTGAATCGCTAAACTGACCTTGTCTAAAGCTTTAATCTGCCCGTAGGTTTTGCTGACGGTGATCAGTTCCAGTGCGGCATCTGAATTCATACATCTCCCCCTGAGATCAATTTCAGAACGGGATCTGAGAGGGCCCCTTCTAATAAACCAACATGCTCACTCAGCAGATCATTTTTCCAGTACTGAAGTCTGCTATCGTCAACAGCCCGGGGACGAGGCAAATCAACCGGTTTGTCCAGAATCACCATAGCCGGTGCAGAAGAGAGAAACAGAATCCGGTCCGCCAGCTGAATCGCCTCATTGAGATCATGGGTGACAAAAATCACCGTCGGTTGATGTTCTACCCATAATTCCCCGAGAAGTGCACGCAGGTTGTCCGCATTGGGCGCGTCCAGAGATACAAAGGGCTCATCCAGCAGCAACAGATCCGGTTCGGTCAGAAAAGCCCGGGCGATACTGACTCTGCGCTGCATCCCGCCCGAGAGGTGTTTTGGATAGAGATCGGATTTTCCCGCCAGCCCAACCTTTGTCAGTATCGCCTCGATGTCAGACTCAGTGGTGTCAGGCTTCACCAGACGCAGGTTATCAGCCACTGTTAGCCAGGGCATCAGTCTCGGCTGCTGAAAGATATAACCGATCTTACAGTCGGGCTTACCGCTGAGAGGGTAACCGTTAAACTTAATCTCACCGGGAGCACAGCTTTGCAGCGCCGCAATCATATTCAGCAGGGTCGTTTTGCCCGCACCCGAAGGGCCAACCAGCGCGACAAACTCACCCGGGGATACGCTAAAAGAGAGCGGCCCTAGTACTTTGTCAGGGCTATTGGCATAGAACTTACTCTGTAAGGCAATATCAAGATTGACCATGGTATCCCCCCCGGGCGATGTAACGATCCAACGGGCGCATAATCAGCCCCTCAATCACCAGAATAATGGCCGCAAACGCCAGGGTGTAAGCCAGAATGCTGGCTATATCAAAAAACTGAAAATAGGTGCCCAGCTGAAAGCCCACGCCATCACTACGTCCCAACAGTTCAACCACCAGCACAATTTTCCAGATCAGTGACAGACCGGAACGAGCCGACGCCATAATGAAGGGGTAAAGCTGAGGCAGATAAACTTTAAAAAAGTAACGTAGCGGCGCAACCTGAAAGACCTTTGCAACCTCCAGCAGATCCCGGTCAACAACCCGGGCGCCTTCACGCACCATAACCACAACGGTCGGGATTTTATTAATCGCCACCGCCGCAATCGCTGCCGCTTCCACCAGCCCAAACCAGACATAGCAGAGCATAATAGTAACCAGCGCTGGCACATTAAGGGCGATAATTAGGATAGAGTCGCCCGCCGCGTTTAAACGGGTAAACGCCCCCATCATGATGCCGATCAGCACCCCCAGCGCCATCGCGATAGTAAAACTCATCATCACTCTTATCATGGTAACAACCAGATGATGTAGCATATCGCCGTCGAATAGATGGGTGCGAAAACTGGCAAACACCTGAAGCACACTGGGGAAAGTGTTGTCATCCAGCAGCACCGCAGCCAACTGCCACACAACAAACAATATCACCAGAGGCAACGACACCAGCACAAAACGTTTTATAGCGAAAACGATCACTTATTCCCTCCTGTAGTGACCTGCTTGATACTCTTTTCAGCGCCCGCAACCCAGAACAATGAACGATCCAGCTTTACAGCTCCGCCCGTCAGTTTGTCACCACCCTCGTGAGCCATAATGGCGTAGAGTTTTTCCAGTGAATCCAGCTCATCAATACCAAACTGTTGCTGTACCCCACCACGATAACCCGTTTTAAGTGCGGCAAAAATAGAGTCGTCTTCCGCCTTGATCAGCGGTTTAATGCGCTGCCATTCTGCATCTGATTCTAACAATATCTGCCGGGCTTCCCGGGACGCCCTTAAAAAATTACCCAACTGCTCACTTTTTTCCTGAATCATCGCCTCAGTGAACACCCAGCCCAGCAGCGGGATCTGATAATTGACGCCCAACCCTCGGATCATCTCGTCAACAGTGATGATCGGTTTAAACCCTTTGGCTTTAAGTCGTGCACTGTAGTGCCAGAAATTAAGACTCAATGGTAGCTTGCCGTCATACATCAACTGATTTAACAAAGGAGGCGCTGCAAAGACAGGCTCAGTAATGTCTACAATGTTACGCCCGAGAGTCTGCTTACTGTAGGCCTGAAGCAGCAACCAGCTCTTATCAACAGAGCCTCCCGCCACGCCCAGTCGGGCATCTTTAATATCATTAAGGGATGAAACAACGCTATCCGACTGAGCATACAGCCCCCCGGATGCGGACGAGACTGGTGAGAAACCAAACATCCGTTGATTAAACCGCTGGCGGTTAACCCAGACCCAGTCGCTGTAGATAAGATCAACGGCATCACTTTGCAGGGCAACTGAACTGGCGTTTTTGCCTGCAACAGGGGTCACTTCAAGGGAAAAATGGTATTTTTCATCGAGCTTATGGTGCCGTATAACATCCATCTCCCAGTTGACTGTACCAAACTGTAATACGGCTACCCGAATCTGGGGCAATTCACTGGCATAAGCATGAATTGATAACATACTAATAAGAACAATATTAATGATATAAGCCATAATTTTTATTTCTTTATTATTCATATGGACAAATGATGCTATTTCCGTGGAAGCTAAGCTTGCACTTATAACACACTTGATAATGCAATTACCGAGCCATAGCGGGGACCAAGCATAGTTCGGTTATATTGATAAGTTAAACAACTGCACCAGCAACAGATGTCTTGTAAAAAATGCAACACGTGCCGCATAAATGGAACACACTGAAACAACGAGAGCCAAAAGCCATTGACTAACTTTTAGCAAAAACTTTGGAGTTACGTTCGTTACGGTAGATCGGTTCTTTGTGGGAGGGTAGTTCAGCCTCTTCCCGCGCCTGAATGATCATACCGTGGTTCGGCGATTTACTGCACACCGGGTCAGTATTGTTGGCATCACCGGTCATCATAAAGGCCTGGCAGCGACAACCACCAAAGTCCTTCTCTTTTTCATCACAGCTACGGCAAGGTTCTTTCATCCACTCATAGCCACGGAAGTGGTTGAAGCCATTGGACCGGTTCCAGATAGCCTCGATACTCTGCTCCCGCACATTGGGGAACTCGATCGGCAGCATGCGTGCACTGTGACACGGCAGCGCGGTGCCATCCGGGGTGACCGTGAGAAATACCTGGCCCCAGCCGTTCATACACCCTTTAGGGCGCTCTTCGTAATAGTCCGGGGTTACAAAGATAATCTTGATCGGATTACCTTCCGCCGCCAGCCGGTCACGGTACTCATTGGTGATCCGTTCGGCCCGCTCCAGTTGCACCCGGGTGGGCAGCAGATCGTTACGGTTTTCATACGCCCAGCCATAATACTGACAGGTAGCCAGTTCGACGTAATCCGCTTTCAACTCAACACAGAGTTCGATAATACGGTCTATCTGATCAATATTGTGACGATGGGTGACAAAGTTCAGCACCATCGGATAACCCTGGGCTTTCACTTCCCGGGCCATCGCCAGCTTCTGTTTAAACGCTTTTTCAGAACCCGCCAGCAGGTTGTTCACTTCAGGATCGGCCGCCTGAAAGCTGACCTGGATATGATCCAGACCCGCTTCTCTGAAATCAGCAATCTTGCGTTCGTTTAACCCCACCCCTGAGGTGATCAGATTGGAATAGTAGCCGAGGTTTCGCGCTTCCCTAATCAGCTCAATCAGGTCCTGGCGCACCAGTGGCTCGCCACCGGAAAAACCCAGTTGGGCGGCCCCCAGTTCACGCGCCTGAGTGAAGACGTCGATCCACTCAGCCGTCGTCAGCTCTCCCGTTTTGCTGGCAAAATCCACCGGATTGGCGCAGTAAGGGCACTGCAGAGGACATTTATAGGTCAGTTCGGCCAGCAACCAGAGCGGCTGACCATGGGTTGGGACATTGTTTAAATGGCTTAAAGACGGCGCCTGTGAAGGCTGACCGTTACAGGCTGATCCAGAGTTGCTCACGGGCGTCTCCTAAAAAATCCAGAATATCCCGGTCGATCCCCTCAGCATCCGGGAACTTTGCCTGCAGTGTCTGGATAATATCCGCTACAGTGCTTTGACCATCGACCAGCGCCAGTACTTCACCGGCCGGGCCATTGAGTTTGACCATCCCTTCGGGATAGAGCAGCACATAGCAGTCCTGCGCTTTCTCCCACTGGAAGCGGAACATCCGGTTGAGCACCGGGGTCTGATCCGGCGTTATCGCGGGGGCGTTCGCCGGGCTGCTCATGCAAACAATCCTTTGTGATACACCTTCTCGTCAGTCACCGTATGATACGGTGGACGTTTAAGTTCATAGGCCATGGTCATCGAGTCCAGCATGGTCCACAGCACATCCAGTTTAAACTGCAGGATGTTGAGCATCTTTTCCTGTTGCTCACGGGTTTTGTAGTAATCCAGGGTGATCTCCAGCCCATGTACCACATCGCGGCGGGCTTCGGTCAGACGGTTACGGAAGTACTGATAGCCCTCCTCTTTAATCCAGGGATAGTGGCCCGGCCAGCTGTCCAGACGATTCTGATGGATCGTTGGTGCAAACATCTCAGTCAGCGAGGAGCTGGCGGCTTCATGCCAGTCAGCCCGGCGGGCAAAATTGACATAGGCATCCACGGCAAAGCGAACCCCCGGCAAGACATGTTCTTCCGAGAGGATCTCTTCGCGGGTCAGGCCGACCGCCTCACCCAGTTGCAACCAGGCTTCGATGCCACCCACCGCGCCATCATAACCATCATGGTCCAGTATGCGCTGCACCCAGTGACGACGCACTTCGCGATCGGAGCAGTTGGCCATAATCGCCGCATCTTTCACCGGAATGGAGATCTGATAGTAAAACCGGTTAGCCACCCAGCCCTGAATCTGCTCTTTAGTGCAGCTGCCGTTGTACATGGCGATATGGTAAGGGTGCTGCGTATGATAAAAAGCGCTTTTCGCCCGCAGCGCCTGTTCAAATTCGTCCCGGCTCATCGGTGGCAGATCGGCTTGTGTACCGGCTTCGTTCATCTGTGCATTCATGGCAAACCTCTCAGAGTTCTATACCCATTCCGTCCCAGGATACTTCGATACCGTGGGCTTCCACTTCGGCCCGTTCCGGTGAGTCTTCATCCAGGATCGGATTGGTATTGTTAATGTGGATCAGCACTTTCCGGGGCTTATCCAGCGTATCCAGAAAGTCGATCATGCCACCCCTGCCGGTTTCATCATTACGCAACTGCGCCAGATGGCCCATGGTGACGCCGAGCTTATCGCCCACACCGGTGGTGATCAGCTCATCGTCACGCCAGATAGTGCCGTCGACCAGCAAGCAATCTGCCTCTTTCATAATCGGTTTAAGGTGGGGTTCAATCTGGCCAAGGCCAGGGGCATAGAACAGGGTTTTCCCGCTGCGGGTATCTTCTATCAGGATACCTATATTGTCCCCTGGATGGGGGTCGTTGCGATGCGGTGAATAGGGTGGAGCACTGCTGAGCAGCGCGACCGCTGTCAGTTTCAGTTCGGGGACCTGAGGGATCACAAAGCTGTTAGCGCCCTCGTCTGCCGCTCCCCCGACAGGAATGCGGTTGCGTTTGATACCGCCATTCCAGTGTTCCAGCATCTTAAAGATGGGGAAACCGGTGGTCAGATCCTGATACACCATATCGGTACACCAGACCTCATGGGGGCAACCTTCACGCAGCATCAGCAGACCGGTGGTATGGTCGATCTGGCTGTCCATGAAGACAATCGCGGCAATGCCGGTATCACGAATTTTGCGATTCGGTTGCATCGGTGCGAAGTCAGCCAGCTGCTGACGGATATCCGGGGAGGTATTAAACAGAATCCAGTCTTCGCCATTGGCACTCACCGCAATGGAGGACTGCGTCCGGGATTTTGCATTAAGCGTTCCGGCCCGATAGCCGGCACAGTTGCGGCAGTTACAGTTCCACTGAGGAAAACCGCCGCCCGCTGCGGAACCAAGAATCTGAATTTTCATTTTTTTTCCATATGGCGGAAACCGACCCAAAACAAACTCACACTAAAATCAACTTAACTTCAGAGCAAATCCATTTCAGGCCAGAAACCTATACATGCAACCCGAACCTACCGGGCATGGTTGCATGCATTATTTGGAGATTGATAAAGAAATTTATCGGTTGGCGAAATACATTGTAACTTCGAAACCGATACGCAGATCTTTGTAAGATGGTTTTGTCCAGCTCATGGGTAACTCCTAATATTAGATTTATTTTCAACCGTAGCATTCTTGCAACGAGAGTTGCGACACCTGAAGCAAAACAGACCAATAAATTCAGCGTTTTACACCCAGAAACAACTCTGAATAAAATAGAGCAATTTCCAGGCCAGAGTGCTCTTCGAGTTTTAATTATCAAAATACACGATAGAAAGCCTAAAAATTAGACAGCTACAGACATATAAATCAGGATAGTTCTACCTGTAAGCAAAAAAACTTATAAATCGGATTATAAATATAAAACCCTTGCCTATAAGCTCGCATGGAAAATTTATTGAATTAAACATAAGCGTGACCGACATTAGCTTAACGCCAATAACTGATCATACATAATAAGAACATACAAACATTATCAAATTCGAAAACTCCACACTTCACATCATCCCTTCAAACCCGATAAAGCGGAAAATCAACACGCCAGACAAATGAGACAACTGTATCATTTATGAAACAGATGAATCTAAAATGCTACACTTGATAGCCTATACGCCAAGTAATAACATTAGCCAAATTAAATTATCGCCCCGGCTATTTTTCTGAGCAGCTATGCAAAAATAATCACTGACTATAGATTACATCACAGCCCTAAAAGGCTTCACTCTTACATCAAAGAAATCAAGTCTGCTAATCACTCAACTCATCTATACAATATTTGTCACATTATCATAACCAAGCAAGCAACTGGCATACATCCTGCTTATATTGCTTTCCAATGTTCATAAACATTGTTATAATGAAATTAAAATAATAATACCTTATACACTGCTGTACGAATTAATTAAGTGAAAGTGCAGTCACAGTGTAATAAGGCTGGAGCGAATCCACTATGAGAAACATGCCACGATTAAATGGCACCAAGGATGTTGTCGCTTACGTAACAGGAAACTTTCAAGAACGAAGTATTCAACCAGAAGAAATAATTGCCAAATCCTGGCAACGCAGTCTTCTTAATTACGGCTTGGATCCACACTCCCCTCAAGACGTCGAGGTCATTACAAATCATGAAATTAAGCAACATCTCGAACGTCATGAAAGCTATCTGAATATCGCCCGAAATGGTCTGACAGGACTGTCTAAGCGTATTTCTGCCGCAGGCTTTTCCGTACTACTTACCGATGAATCTGGCCTGACTCTCGACGCAAAACTCCCTCCACAGATGAAAGATATTTGGCAGGACGCAGGTATACTGATTGGATCTAAATGGGGTGAAAAGAATGCAGGCACAAATGGTATCGGCACTTGCCTGATAGAAAAAGAATCGATGATCATCCATCAACATGAGCACTTCTTTGATAACCATAAACAACTTAGCTGTTCTGTAACTCCAATTTTTGATCCTCTTGGCAACCTGAAAGGATGCCTAAATGCATCTTGTCTGGGTTCAAGTGGAAGCAAGGAGACTCAGCTTCTTACTCTTCAGATGGTAATGATGTACGGCAGAATGATTGAGAATAGCTACTTCCGACAAAGCTACCGCAGTCAGGTCACCATGCATATAAAAGAGACAAAGAACTTCTCTGACCTGGCTCAGGAGCAATTAATTGCGGTAAATGAACGAGGTGTCATCATAGGCGCTAATCGCGCAGCATTTGCTGAATATGAAGGCTTACTACTACCTGGACAACAACTACTCGGCTGTCAAATTGAAGATATTACAGGTCTTACAATAAACGAGCTACTGAGCAAAAGTAACGGTGGTGCAAATACTGTTTATAATCAGTCACCAAAATTACTGGATGAAATCGAAGTTGCTATCAGAGTTCCTGCAGGCATAATCAGTCCTACAGTTGAACCTGGAAACAAACAGACAGAACGTTCAAATAAACATAAGCACCCTACACTGGAACAATTGGCAGGTGAAGACTTAGATGTACTGCAAAATGTACAGCAGATCCGTCACGTCATAGATAAAGACATTCCTATTCTGATAACTGGTGAAACAGGTACAGGTAAAGAAGCATTTGCCCGAGCCATACACGATGCCAGTGCAAAGAAAAACGGCCCTTTCATAGCTCTAAACTGTGCAGCCATTCCCGAATCCCTAATTGAAAGTGAGTTGTTTGGTTACCGCAGCGGATCATTCACGGGGGCGAATCGCAAAGGCATGAAAGGAAAGCTAGAGCAAGCTAACGGAGGGACAATCTTCCTCGATGAGATTGGTGATATGCCTATTCAATTGCAAACCAGGCTATTACGCGCATTGGCAGAAAGAGAAATTCTAGCACTTGGGGCATCTGAGCCTACATCTCTGGATATTCAAGTGATATCGGCAACCCACCAAAACCTGATCCAACGAATAAAAGACAAACTCTTCAGGGAGGATTTTTATTACCGCCTAAATGGTATGGCCCTCAAATTACCCGCATTACGCTTACGTAGCGACAAAGAGTTTATCATTCGCTGCATTCTTAATAGCGAGCTAGGCGGCTCAGAGGATGTAACATTTTCGCCACAGGTAACCACGCTACTGAACGATTACCACTGGCCCGGAAATATCAGACAGTTAGGTAACGTTCTCCGATATTCGCTTGCTGTTTCACAAAACAAACATATTACTGTTGATGATCTTCCAATTGAAGTCCGCGCTAATAAGGACTTATTCAAAGAGGGAGAGATCGTGACAGAAATAGAAGAATCTAAAACAATGAGCCTTTCCGATTTTGTAAGCGATGAAGAGGGTCGACGCTTACTTGAAACGCTTCGCAGGCTCCGCTGGAACATAACGCAAGTTTCAGAAGAGCTCAACATATGCCGATCTACTGTTTACAGAAAAATGAAGAAATACAATATCGAACAACCAAATAATATGTATTAAATCTATTCTTATAAGTAAAACATCCCTGTCATTATAATGACAGGGATGTTTTACTTATTTCTTCCTTCAAGTAATCTTTCATACCCGTCTTAAATCCTCAGTTTACTTATACAAAAAGATAAAATAAAAACTGGCATGATACCTGCTCCAACAACCTATCGAAAGCATCCCTCGCATTCGAACATAAATTGGAGAGCATGAAATGATAAAAAAAATACTTACACTTGTAATCGTTTTTAATTGCATGATTGCAAATGCATCTGAGATATCTTCTAGCAAAGAAGCTTTACTTGATAGCTTCATTAAAGCTCATGAAGCGAAGAACTACGAAGAGATATCACGCCTGATTAACTGGGAAGATGTGGGAAAACATAAGCAGAAAATGATCCGAGTTTATACTAAAAACAACTTTGGCCGTGAAATAAATCACACTGAATTTGAGAAAGCAGATACAAATTTTCTAAAAAGCTTCAACTTAGGAGACAAAAAGTACAAGAGCAATCTACCGGTGACACATCTGATGAGAATATATTTCGAAGAACCTACCAAGGATAAAAAGCCTGAGTATAGTTCCGTCGTATATTTGGTTGGAGAAAAACCTGAAGGTTTTCAAATTGCGGTTGTAATAAAAGATCAACCTTCACAGGCGACAGCAGAACATTAAATAACATATATGGAATTACAAAAAAGACAGTTGTCGCATTTTTAATGCAAACCTGCGACAACTGTCTTTAATCAATATGTTATAAAAACAATAGAAAAAATCAAAAACAAAAAAAGTCATTGTATTACATAGGCTTATAAAATACACATCTAAAGAAAACTTTCTGGCACAGCAATTGCGATAGGTACAGCGATAAAGAAATAAAGTTCAAATTTTTTTCTTTAATCACAAAAAATAAAAACCTATGAATAAATAACGATTGAGGTTTTCTTAATGAAAAAAACACTTATTAGCATGCATATTGCGGCAGGAATCCTGGCAATGTCTACAGCAGCTTCTGCTGCAGAATTCATGGATGGAAAAGTAAAAATCAGCGGAGCTGCAATGCAGGCATGGCAGTCCGGCATTGAAGTTGAAGGCGCTGCGGTTAATCCGAATGACGCTGCAGCTGACTCTGCATTCCAACGTATGCGTTTCGCGCTAAATATTAATGCACAGGTTGCTGAAAATGTTTCTGTTTTTGCAGAACTAGCAGAAGAGCCTAATGACTGGAACAATGGCAGCGCTGCTATCAGTCAGGATCTGGCATGGATTCAATTTGATCTACCAAACAATACCGGTGTTCGTCTAGGTAACGTCGTTTCAACTACCCAGAACTTCATCCGTTACTCTGATGGCGCCGCCGTACAAAGTAACCCTTTTGTGGGTAACAGTCTTATAGATATGATTACTGCAGAAGAAGGCCTGTGGGCATATGGTTCTCATACACTGGACAGCGGAACCAACCTAACCTGGGATGCAGTGCTGGCTACTCCTGACTTTTTCACTGACTTTTCTGAAGGACATGGGTATAACATCGGCCTGCGCGGTACAGTTAATCTAGAAAGCGGACTGTCTTTCGGTGCAGGTGCTTTTAAGACCGACCACAAACAATCTGCAGTAACGGGTAAGCCGTTTGGTTCGCTTATCGCTATCGGTGATGGTGATAACTATCAGTTCGCCAATACTGCACCAAGTGCTCGTGCAACTCATCCATTAATCGTACCTGGTGTTCAAGCATTAGTCTGGCAAGCAGATGTTCAATACAAAGGGGACAATTTCCTGGTTCACGCTATATATGGTGAAGCTAAAGATGATTACAGCTGGGCTGCAGGTGAAGGCTCTCTTCAAACAGCCTATATCGCCGAAGAATCCAAAATGGAATTTTGGTCTGTCGAAGGTAAATATGACATCAGTAAAGATTATTATCTGGCTGCGCGCTATGCAGAATCATCCAACAAAAGCACTGGCGTAAACGGACCAAATAAAGCCGATCGTTTGCAATTAAGTGCTGGCTATTGGATGAACGATTCTACGCTGTTTAAAGCAGAATATGTTAAACAGGAAGAAGAGCAGTTTTCCGGTGGCGGAGCTACCATATTTGGTGCCGCTGGCGGTTCTGAATGGGATGGTTTCATTATAGAAGCATCTGTTACTTTCTAAGTGAAAAATAAAGGTGGCTTAATATGGCCACCTTTTTATAAAAGTACATAAATCAGGAAAACATTTAAGTACCTTGTGAAAGGTGAGGTAATATGTAATGAGAAGACCTGTTCGGATCGCTGTCACCGGAGCAGCGGGGGCGATTTGTTATAACCTGTTATTCAAAATTGCAGCCGGTGAAATGATGGGCCGTGATCAGCCGGTTATTCTCCAGTTGATAGAAATTCCTGACGCTATGGAAGCTCTCCGCGGTCTGGCCATGGAATTGGAAGACTGTGCTTATCCGCTGCTACACACCATCACTTTGCATGATAATGTCGAAGATGGCTTTAGCAACTGCCACTATGCACTGCTAGTTGGTGCACGTCCCCGCGGACCGGGAATGGAGCGAAGCGATCTTCTCGAAGTGAACGCAGAGATTTTCGCCCGTCAGGGTAAGGCACTGAACGACTTTGCTAACCGCGATGTTAAAGTTCTCGTGACCGGCAACCCTGCCAATACTAACGCACTGATCGCCAGCCGTAATGCGCCAAAACTCAGTCCTTCTCAGTTTACCTGCCTGACACGGCTAGACCACAACCGAGCTAAAGGTATGCTGGCCAGTCAGTGTGGTGTTACTGCACGTGACATTCAAAACATCATTATCTGGGGTAATCACTCTCCAACCCAGTACCCGGACCTCCATCACGCAAGAGTGTTCGGTCGGCCTGCCATGGGACAGATCGATACCTCCTGGTATCGTAATGAGTTTATTCCGCGGGTGCAGGAGCGGGGTAGTGAGATTATTAAAGCCCGTGGGTTATCCAGTGCAGCCTCAGCCGCTCAGGCGATTGTTGATCAGATGCACAACTGGACTCAGGGTACTGAGCCGGGTGAGATCGTCAGCATGGGTATTTTGAGCGATGGCAGCTATGGCATAGAGAAGGGCGTGTTCTTCTCCTTCCCTGTGCGATGTAATTATGGGCGTTATCAGATTGTACATGGACTTGATATCAATGATTTCAGCCGCAAACATCTCACTGCGACCGAACTCGAATTACTCGAGGAAAAAGCGATAGTCGAACACCTGTTGCCGAAAGATACTGAGGAATCACATAATAATCTGACTATCTGCCTGAAATCTGGAGTCACCCTCTACGCAGATGGCACAGGGCCTAGTCAGGAAAGTAAGTTCCTGAACAACAATCGGGTACTCTGATCTCAGGTTGTTGATACAGAATTAAAGCCCTGCCTGATTAGTTCCGGCAGGGCTTTTTTATGATTGATAACGATAGATTGTTAAGATTATTACAGTTAAATACCTATACATTTAAGGCCTGGATGAAACGTCTGCACATATCAAATCAGCGCTGACGGCAACCACACTTCCAATACCACTTAAAAATAGCTACTTGATGCTTGGGACTAGGCACGGCATCTTTTGTTGGAATGGCAAGTCGATCTCCAGCGTGACGGAATCAGGAGCCTGAGTCACTGATGCCGTTGTTGGGAGAATGACCGGCAGGAATATGCAGGAATGCGGGCATATCCGTAGATTCCTACTGCCGGGAATTTATCAGCTACTTATGAACCAGGTTAGCGTTGAGTGTATTATCACGAGCGAGTTGGGCAATGGAATTTTCTGGCTACTGACAGGGGTCAAAGATCATAGCTTTGAACGGCAAATCAAAGCGGCGTCGCTTACTGGCTGGTCGGTTACTGATGGAGGTGCATTGAGAGTCATATTAGGTGTCCACTTAAAGATCGGTGAACACCTAGTTAACCTGCGATTAAGTACTAATTAGCGGCGCTCTACAGACCGCATAGTTAGGTAGCTAAAAACTAATAATTAGACTTGTTTGCACCTTTCCTAGTTTAGAGGGGCAGGCTTTGTGATGCCAGATGGATTCACCGGAGGTTTACAACTACTCTACTAAGGAGGCAGGTATATATTTTGCTCTAACCCTATTACGTTTTTTTGTGTTTGCAACTTCTATAGCGCATAACGTTGGATTGTAATTAATGACAATACACTCTAAGCATTGAATACACTCTTTCATATCAATTACTCCATGCTTTGGAATGGCGTCAATTTCGCAATTGACCCGACAGTTTTGACAAGGTGATCCGCACTCCGGACGCCTTGTAAGCCAGTTAAATATTGGAAAGGCTCCCGCAATTGCCATAAACGCACCTAATGGACATATGTAGCGGCAATAGAATTTGTGAACTTTCATAGCAAGAAAAATCATCCCCCCTGCATACAGCACGTAGTACCACTCTCTGATAAAATAGAGTGTAATACTTGTCTTAAAAGGTTCTACTTCAGCTATTTGTTCAGCAATATTGAGGAAAGAAAAGGAAGTAAATACAATGGCTCCCAAAACAAAATACTTGAATTTTTGAAGTCTATTATGCCAAATATCACCAATCTTCCATTTATTTATATTCAAACGCTTACCTAATAGCCCTGCGAATTCCTGAATAGCACCAAATGGGCATAACCAGCCACAGAAAAGACCTCTGCCAAAAAGTACAAGACTAATTAGAACGTAGCACCAAAGAATAGCGATGATAGGATCAAGTAAAAAAAGCTCTATAGAGCTGCCATCGATGAGTAAATTTTGTAAAGTTAATACGTTTACAATGCTGAGTTGGCCTTGCGAATAAAAGCCGATAAATAGACAGGTAAATGATAGATACAGCCAGCGAACTTTATGAAAAAAAGTAGAACTCTTAACAAAAAAATGTTGATTTAGAAAAACAATGGTCAGGATAGTCAAACCTATCAATAACAAAGAGATATCATCTTGACGCTGCTGCCATATTTCTATCCATAGCGGCAAATCAATTTCTACCTTCTTTTTATGCTGTGTAAAAAAATCCCTAGGGAGTTGATATACTTCGTTTAAAATTATTTTTTTATCAGTATTAAATTTTAAATTTGTTCTTAACAATGGTGAAAACTTTGCCACTGATGGAATCTTAAAAACACTAAGTTCACTCCAGTTATTATCAGAAATACTCAAATCATAACTTGTTATTTTTAAATCTGAAACCTTACGAACTACTTCAGAACCTCGCTGACTCATACTGATTTTTTCTGATAAATTCATTCCCTCCCAAGACCCCTTGGAAAGAACAAGAATATATTGATCTTTTGAGTCATTTTTTTTGATAAATTCCTCGTACTTTGATCCATTTAGCAAGTTTTTTTCGACAAGAGGATGACTTAAATATGCGATATATAGCTCAGCTAACGGCTCCTCGTTTTCCGTCGATATAGGCTGACTGGGGTAGCCTAGTTTTTTATCAACTTTGGCTGAACGAATTTGCGAAGCATAAATTGGCCAGTGAGTTACTAATCCTTTGTTAATCAACTGCTCCAAAGTCAAATTTTCGAATATGTCTGTTTTAGGGGTATACCAGGAAGACAGAGAGTATCCCTCAAGCTCTTTGGCTTGTGCCACAGCACGCGCCGCGGTCGTAAGCGTTTTATTAAGTGCTTTGATGGTAACCGTGGCGCTGGTGATACCATCTATATAGGTGCTTTTTCGCCCCCCCTCTAGTGTTTTTTTACTGCTCTTTTTGATATAGATATTATCTGAGGCGGCTACACCTATAAGCTGCGCCATATAGTGTTCAAGCCTTCGCGGACCATCATTTTTGATAAATATAGGTTCGTGATGTTCAAGTGTTACAAATCCGGTATATAGCCCCTGCGATGATAGCCCGACAAGAATATCGATCGGCTTACCTCCGTAGCCCCTGACTGGATAGATTTCAGCTGTATGAAACGCATACCCTTCTAATATATTTGAACTATATACGGGAATAATATCTAGGGTTTCATCCTCTTTATTGATATGAGTAGCATTGGGAAATAACTTAGTTAATGAAGCAGACAATGGTATATCTTCAGCATTGACATGCGGACTAATCAGCATGACAAAAGTAAGGTAAATCAGCTTCCATAAGGCAACTTTATCAGAGTTACTGAAAATCATAGCTGTTTACCTTTACTTTTATTTACTAAAATAAATTTCAATTATTTTTTAAAAGAATATGCAGCCATATTACCTTTCATCATTTGTGGAATTAAGAGTAAATTCTTGCTTCGTATATACAGAATATCTGCACTACCTTGGCCAAGTTCCAATAAAGTTTTGACAGTTCCATCAGCTTTTACTAGCAGCAATTTCCCTATCATCCAATCAGTAACAAGAAAGCTTGTGTCATCAATTTTAGCAAGTCCATCCAGGTTACCTATGGGTACTCCATCAGCAAAGTCAGTTATGCTCATGTTCTCGAATGAAACTTGTAAAATATGCCCTGGTATATCAGTTTTCCAACCATCAACAGGTTTTCCCCAACTCGCTACTACAATAGAACTATTATCAATATATAGCCCATTCGGATTGTCTAACCGACTATCCTCTAACCAAATTTCAAGATGACCTTTATAGAGTCTATAGATACGATTGTTTGCAGTGTCGGTAACATATATAACGCCACTGCTAGCAACAGCTACGTCATTAAGAAAACTAGTATCGTCCGCTTTAAAACGTTTAGTTACTTCAGCTTTCTCAATATCAATAATCAGTAACTCATTGATATCTGATACAAATAGGTTTTTACCAAATATTGCCATTCCTTTGGGCGCATTCAGACCATCAACCCATTTTAGCTTTTCAATTTTCCCATCGTTTGCTATGAGGGAAATGAAACCATTTCCATCAGGTTCTGATGATTCACCATTGATGTTAGATACATATATAGAACGACGTGAAATATCATAGATAACTGACTCAGGCTGTTTCAATTCAGAATTAGTTTGCCATTTTTTTTCCAAAGATAATGTTTCAGATAATGCATTATCACTCAATGGAAGGATAAGAATAAGACATAGTGTTATTTTTTTTATCATTTGTTACACCTACAATTTTCAACAATTTTAGTTAGGGATTATCCGCATTTCTTCAAGCGTCTCATCCTCAACTTTATGACAGAAATTTTTATACATGTCTGGTTCTGAATATGAAATATCCAACCCTTTTTTAAGTCCTTCTCTGTAGCTAGAAAGATCACTAAATAAAGAAAAATTATATAGATCCCATGATTCATCAGCCATCTTTCTAGCTATTTCTGTGGCTTTAACATTATCCGTTCCAGCCACAACAAAAGAGTCATATACAACACGTTTAAGTGCGTTCTCAGTTAAACCAATTTCGTTTGCAAGATCGTCAAATTGACACCACCGAAGTAATACTTCTGTTTCAATTTGCTTTCCATGACTTCGAATTATCTCAGCAAATATGTCTTTCTTAAAATCTATCAAAAGATCTTTTTTTTCTGATGCCATAGCAGCAGCCGAAGAAACCATGGAAAAAATTAGGAGTGATATATACATAAATTTATTCATAAAAAACCTATAGCCTGACTCATATAAATATTAGATAATCACAGTTTCAACCCTTAAAGATCATTCACAATTTCTCTTAATTTTTCAAGATAGATTTCTTCTGGGATATCACCTTGTAAATAGAGGACCTTAATTTTTTTTAAACGTAGTTCAACTGAACTTTCTATCCTTGATACAGATAATGTTGGTGCAGAGACTGCTTCAAGCTTTTTTATTCGCTCTTCCAGTAAATAATTATCGGCCTGTTGTTGCGCTTTCTGTGCTTCTGATAAGTACGTCTGAGAATTACTTATCTGCTGAAAGTAGTCATATTCCTTGTTTAGATCAATGCTGAGCCAATCATAACGCTCGTCAACTCGGGCAGCACCGACGAAATTCTGTAGTTGCCAGTCGTGTTCACCTGGCACTAAAAAATCTCCTGTATTTAGTTTAAAGTTTGATAGCTCAACATTGGAGGCGAACCTACTATTGCTTACTCCTTTGCCATCACGGACATATTTTCTCTGTAGATCGACATGAACTTCACCAAAAATAATATTCAGTTTATGGTCGTGCACAAATACCGTACCACTGACGGAAAGGCGCTTACTTCCCAAGTAAACATTGCGAAAATCTGAAACCGAAAATTTTACTACCTCTCCGTTAGTAGTTTGGTTCAGCGCTTTGCTTATACCTTGAGCAAGAATACTAATTTCTTTATCTGTAAATACTAATGTCTCATTCTTTTGGTTGATACCGTCGTCAGATGTTTTATCGACTATTTTGAGTTGACTCAATATTCTTGCAAGCTTCTTAGTTTCAAGCTGATAGGAATGATTGGTAACAGGTAAAGATTCTTTGCCTGATACTTCTATGTAATCTATTCCGTCTTTCCAGATCTGTTTCGGTGAGGCTTCAAGTACCACAAGTGGAAAGAGGCAGGTGATCGTTAATAATGATTTTAAGAGTGTTAAATAGTTCACGGATGACGTCTCATTTTTATCGTTTATGAAACTTACAGCAAGATATATGCCGCATGCATTTTTCGAATTAAATATCCTGAGACGTTCGATGTTAAGCTGATTTATTTTACCTTATTAAGATCACTAAATTCAGCTTGAAACCACTAATCTAAAGCTTTCTCAGCGCCCTATACCATCCGAAAATTAAGTTGTTAGATGCCCAATAACGCACTCTTCCACAAGTGTTTTGAATCAGATCATCTCCGCATAAACCGAGAGTCTATTGTCGCTTCGCTGCACCACCTGTAGCAAACAACTGTCTTTTAATCATGCTAATTGATTCAGTAAAGAACTGAAGCGCGATAGGCTTACCAAAAAAATTAGTCTTTATTTATCAAACACTTAATTTGTTATTTTGCAAATTTTTACAGATTGGCACATAGCTTGCGATCTCAAGAGTATTGAAGTCTCGCATTTTTGAATCTCTAGCGATGACTGACAAGTAAATAACGATAACAAAATAGCGAGAAAGATTGTGGAACGTAGATCATTTTTGAAGTCGTGTGCCTGTGTTGCAGCTGTTGGTGCAACAGAAGGCTTATCAAGTCGTGCAGAAGCTGCAACAAAGAAAGTTGAAATCATGCGCCCTCAACCAGGTGACCGCCTGGTAATTGAGGATGGTCATGGAAATGCACGCGCAATTTCAGCATCAGAACTGGTGCTAGAAGCTCAGCAGGTGTTGGCTTTTCCACAAGACCCCACGACTGGAGTGATAAGAAGTGGCTCTCGGTTTAACAAGGTTATGGTGATGCGTCTTGATCCGGCTCTAATGGATGAAGAAACCAAAACGCATTCTGCCGATGGTGTTGTTGCTTATTCTGCAATATGTACTCACCAAGGATGTGACGTTAATTCATTTGTTGCCGAGAAAAAAGAGTTTTTCTGTTTTTGCCACTACTCAAGATTCAACCCATACGCAGCCGGCAAAGTTACCAATGGGCCTGCGACCAGGAAGCTAGCAATGCTACCCATTGAAATCAAAGATGACTTGCTAGTGGTGAAAGATTCATTCACGCGAAAACCTGGTTACAAGCAATAACATTTAAAAAGAGTCTCTATTCCCCATGTGGGGTCCTCAGAAGACAAAATAAAAAAAGGAGTGAGCTATGTCATTAGCTAAACGATTTGGAGTTCTGGCCGTTGCACTGGCTGTGGCACCTTCTGCTTTCGCAGTAGGAGAAGCAACAGGTGCTAAGTCAAACCCATTGACGAATTACAATCCGGTTACTGAAGACCGATTACAAAATCCAGAAGCAGAGAACTGGCTTCAATGGCGAGGTAACTATGAGGGTTGGACATATAGTTCGTTAGATCAGATCAACGCTGACAATATTGATGATTTGGTACCTGTGTGGTCATACTCTACTGGAGAATTAGAAGGTCATCAGGCACCTCCTATTGTAAATGATGGTGTGATGTTTATTTCAACGCCAAACAATCAGGTTATTGCGTTGAACGCAGAAACTGGAGAGGAACTGTGGCGTTATAAAAAAGAGATTCCAGAAGAGTTATTCCAGCTGCACCCGACTAACCGAGGCGTTGGCCTCTATGGAGACAAGGTTTATCTGGCCGCAACTGATGCATGCCTTGTAGCACTAGATGCTAAAACTGGAGCAGAGTCCTGGGTGACTTGTGTTGCAGACTGGCAGGATGGTTATTACATGACTCTGTCACCGCTGATTGCTAAAGGCAAAGTTATGGTTGGTGTATCGGGTGGGGAATATGGCATTCGAGGCCACATCACAGCTGTTGATGCCGAGACAGGTAAAATCGAATGGAAAACTCATACGATACCTGCACCTGGCGAGCCTGGAAGTGATACATGGAAGGGAGATGCCTGGAAGACTGGTGGCGCATCTGTTTGGATTGCAGGGACCTACGATTCTGATCTTGGGGTAGCTTTCTATGGAACGGGCAATGGTGGCCCATGGATGCCAGATACTCGTCCAGGTGACAACCTTTATGCCAACTCAGTAGTTGCTTTGGATGTTGAAACAGGTGATCTGAAAGGTTATCACCAGTATCACCACAATGACGCCTGGGACTGGGATGAAGTATCCCCTCCCGTCATTATTGATTATGAGCACAAAGGCAAGAAAATTAAAGGACTAGTACATGCTGGTCGTAATGGCGTTCTGTGGACTCTGGAACGCAATAAAGATGGTTCAATCGATTTTGTCGATGCCGAAAAATACGTAAAGCAGAATGTATTCAAAAGCATTGATCCTAAAACAGGTCGTCCAACTTATGACCCTGCGCATGTTCCAGGCACAGGTAAGACTGTAACTTTCTGTCCTTCTTTATGGGGTGGTAAAGACTGGCCGCCAGAAGCATACAATCCTAAAACAGGACTGTTTTACATCCCTGCACATGAGAACCTATGTTCTGAAATGGGTGGTGTAAAGCTAGAGCCACGCAAATCTGGAGAGTTGTATATCGGTGTACCTATTGCAGACATCCTGACCAATATTCGCCTAGCTGACGGTGCTGAAGATCACATAGGTGAGATTCAGGCCTGGGATCTGAAGAAAGGTGAAAAAGTATGGCAGTTTAACTTGAAAGAGATGAACTGGGGACCAATCCTGACCACCGGCGGAAACTTGGTGTTCTCTGGCGGTTCAAACGATCGTATGTTCCGTGCTTTAGACGCCAGAACCGGAGAAAAACTGTGGCAATACCGGGCTAACTCGGGAATAACAGCTGTACCTTCTAGCTGGATGGTAAACGGTACACAGTTCATCGGTGTACAGGCTGGCTGGGGTGTTGATGCACAGCGCATGCAGGGTGCATTCGATGCTGTTATGGATCATACCACTTCAGTTCCGCAAGGCGGCGTACTTCATGTGTTTGCTTTGAAGAAAAACGCTAAAAAACTGATGGATGCTGCTGCTCGTTAAAAGTAGCCCACTATTGAGTCAGGTTAGTACACCCCTTCGTACTCTCCTGACTCAACTTTCCAATAAGAAAAAAGAGAATAATGTCATGTCTGAAGTCCCAGTATATAGTAACTATATTAATGGCGAATTTATGGCTGAACCTGCCAATACCATTGATGTATTTAATCCAGCAAACGGCCAATTACTCTCACGTGTCCCGGATGCGAGTGAAAGTGAAATAGTACAGGCAATCGCGGCAGCAAAAACAGCGCAAAAAAAATGGTCTCAAACAACGGCTAATGAACGTGCAGGGTATTTGCGTAAAATTGCAAATAAAATTCGTGAAAACGCTGATAGGCTTGCACGAATAATTACTGAAGAACAAGGCAAAGTACTAGGGTTAGCTCGTGTTGAAGTCGACTTCACTGCAGACTATATTGATTATATGGCCGAATGGGCTCGTCGAATAGAGGGAGAAGTGATTACGAGTGATCGTCCTGGTGAAAATATATTCTTGTTTCGCAAACCGGTCGGCGTTGTTGCCGGGATCTTGCCTTGGAACTTTCCGTTCTTTCTGATAGCACGCAAAATGGCCCCTGCTTTGGTAACCGGTAACACTATCATTATCAAACCTAGCGAAGAAACTCCTAACAATTGCTTCGAATTTGCAAAACTTGTTGCAGAAACAGACATTCCTCCCGGCGTATTCAACGTTGTTTGTGGCTCCGGAGCCAATGTAGGGAACGCACTAACAACAAATCCTGATATTGACATGATCAGCTTCACCGGTAGTGTTGATACCGGCGCTCGCATCATGGCAGCCGCAGCGCCGAATATCACAAAATTAAATTTGGAGCTGGGCGGTAAAGCACCAGCTATTGTTTTAGCTGATGCAGATATTGATCTGGCTGTGAAGGCAATCACTAGTTCGCGAGTTATTAATTCAGGTCAGGTTTGTAACTGTGCTGAACGAGTTTATGTCCAGGCTTCAGTCGCTGATGAGTTTATCAGCAAAATCTCAGCAGCAATGGAATCCATAACTTATGGAGATCCTATTGCTCAGCCCGATGTCGATATGGGCCCACTAGTTAACAAAGTTGGTCTGGATAAAATTGCTGCAATGGTTGAAACAGCTAAACAGCAAGGAGCAACTGTTGTTACCGGTGGTGCTATCGCCGATCTTGGACAGGGTTTCTATTATCAACCAACAGTTCTTACCGGCTGTCATGGGGGTATGGAAATCATGAATAAAGAAATTTTTGGTGCAGTATTACCTATTCAGATTGTTAATGACCTTGATGAAGCGATTGCTTATGCAAATGCATCTGAATATGGACTAACTTCATCTGTCTATACACGTGATTTAAGTCAGGCAATGCGAGCGATTAACGGTCTCGACTTTGGTGAAACATATGTCAATCGTGAGAATTTCGAAGCAATGCAGGGTTTTCATGCAGGTGTTCGCAAGTCAGGTATAGGTGGTGCTGACGGCAAACATGGCTTGTATGAATATATGCACACGCATGTAGCGTATATTCAAAGTTAAGCTGTATTAAATAGAGAGGTGAAGATTACTCACCTCTCTATATTTAATATCAAACTGCAGATTTGACACTGGCTTAAATAATTTAGCGGAATAAAAACAACCAACTTCAATTCAAATTCAAAAACCGCAAGTAAAACCCATCAAACCATATTATTAATATCGGCCAACATCATGGACAGAATAAAAAGAAAATTAAAGCTTTTTGATATTAAATATTATGATATAGATAATGATATACACATTATACCCTCAATAAATCAACATATAAAAAACCAAGAAAAAAAACACCAAAAACAATCCAACCTCCATTTTAATGAATACAACTCACACAAACCAAAAACCGAACCACACAGTAAAGAAAATGATTTTTTTATATATAAAGCTTTGCTAGCCATAGAAGAAACTGCCATATTTATTATTGAAAAAACTCCTTTAGACTACTTTTACGAAAAGAATGTAGACTTCTATCACGCATTAGTTCTGGACGAAACTAACATTGTAGAAAATATTGAAATCGCTTTATTAAAAATAAAAAACGACTCTACACTAAAAAACAAATCCATCAAGATAATCCAGCCTATAAAAAACCGTAAAAACATAATCGTATTTTTCAAAAAAAATCAACAAAAACCTCACCAATAAATATATAAAAACAATTCAATCATTATTGGTTAAATTAGCCTTAATTAAAAATCAAATATATAGTTTTAATATACACACAAACCCCATAAATATTTTCTTGGAATTGCAACAACTGTAGCATCAACTGTACCTAATCTGATAATAAATGGCACACAACAAAATAATAAGCATCATGAACAATCAATCAATTAAAAAAATAATTATTATTTTTCAATAACTTAGATGTGATGCATATCAAAAAAACGCCCGCCTAATTCAATACTCAAACATTGGCACACTACCTGCATTGTTATAATAGTAAATTGGCAAAATGCCAAATGACTAACTCAAAAAATAATTAAGGAAATGTCATTTATGAATCCATTAACTGCAACTTCACTAAGCATCGCTATTTTTGGTGCAATCGCTACCTGGATGGCTCTCAGTCCACTATCTGGTTTTGTACTGATTTGGGCTATTTTTATTGCTTGGGCTGCATTTGCAGCTTTAGGCGCCGACATCACAGCATTTAAAAATACCGTCATCTGTGGCCTATTTGGTGTATTTATCGGATGGGTAGGGGCTATTAGTTTCGTGGCATTACCTTTTGCCGCTACACTAGGCGTGCCTTTATGGGCAGCTATAGTCGTTGCCATAACAGCTTTTGCAGTCGTGTTTGCTTCAAATATTTCTCTATTTGGCGCAGTACCTGCTTCAGTATTGTCTTACGCTGCTACATTCGCATATCTAATGCAGACAGAAGGAAAAATGTCTGTTGGTACATTGACCTCTTCATCCTTTGAAAATCCTTTATTGATTATTTCATTATCTGTAATTCTAGGTGCAGTATTTGGTAAATTATCGACAGATGTAGCAGGTCGTGTTTCTGCTTCATAAGTTCAAATAGTTTATAACTATTTGTGGGCTTTCTCTCTTGGCACTACCATCCCCTTCGGCGGTGCCGGCTTTCCGCTTGATCACGGCGGCTTTGGTCCTGAACTTTCTGTTCAGGACCTTTTTTTATATATATTAAAACCTTATATTCTCGTCCAAATTTTAATCCACTTTCGAATCTTCTTTGCTAATTATAAGGATATAAAATGGCTCTGGGTATATTGCGAATAAGCCCGAGGGAATCGATCCTTTTAATATAGCCAGAGAACGAGATACCTAATATGTACAGCTTTGCTAAGATAGGTTTACCAAGGTCGTGGCTTCATTGAACCATTAGCAAAAAATGAGACGCCCGAGTCACTGCAGTATACAGCCAGCGCTTCCCCTGTTCCGTATCCAGTCGCACACCCATCGGATCAACAATAACTTGCTGCCATTCTCCGCCCTGAGCTTTGTGACAGGTCAGTGCATAACCAAACCGTACCTGCAGAGCGTTGTAATAAGGATCATCACGTATAGCTTCTTCAAACGCAGCGCCATTGGGGTCCAGATAAGGGTTACGCTGCTTGACCAGTTGATAGAGGGCATCCTGTTCTTCAATCTTTAAGTCGCTGTTGGGGGAATACTGCAAGTTTTCGAGAATGGTGCACTGAATCGTATCTTCGTCACTGCCATCAGGTTCCGGTAGCAAGCGCACTTCCCGAAACTTAAGGTAAACCACCTTACCATTCGGCAGTCTCACTGCTTCTACCAGCTGTGATGTCAGTACACTGTGCACTCTCACTAGGTCACCATTGCTAAGTCCAAGCGTTGGTGAGTTGCGGGTCACCAGCAACCGATCCCCTTCATGCGTAAAGCAATAGCCATTTCCCCACAACAGCGCTCGCACCCCCAGGTTGTATTGCATCGCGATACTGTTGGGGTAGACAACCGCAACGGATGACCGATTTTGTCGAACGTTATCAGCGATCAATTTAACAGCTGAATTAAAGTCAGTTTGTTGCACATCGGTTTCGTTGTAGTTGATCTGAACCTGTTGGTCTGTGTGCTGGAAGATCGTCTCCCTAATAGCGCTAGCCAATGGCAAAATATGACTGCCATCCGCTTGTCGCATGACCTGCGTTAGTTCGTAACGTCGAGCCTGAATACCGAAGTTCTCATATAAATAGTCTGGTGATAGCGCGGGGGATTCATTACTGCGAACAGGGGGTAACTGTGCCAGATCTCCGACAAACAGTAGCTTGATTGGCTGGTGTGCTATGCCTTCTGTGTGCAGAAAATCTACATAGGCCATCAGATCGTTCAACAATCGACTGCTACCAAAACGCAGGGACTGCTGATACATTCCAATATTGCCCACCATCGATGCTTCATCAACTATCAAGAGATCAAATGTGTTCCCCTGCTTTTTGAGTGAAAAATCCGTTTGGATCGCGGATAGCCCATCTTCATTACGCGACTCATCTACTGTCAGATTGGACTGGTAGTAAATAGCTCCGTGCAGTGTCGACACCTTGATACCCGACAGTTGGGGCGGCAACATACGATCCAGCTTGCCCTGCAGTATTCGGGCCGCTCGTCCGGTAGGTGCAACCAACATTGACTGGAGTTCACGTGAGTATGCCAGTTCGATAATCCGAGCCACCAGGGTTGTTTTGCCGGTGCCAGCACTACCACACAGCACGAAAGCCTGTTGTGATGGGTCAGTTAAAAATGATTCTATTGCGGCCATAGCCGCTTGCTGATCAGCATTCAGTTCAAGAGGAGTTTTCATGTGTAATCTCATGATGTGCTGTCACGACTAACGTGGGTATGAAAGCCCAGCCTGATTGTCGTCGCATTTAGATAAGGTAAAAAGAGGCGTCACCTTGAAAGGTTAGCCTCTTGAGGAACGAAGCACCGATACTCGGTGCTTCAGATCTGACCAGACTCGATCATCTCTAATAGCCCAAAAACACCGAAACCACTCATGGAGTTATCCCGTGTTTTCCATTTACCCGTACCAGGCCAGAAGTCGATAAACCCATAGTTACCGGTGACAATCAGATGAATCCCGTCATTGTTGGTCATGTATTCAATGCCACGGCTTTCTAACAGTCTCAGGCTAGAAATACGGTTACGTTTACTTTTGGAAGGTTTGTCTTTGATATCTGACATGTTGAAATCCTCAATGAATGTAATGATTCCGTTCATGTTTAAGGGTGACGTCCTTGTCTTATCATTGAGGTTTTGTGTCAGAAATTACTGCGGTGACGTATCAGCCTAAGATGCTTGGTGAACACAGCTATAGGGCTTTTAGCGCTTCTTTCAAATAATCCGGACGCTTGGCTACCCAGTGCAGTAGCGTGCGCGCAGCTCCGCTGGGCTGGCGACGCCCCTGTTCCCACTCACTGACAGTACGAGGACTGAGCCCCAGGCATCGCGCAAACTTTGCCTGGGTCAGTTTCAGTGATTTACGTGCCTCAATGGCCGCCAGTACCACCGGGTCGGTTGCTTGCTTACGAAATTCAGCAGACGCTGTTTCAGGTGATGTGTTCCAGAGACACGCATTACCCCCTGTTTTCGGCTGCTGTGACGGAGTTACAGGTTCTAATGAGGAAGGCTGCCAGCAGTTCTGAGCACATGGGCGGTGCACTCCTTGATGCACTACTTCGGGATGCTCCTGCTCGTAGCGCTGCATCCAATAGTCAGTAGCGGATAAGGGTTGATGTGACATGAGAGTTCTCCTGATCATGTTGATATAACGGCATCGCCGTGGTCATAACATGTATAGAGAGAAACAATCTGCGGGTTACTTGCGAGATCCACCAAAGCTTTGCAGCCGCTGGCCAAAGCATTTCGTATCCACTTTGCAGAGATAGCTGGCGTGCTGAAAGAAGCTTGGTAGTTGCGCGTAGTCATCAGAACGATTCAGGTAGTACTCCGCATTAGATGGGACATGAACTAAACCAGCCGCATATTCCCTTGGGATATTCAATGCAGAGCACCAAGCACTCTGAATGATTTGAAAAAGACTACCTGCATCTGGGAGGAATGACCCCAGGGTATAGAAAAGTTCCCGGTTAAACAGTAATACCACATGGAAGTGAGGAACATGTGATCCACTCTGCTCTCGTCCCCAGGCTATTCTCATCCTACAAAGATCGAGTGTCAGATCGCATCGCGTCGATCGTTTTTGATAACTCGCGATTCTGGAATCAACCGCATCCTTGAAGCGGCTCATCACCTTGTTGTTATTGGCTAAGTCCTCTGTCGGACATTTGCAGTGAAGTTGTAAACACACAGCGAAGACTCGTGGATAATCCTGTATTGAGAGATCAATCACCTGCTTTAGTTTGTGTAGGTACTGTTCGACCAATTCATACGTGATATTGACTGACAGCCCTTGGTAAGAAGGCTGAGTCCATACTTTCAAATTAGTATTGTCTGGTACGCGTTTATTTGTCATTTTGAACTCCGTAAATAAGAACAGAGTAGCCCTTTGCTCAGACAGCATTGCAGCTCTGAATTTAATCTGAGAATTATGCGTATGCTATAGAGGTTAGCGTCTTGAACGCCTGGATAGCCCGGAGGGGGTTATATTCCTATACCGGAAATTATCAACGAGGATTCTCGATGTAAAGCATCGAATTTACCGAGATTCTTCGTCGATTTTCCAATAGAGCTACTCTGGGAAACTATTATGGCTTTGCGAATAAAGACGATGAGGCCTAAGCCTCATTATCTGAGGGGTTTGTCGTTACATTGATGTTGAGTTGCTTTCACGATCAGCAATGCGTTGCTGAATCCAGTTCTGCACTTCCTCTTCCACCCAACCAATAGATCGGGCGCTAATTTGAACAGAGGCTGGAAACGCTCCAACTTCCATTAAGCGGTAAACGCTGGAACGGGACAGTGCAGTTGCATTTTTTACTTCTGGTAAACGTAAGAGTCGCATGAGATTTTCTCCGAAAGTGATTGTTTCATGCGATAGGGCGTATATGTAAGAACTTACTGGGCACTCCTGAGACAGTCAGCCCGTTCCAAATATCATTCCCATTCAAATAAAAAAATCTCAGATATATATCACCTACCCGAGAACAGTACATCGCTGTCCTTCCGGGCTATCCCGTCCGGTTCTTATGTTCTTTCTTAGGAGAATCGATATGTCATATGCATGCCCAGCCTGCTCTTCAACTCAGATAACCACTCGCGATGTCGGTCGCAAAATCGGCGGTATTACAGGTGGCGTCGCAGGCACTGCAACAGGTATTGCTGGCGCAACATCAGGAGCACAAGCGGGTTTTATCGCTGGCGCTGCCGGTGGCCCTATCGGCATGGCGTTAGGTGGACTTGCTGGCGCTTTACTGGGCGGTTTAGTCGGCGGCACGACCGGCAGCATTGCGGGCGCTAATATGGGTAAGATCGTTGATGAAAAAGTGCTGGATAACTACCAGTGTTCTAACTGCGGTCACACCTTCCGTGTTGATAGCTAACGTCTGCCTTGGTTAGCACCTACCCCTTTCACATTACACACAACTGATTCCTCGGCACCCGGCCCAGTGCCGGGCTTTATGCCGTCCAGGAATAGGAGGTCGTTATGACAACACTTTGCACACACGGCACCATTCAGGCTGAACATATTCAGGCCTTGAACACTACAACCAAACGCCGTCACGGGAATGCACACCGTCTGGTGAATACCCGCCAGATGGATCGCGATACCTGGCTGTCCATTCGCCAACGCGGTATAGGGAGTTCGGATGCGGCGGCAGCCGTTGGCCTGAACCCTTATAAGTCTCAGCTGGAACTATGGATGGAGAAAACCGGGCGGTTGAGTGATGCTCATGCACCCGACACCCAAACGCCAGATGAGGACAATGGTCCGCTGTTCTGGGGCACGGTACTGGAGCCTATTGTGGCGGAGCATTATGCAAAGCGTACCGGTCATAAGGTACGTCGAGTGAATGCCGTACTACAGCACACAGACTATCCCTGGATGCTGGCTAATCTGGATCGCGAGGTCGCGGGATCTACTGAGGTGCAAATACTGGAGTGCAAAACCGCCGGGATTAATGGCGCAAAACTCTGGCGTGATGGTGTCCCGGAATATGTGCAGCTTCAGGTGATGCATCAACTGGCGGTCACCGGTCAGGCCGCTGCTGATGTGGCGGTATTGGTTGGCGGTAATGAACTGCGAATCTTCAGGCTGCAACGGGATGAGGCACTGATCGAGCGTCTGGTAGCACTTGAACAAGCGTTCTGGCGTCATGTCGAAGAGGATATTGCCCCTCCGGCTGATGCCAGTGAATCTGCGGAAAGAGCACTGCGCAATCTATACCCCAATGATGACCATGAAGTGGTGGACCTGAGTGAACACACGGAGCTCTGTGATGCGTTTGAACAACTTCAGACCGTCCGTTCGGTATTGGAGGAGGCTAAACAGCAGGAAGCTCAATTGAAGCACCAGTTACAACAAGCCATGGGCTGCGCCAGTGAAGCGCAGTTTTCGGCAGGCCGTATTACCTGGAAGAAAAGCAGTGACACTCGCACGGTTGATCTAGCACGTTTAAAGCAGGAACAGCCTGATCTGATAAAACAGTACCTGACCATAAAGCAAGGTAGTCGTCGTTTTGTGGTGCATAGCCGCTGAATCATATCGCAACAACAGCACCACGTATTCGTTATCCCTAATCAAGCCTCATCGTTACCATTCGGTCATGGTGGGGCTTTTTCTATTTCGTTTGGAGGTAAACCATGTTGAAAGGTCTCGCTATCACCCCACCGATTCTGGGGCGTATCGCCATTGGCAAGGTGATCGAAAAAGACGGTAAGCGTCTGCCGCAAAAAGATGATCAGTTCACACTGACTTCGCAGATTCAGACACGGGAGGGCTGGTTGCCACACCCGTTAGATGAATCACTGCGTGCAACCCAGGAAAATAAGCTACGCCGGATCCCGATTCGGCTGCTGTTCAATGAACCCGAGTTAAACCTTAGAGCCGAGTACTCTCTGTTTGATCGTAACACGGCCAGACCTTTGTGTGTTGGTGACGGTGAACAATGCCGACGCCGAACCCGTGAAGGGATGCAGACACTACCCTGTCCAGGCCCCGATGGCTGTGAACTGGCTCAGGGAGGCCGATGTAAGCCTTATGCCCGGCTGAACGTGGTGGTCGGCGATGAAGATCCATTAGGTACCTTTATCTTTCGCACCACCGGCTTCAACTCAATACGTACGTTGGCAGCACGCCTGGCGTATTTCAAAGCAGTCTCAAATAACACACTCGCATGTCTGCCGCTTGAGCTTCGCTTGCGGGGTAAATCAACCCGACAGAGTCATGGAACACCGATCTATTACGTGGATATCACGTTGCGAGAAGGTATGGACCTGGAAGAGGCGCTGGCCAACGCGCAACAGATGGCATTGGATCGACATGAAGTTGGATTCAATCAAAAGGCGCTGGATCAGGCAGCCCGATTGGGCTTTGCCAATGGTGACTTTGAAGAACAGGAGGAAGATGCGGCCGCTATTGTCGAAGAGTTTTATCCCCATGAAACGGCAATATCCACTCACGCCAGTGCTCATTGGGAAACTGACTTGCCTCGCAATGGTCTGGAACCTGAGCGACTGACCCAGAAACTGGTCGCCAAATCACAGGGGATTCGTGTAACTCAATCCGGATCCCAAGCGACGGGGTAATCAAACCCCATCAGCCCAACACCCGGCAATCAAACCGGATTCCACCAGCAACACTCCCTAAACCTTTACATCACAATCACCCTGCCGGGATAAGCAGCCCTGTGGGGCATGCCTGTGCAGGTCAGGAGGCTTTATATGAATACTTTATCCCACGATCAACTGTACCGTCAGGCACCCGCTATCTTTGCCCAGGCACCGGATCTGGCAGTATCAGACCGTTATGGTTTTGTACCCACCATCGAGGTGGTCAACGCTCTGCAAGCGGAAGGTTGGCACCCCGTAAGAGCACAGCAAACACGCGTTCGTAATCCCGAGCTCCGGGATACCACCCGCCACATGGTGCGCTTTCGTCAGGACCCTGATCGTCAGATCTTAGTCGGCGACAGCGTTGCCGAATTAGTACTGACCAACAGTCATAATCGCACAGCAGCCTATCAGCTAGACCTGGGGCTGTTCCGTTTGATCTGTAGTAACGGCATGGTCACCCCCGTTGGTGAGATGGGCGGCATCCGGGTAAGACATGGCAAACAGGTTGTCGATCAGATACTGGATGGTTCTATCGCCCTGATTGATGAAGTACCTAATCTAGCGGGCAGCGTCGAGCAGTTTCAGTCGATGCGACTAACACCGGAAGAGTCACGTCTATACGCTCAATCAGCCCTCACGCTGCGCTATGGCGAAGACTGGCGCGAGGTTAGTCCTGTTAAGCCTGATGCGCTGCTTCAGGCGCGACGTTCTGAAGACCGGGACCAAGACCTCTGGCGAGTCTTCAATCGTACTCAGGAAAACCTGCTGAAAGGCGGTATGTCTGGACGTTCCCGCAATGGGCGCAACACCCGCACTCGCGCTATCCGCTCTGTCACTGAAGATGTTCGGCTCAACCGGGCGCTGTGGCAGCTCACCGAACATTTTGCCCAACTTAAAGGTCAGTCCCAGGCAGCCTGAGACATCAAGGAGATTACAACAATGACAACACAGCTGATCGCCGGGGAACTCCCCGGCACCTATGTCGTACCTGACGCAGTCACCGATAGAGAGCTGATGCGACTAGCCAATATGCTGGCCCGTAGACGGCTTAAGCGTGGCCGCCCTCTGCTAAACCTTGAAGCCGTTATCAGTGCCCTGCAGACATTGCTGATGCATTACGAAAGAGAGGTGTTCGGCATGGTCTTACTGGATAACCGCCACCGGATTATCGAGTTCGTCGAACTCTTCATGGGCTCAATCAATTCAGCCAGCGTACACCCACGGGAGGTGGTGAAAAAAGCCCTGGCGCAAAATGCAGCAGCAGTCATCCTGGTTCACAACCACCCTTCCGGAGATCCTGAACCCAGCCAGGCTGATCGCGCAATCACCAATCGGCTGAACGAAGCCCTGAACATAGTGGAGGTGCGTCTACTGGATCATATCGTCGTTGGTCTGGAAGGAACCGTATCGTTTGCTGAACGTGGTCTGCTTTAGGTCTTTTATTTTCAAGGGAGCCATTCAGGTTCCCATTTTAGTCTTTTGGGAACTTGCAAACCCTTGCCACATGGGGCTTTGCGGTAAATTTCCTCTTCGAAGTTCTCAAAATAGTCATTTCACTCGAAAAAAGGAACACGCTATGGCAGAAGTCCAAGCGGTTAAAGATACGGATACCATCAAGTTGATTAGCCATCTTCTGGGGATTCGGCATAGTCAGCAGATGTCGGATATCTGGAATATTGGGATTAACTTGGCGTTACGTATCTCTGATCTACTTGCTATCAAGTATAGCGACATAGAAGAGGACCGATTGGTCCTCCGTGAACAAAAGACTGGCAAGCAGGCCAGTATTCAACTCAACCCTAAAGCATTACAAATAATTTGCCGCATCAAACGGGAACATCCTAATCACATTTATTTGTTTCAATCTTACAGAAACCAACAATCTGTTAACCGTGCACCTCGTCCAATTTCTCGGCGAGCCGTAAGTAAAGCCTTCGGATCGGTTGGAAAGGAGTTGAAGCTGATGCTTGGTACACACTCCATGCGAAAGACCCGTGGCTACCATCTCTATAAATCCACTAGTGATATTGCGAGAGTAATGAAAATGCTCAGGCATAGCTCTGAGGGCGTAACCCTTCGCTATATTGGTATTACTCAGGAGGAAGTGGACCGCGACTTTAAGGAGCTAGAGTTATGATTGTTTCGGAAGCCCCCCCGGTGCATTCAAGTTGCTGAACCTTAGGCAAGTGATGGGCATTACAGGTCTAGCCAGTTCCACGGTTTACAAGTATTGCGCTGAGAATAGCTTTCCTAGGCCAGTTAAGGGCAGGTTTTTATCAAATGGAGGCACAGTCTTCATTTTTTTGGGATTGTTGCAACCTAAGTTGCGTGTCCCTTTCCGTATACTTTGGTTTTTTACTAGACAGCTTCAGTTATCAGGTATCGACAGATCTACTCTGATTGCAGTCAGCCTTAGGTGAATATGCAAGGTACCTCAGTACTTATTCGATTTTGGATTGAGTGGCCTGCAATTGATTAATTTGTTGTGTGTTCAAGTTCCTGACCTGCTTGTTTCGTTCCGGTCGTTGTAATTGGGCTCATAATTGAATATGTAATTCTTGCTCATACCTGACTCATTGGCACCGTAGCAATGCAAAGTCAAAATTGGATGGAGTGATACAATCCAGATATGACTCCCGGTTAATCTCCACTTGGGAAATATGTGCTTTATTTGGTTCTTTATTGCTGTGGCTATCATTGCACTTAACAATACTGCAATCTGGATTAGAGTCTCCCGTTGCTTTGGTGTAATCGGGAAAAACTGAAGTTGCTGCTGAATCATGTCGTTAGTTTGAGCAGATTCGTTGTACATACCTGAGCTGTCCGTCGAAAGTAAAATTTGCACTGCAGCTTGCAGCAGCACTAGGTTTAAGTCGAAAAGTAAGTTTTTTTTCTCAAGCCTTTTCCACACGGTCCTGCCTGATTCTAAGGTTATCGCTTCAAGCAATGATTGACGGGCCATATCAGGGGCCGTGTGAAATGGATTACTTAGATGACGATCTATATCCGCCCAACGCATATTTGGATAATTCATGGGCTTCTTTCCAAGCTTGAGTGGGTCCAATGTACTCAATTGCTTTTCAAGCTCTTTATTCCGAGTAAAGAGCGATATTACTTTGGTTTCAAGGTATTGATAGCTAGAGAAAAGGAGCTTGATTCCTGATGAGCCTGCAGATAGTTCCGGTTGATGCGCCCAGATCGATTTTTTTGAATTGCTTTGTATTATGGGGCTAATGAGGCCTTTGGCTTCTAGCTTGAATAGATTCGGTGAAATGTTGTGACGAGGTATTCCTGTTAGCTTTGATAGCTTTACTTTATGAAGATCTGTTACAAAACCAAACTCTTCAGAAATCGCTAGTACAGCAATCATTAACATCCTCTGGCGTACTGTGATCTTTTTACCTGCGAAAGGCTTTTGACTTAATAGTAAGTTACGAAACGATGGATGCGAGAGTTCCTCATTGCACGAGGCATTAAGAATAGGGGTTAGGTCGTATTTAAATGAATTTGCCCCTAAGTTAGTTTTCATATTAATGAGAGTCAGTAAACGAGCTTTCCGAAGCTCTTCAATAGCCTTTTTGAAGGTCCTATCGCACAAGCCCAACCGATTTCCGATGCTCTTCACGCTCCCTTCGATACATGTATTGTTTTGCTCATAGGCCAAGTGGTTTAGGCCAATCCATACAAACCTGCTAGCGGTGGAAAGTCCTCTATTGAAAGACATATGAATTTTCTCTAACCATTCAAGAGGTAGACTATATGTAGAAATACAGTATGACAGAACAATGCCTTATGATATTTTTTTTAAGATGAATTATTGTTTAATATATTTGATTTAATATAGTCTAATATATTCAATAATGAAATCAGAGTGACGTCATGGCGCAGTCATGGATTAGACAGAATGATAGAATACAGGAGCTCTGGGCGAGACAGTATCTCCTAAAGAAGCGAGCAGGTATGACTCGTTCCAACGACGGTCTTTCTGCGTCAAGAGAGTGGAATGAGTCTGAATCTGCACTGGCGTTTTTGACAAGGCTGGAAAAGCAGACAGACTCTGAAGCATTGTAATGGTCTAATGACACCGGACACTTTAATGAGAGACTATAAACGTCAAACATTGAGGTGTAGGAATGGGACAGAAACGTAGTTACAAGCAATACCCGAAAGAGTTCAAAGAAGAAGCTGTTGCGCTGGTCATTGGCCAAGGTTACTCAGTGCCTGAAGCTGCTAAATCACTGGGTATTGCGGCCAATATGCTCTATCGCTGGAAACAGCAGTTTGAAGAGCAGCAACAAGGACAGACGCTGGCCGAGGATGAACGAGAAGAGCTAAAACGCCTGCGCAAAGAAAATAAAGAGCTGCGTATGGAGAAAGAGATTTTAAAAAAGGCTTCAGCCTTCTTCGCAAAAGAAATGAAGTAAAGTATCGCTTCGTTCAGCGCCAAGCCGCGATCTATCCAGTACGTGTTCTGTGCCGTGTAATGAGAGTGAGCAGCTCCGCATATTACAGCTGGTGTAAACGGCCAGCGAAGGTCATCAGCGCTGATACTCTGCACTTGTATCGCAGAGCCAAAGAGTTGTTTAGGGCTAGCCGAGAGAGCCTGGGCAGTCGAGAGCTGGCGAAAAAGCTACGTGAAGAAGGCTTTAGAATTGGACGTTATCGCACCCGCACACTCATGCGTAAACTGAAATTACAGGTTAAGCAGCGTACCGCTTACAAGGTAACGACTAAACGCAGACATAGCGATCAGGTGGCTGACAACCTGCTGAACCAGAATTTTAACCCGGTTGCTCCGAATGAGGTTTGGGCTGGCGATATCACGTATCTCAGAACTGCGGAGGGGTGGATGTATCTTGCGATCGTGATGGACTTGTACTCACGTCGTATTGTGGGCTGGCATATTGATAAGCGCATGAGTGCTGACCTGGTTTGCAGAGCGTTGATGAAAGCAGTTAATCTGCGTCAGCCGAAACAGGGCTTGGTCTTTCACAGTGACCGAGGTTCACAATATACCAGCAAACAGCACCGGCGCTTGCTGAAAAGCTACGGCCTCCGTTCATCTATGGGTGACGTTGGAGCCTGCTGGGATAATGCAGTCGTTGAGCGCTTCTTTGGTAGCTTAAAGCATGACTGGATACTGAAGGTTAACCAGCCAACGCGAGAGCATATGAGGCAGGATGTGGTTAAGTACATGAGATATTACAATCTGGAAAGGCTTCATACGGCGAACGGAAGTTTATCTCCGGTCAACTTTGAAAATTTACAAAAAAAGGTGTCCGGTTGGAGTTGACCAGTACATCTTGCAGAGAAATTAAAAGACGGACCTTGGATAGTTAAGTAATTAACACAAACTTTACACTTAATCGTAGACCTCATAACATTCACACCTTGACTACGGTAAACCGTACAGCCATCACACCTTAACGGCTTCCAAAGACCCTGCTGTGAGCCGGTAGCGCGTCGGCTAGCCCCGATTTTTACAAATTAAATTAAGCCATCTAAATGATCAGCCCATTTCTGCAACCACTCGCAGCACTCTGCTTCGTAACGATGAAGGTCATACGTTCCTTCTATCCCACCTCGAGCATGACCAAGTACTGCTTCAGCAATCTCATTAGGGCAACGCAAACGTGACAACCCAGTCCTAACCGTTCTGCGAAGGTCATGCGGCACCCACGGATCTATCTCCAACATTTTCCCATTTTTTCGCATGCGCCAAGCCTGCTCAGTCAACTGCTTTTGCTGGATTGGCAGCTTAGTCTTAGTGGAAGGGAACAGATATTTCTCAGTATTGAGGCGAAGAAAACGCAGGAATTCAACGGCCTGCTTTGGAAGCTGGACAGACCTTTCCGCACCCGTTTTAGACTCTCTAATATGAAAGGTTCCTTTTTCCATATCAATATCTTTCCATTCAGCAACGCAGACTTCTCCAGTCCGGCAGCCCGTCCATAATGTAAACCTAATGATATTTTTCTGTGTAGGGGTGTAAATTGATCCGGGCAACCATTCAAGAAGCTTCTTCAACTCCCGATCAGATAGCGCTCTTTTGCCCTTCTGGCTAGTTAGCTTGACCTTGGCCTGCCTTAGACTAGCTTTAGCAAGAAGTGCTGGGTTAGCAAAATCAGGCGGTAATCGACCAAGACCAATCGCGTACTCATAAGCAGCCGTTAATTCACGAAGCACATTTCCTGCTTGTACATTTGCTCCTCGATTGACTATACCCATGATGTGCTCCACTACCATCTGACGAGTTAACTCATTCGCTTCAAGTGAGCCAAACCCCCTTATTGGATCACTTTCCAGGGTACGTCGCGTTTCAGCCTGTCCCTTTGGCTTTCTAGCACCTAGAACAAGTTTGCCGTCGGGCGTCTTCCGGTCCTCGATATACTCTTCCAGATATAAATCGATCAATTTTTTTACACTAAAGCCTTGATGGGAGGCTTTTAGAGCCTCTTCATTTTTAACTGTGGCTTCAGCCTCTATTTGTTTCTTTTTCTCATTTGCAGGACACATCCCGGATAAACGGGCCTCCTTTAAAATTAAGAATTGGTTCCTTGCCTCAGCCAGAGACATCTCAGGGAATCTGCCGATATTCATTTGCACCAGTTTGCCCGTTAAAGGGCTTCGATATCTATAGTAGAAAGATGTCCTTCCTGATTTACCACGACTAACTCTCAATCCTCGGTATTCACCAATATCAGATCGATCTGGGCTTCCAGGTTTCATATTTTCAACTGTTTTTGAAGTGAGCGGTTTGCTACCCTGATGCGTTGTCATTGCATTGTCTCCAAGCCTAACTCTATAGCCAGTATAGGTTTTATGATAGCACTACAAAGCAACCAGAAAAACCTATACTAAAACCTATACTTATTTTTGCGCTGCAATGGAACCTCATGGAATACAATGAAACAAATAAAGTCGATACATACAGAAAATACATTATACTTCAGTGACTTATGAAAAATATAAGTAAAGAAAATCAATCCATTGAGAACAAACACACACCAATGATGCAACAGTATCTTAAGATCAAGGCTGAACACCCTGATCAACTGGTGTTCTATCGCATGGGCGATTTCTACGAGTTGTTTTTTGATGATGCTAAGAAAGCCTCGCAACTACTGGATATCTCGCTAACGGCAAGAGGCAAGTCTGCTGGCGATCCAATACCGATGGCAGGAATCCCTTACCACTCGGCAGACGGTTATATTGCAAAAATTGTACGCGCAGGCGAGTCGGTAGCGATCTGTGAGCAGGTGGGCGATCCTGCCACCAGCAAGGGACCGGTCGAGCGTAAAGTGATGCGTATCGTTACGCCGGGGACATTGAGTGACGAAGCGCTGCTGGATGAACGCCGGGACAGTCTGCTGATCGCGGTGAACACCGACCTGCAACGCTACGGTATCGCGATTGTGGATATCAGTACCGGTCGCTTCAGTTTACTTGAGGTGACGGGCGAAGAAGCGCTGCACGGTGAACTTGAGCGGATAAAACCGGCTGAAATTCTGTTCAATGATGGTCACAATCTGGCTCAGTCTCTGCAATCTTACAAAGGCCTGCGTCCTCAGGCTCCCTGGAATTTTGAACGGGAAACCGCTGAACGCTTGTTATGTCAGCAATTCCAGACCAAGGACCTGACAGGGTTTGGCTGTGATCACCTGCCGGTGGCTCTGGGTGCCGCGGGCTGCCTGCTGCAATACGCGAAAGACACTCAGCGAACCGCACTACCTCATATTCGCCGCCTGCTGCTGGAACAGCGGGATGAAAGCGTTATCCTGGATGCCGCCACCCGCAAGAATCTGGAGATCGATATCAATCTGGCGGGCGGGCGTGAAAATACCCTGGCCTCGGTAATTGATAAAACCGCAACACCGATGGGCAGTCGCATGCTCAGACGCTGGCTGAACCGGCCGCTGCGTTGTCGCAATACGCTGCAATCCCGCCAGGCTGCACTGCAATGGCTGATCACTGACTACCGTTTTGAACAGTTATCGCCTCCACTGAAACAGATTGGCGATATCGAACGGGTGTTAGCCCGGGTTGCCCTGCGTTCCGCCCGTCCCCGCGACCTTGAACGACTAAAGAACGCTTTTCAGGTTCTGCCTGAGGTTCAGGCGCTTCTGGCAGCGACACAACCGGCCCTGCTCAAAACGCTGACGGAAACCGCCGGCACCTTCCCTGATCTTTGCGACCTGCTGAACCGGGCAGTCACAGAAAATCCACCGGTGGTTATCCGTGATGGTGGCGTCATCGCCACCGGTTACGATGCCGAGCTGGACGAGTTGCGGGGCCTGAGTGAAAACGCCGGTGACTATCTGGTACAGCTGGAAACCCGTGAACGGGAACGCACCGGTATCCCAACACTTAAAGTAGGCTACAACCGGGTGCACGGCTATTTTATCGAGATAGGTAAAGCACAGAAGGCAGAGGTCCCTGCCGACTATATCCGTCGCCAGACACTCAAAAATGCAGAACGCTACATAACCCCGGAGCTGAAAGAGTTTGAAGATAAAGCCCTGAGCGCTAAAAGCCGGGCATTAGGCCGTGAAAAAGCGCTGTATGAAGCGCTGGTTGAGACCCTTGCAGAGCAGCTCGCCCAACTGCAGGACAGCGCGGCGGCGCTGGCTGAACTGGATGTCCTGTGCAACCTTGCAGAACGTGCCGACAGCCTGGATTATGTGGTTCCAACACTGACGGATGAACCGCAGGTTCAGATTACCGGCGGCCGCCACCCGGTGGTTGAGGATGTACTCGACGATCCTTTTGTCGCCAACAGCCTGAATCTCTCCCCTGAACGGCAGATGCTGATTATTACCGGCCCCAATATGGGTGGTAAATCCACCTATATGCGTCAGGCTGCGCTGATAACACTGCTGGCTCATATTGGCAGCTATGTCCCGGCTCAGAGCGCAACTATCGGTCTGGTTGACCGGATATTTACCCGCATGGGATCGTCAGATGATCTGGCCGGAGGCCGTTCGACCTTCATGGTGGAGATGACGGAAACCGCCAATATTCTGCACAACGCAACCGAACAAAGTCTGGTACTGATGGATGAAGTCGGCCGCGGCACCAGCACCTTCGATGGATTATCTCTGGCCTGGTCTGCGGCGGAATACCTGGCAAATGAAGTTAAGGCGATGACCCTGTTTGCCACCCACTATTTTGAGCTGACCGTGCTACCGGAGCTCTGTCAGGGGGTATTCAATGTTCATCTGACCGCGATTGAGCATCAGGATCATATTGTCTTTATGCATGAAGTTCAGGAGGGCCCGGCGAGTCAGAGTTATGGCTTACAGGTGGCCCAACTGGCGGGAGTGCCCGGCAATGTGATCAGCCGTGCCCGCCAGAAACTGATTCAACTCGAGGAGGATGCAGGTCAGACTGAGCAGCGTCGCCAGCCGCCACCGGTTCAGGATGACCTGTTTGTTGCGCCACGTCCCCACCCTGCCCTGGTGCAGCTTCAGGCGCTTGAACCTGACAACCTGAGCCCCCGGGAAGCACTGGAGCTTATCTATAGTCTGAAAAAAGCAGCTGAGCGTAACTGATTCAGAGAGCCGCCCCTCTGAAAGCGCAGAGATCCGCGAATTTTAGCGATAAAAAAACCGGGTGTTTAACAACCCGGTTTTTTTATCTCTCAAGCGCTCAGCCTTTCAGCAGATCTTCGCCACTCAGACCATTTCGCTCCACGATCTCACGCAGCTTACGCAGTGCTTCAACCTGTATCTGTCGCACCCGTTCACGGGTCAGGCCGATCTCTTTACCCACTTCTTCCAGTGTGCTCATCTCATAGCCTCTGAGTCCGAAGCGGCGGGACAGAACCTCAGCATGCTTTTCCGGCAACATTCCCAGCCAGCCTTCCAGATTGCCGCTGATATTGGATTTCTGCAGCAGAGTCTCCGGATCCGATGACTCTTCATCCGCGATCGTATCCAGCAACATCTTATCTGAATCTTTACCGACCGGAACATCGATGGAACTAACCCGTTCATTCAGGCCGAACATCTTCTCAACATTTTCAACAGGCTTATCAACTGCCGTGGCAATCTCTTCCACTGTTGGTTCATGGTCAAGCTTCTGGGCCAGCTCACGGGCGGCACGCAGATAGACATTCAGTTCTTTAACCACATGGATCGGCAACCGGATAGTACGGGTCTGATTCATGATCGCCCGCTCTATGGTTTGTCTGATCCACCAGGTCGCATAGGTTGAGAAACGAAAGCCCCGCTCCGGATCAAACTTTTCGACCGCCCGGATCAGACCAAGATTACCCTCTTCAATCAGATCCAGTAGCGTCAGCCCCCGGTTGATATAACGGCGGGCAATTTTAACCACCAGCCGCAGATTACTTTCAATCATCCGCTTGCGTGATGCTTCATCGCCTTTCAGAGCTCGGCGGGAGAAGTACACCTCCTCCTCAGCCGTCAGCAGCGGTGAGAAACCAATCTCATTAAGGTATAACTGTGTTGCATCCAGTGTTTTGGCATTCAGCAGGTCATTATGGGCCATACTGCCCTTACCTCGCCCACTGTTCAGAAACTCTGGCTCGTCGTTAGCAACTTCGTCAGGACCCGGACTGGTGTTGTCCATATCACTGGAAACCGCATCCAGCTCCTGATCACTATTTTCAACATTTACCATTGCATTATTCCCGAGTAACCTTTTTTATAGCTTTTTAGCAGTTACTACATAGTGATAATCATTTAAGTATTTATCTTTTCCGCGGCAGATACACCATAGGATCCACAGGCTGTCCATCCCTGCGAATCTCAAAATGCAGCATTGTTCTAGAGGCTCCACTATTACCAATTTCGGCAATTTTGTCACCTGTTTTTACCTTATCATTTTCTTTCACAAGAATGCGACTGTTATGCGCATAAGCACTCAGATATTTGTGGTTATGATGAATTATGACAAGGTTACCGTAACCCAACAGACCACTCCCGGCATACACCACCCTGCCCGACTCAGCCGCAAACACAGGCTCGCCTTTATTACCGGAAAAGTTGATCCCTTTATTCACTTTTCCCTGTTTACTAAAATGGCCAATAACCTTACCTGACGCGGGCCAGCGCCAGCTCAGTGTGCGATCAGCCACCGGCTCGACACGTTTTTTCACAACGGCTGGGGCTGACACGGGAGGCGAAACACCCGGTTTAGTCGGAGCAGGTTTGACCGACGATGCGGGTTTAACCGAAGCTGAAGATTGGGAAGGCCGGGTAACGGCGACACTCCGCTGCGCGCCTTTATTAGCACGAGGTGTCTCCTTAAGCTCCAGAAGCTGGCCGGGGAATATCTCGTAACGATCGCTGATACCATTGCTATGAGCCAGTTGCCTGAAATCCAGCCCATAACGAAATGCTATTGAATAGAGGGTGTCACCCCGACGTACCCGATACTGACCGGGGCGAGCCTGACTGCTGACCACCTTAACCGGGTGGCGGCCACTGATAGAGCGCTCATCAACCGGGGTGTACAGACTGGTTGAGCTGCAGGCAGACAGTATCAGCACAACGGCAAACAATGCCGGAGCTGAGATAAAATCTGCAACTGCTCTCACCATAATCTATTCCTTAGCGGCCTGATAACGCTCCATCACCACAACCAATAGGATACCAATCAGGGTTAACCCAATCGCCCAGAACATAAAGGCTGACTGGCCAGTAATGCTTTCAAAGTTCCAGGGGAGGATGTTGTCCTGCAGCAACGGCACCTGTTCTCCATGCCGGTTAATAGTATAAGAAAGCGTGTACTTCCAGGGCCATACTTTGTTCAGGGAACCGAGCATAAAACCTGCAAGTAACGCCAGTGTCACCTGACGATGGTGACTGAACATCCAGCTAAGCAACCGGGAAAAGCTCATAATACCGACGATACAGCCAACCACAAACAGACCAATAAGCTGCAAATCAGCCCCTTTGACCGCCGCCAGAATATGGGCATACATCCCCAGCAACAACAAAATAAAGCTACCCGAGATGCCGGGTAAGATCATCGCACAGATCGCAACGGCGCCAGATATAAACACCATCAGCGCAGTGGGTTCAACATTGACGGGCGCAATACTGGTAATGGTATAGGCGATAATTGAGCCGATGATAAAACTGGATATCAGGTTCATATTCCACTTTTCAACATGACTCATCACCAGCCACACCGATGCCAGAATCAGACCAAAAAAGAACGCCCACAACAGAATCGGATAATTGGTCAGCAGAAACAACACCGCCCCGGCAATAGTGGCAATACTGGTGACAATTCCGGCCAACAACACCAACAGAAAGCTGCCATTAACCTGTTTCCAGAAAGCCACGGGGCCCTCCTGAAACAACACTCTGACCGCTCCCAGATTAAAGCCCTTGATGGTATTGATCAGCTCTTCATAGATACCGGTAATAAAAGCGATAGTGCCGCCAGACACGCCGGGAACCACATCCGCGGCCCCCATCATAATTCCTTTCAAAAAAAGCCCCACAAACTGCCGGGGTGTTCGCTTTGTATTCATTCAATATCCCGTTACATTAATCAGTTCAGCGTATCGTTCCGCTTAACAGGGGCACAAACCTAACCCCTTCAAGTACCGTTGTCTGATACTCTGTTTCTGTGACCCGAACAACCAGCTTAAGTTGCTGATTATGCGTGCCACCGACCGGAATCACTAAGCGGCCGCCCACGGCCAGCTGCGCTAACAGCTCAGATGGAACATCCTCTGGCGCCGCCGTCACCATAATGCCATCAAAGGGCCCCCGGTCAGCCCATCCCATGCCGCCATCGCAGTGTCTTAGGGAGACATTGCGAATTTTAAGCAACGAAAAACGCTGTCGGGCTTTTTCCTGTAACGGCTTAATCCGCTCGACACTGAACACTTTATCAACCAACTGCGCCAGGACAGTCGTCTGATAACCCGACCCGGTTCCCACCTCGAGTACTTTTTCCAGCGGACCACCCGCCAGCAGTATTTCTGTCATTCGCGCCACAATATAGGGCTGCGAGATGGTCTGATTAAACCCGATCGGCAGTGCAGTATCTTCATACGCCCGATGCGACAGCGCCTCATCGATAAAAATGTGACGTGGCGTATTGCCCATAACATCCAGCACCTGCTGATCGGTGATTCCCTGCTCTTTCAGCCGCTGCACCAGCCTGCCGCGGGTTCTCTGGGAGGTCATCCCAATACCCTGCAACTGCAACTTATTCACTCTGAATCCTCAAGCCAGTTACTAAGATTATCCATTCCGGAGTACTGCGTCATATCGATATTCAGCGGGGTTATTGAAACATAACCAGACTTAACCGCAAAAAAATCAGTGCCCGGACCGCAGTCAGCCGCCACGCCAGCACCGGCAATCCAGAAACGCTGTGTGCCCCGCGGATCGATTGATTCGACCGGGCTATCAGCCACCACCCGATGACCCAGACGGGTTACATGGATCCCTTTTAACTGATCCAGAGGCAGATCCGGTACGTTAACATTCAACACGGTTCGGGGAGCCAGCACCAGTCCACGGATATCCCGGATCAACTGACGCACGACTTCCGCAGCGGTGTCATAGTGAACCGGGGCACTGCCCGCCAATGATACTGCGATCGGAGGCAGATGCAGATGACGCCCCTCCATCGCCGCGGCAACCGTGCCTGAATAGAGCACATCATCGCCCAGATTGGAGCCACAGTTAATGCCCGAGATCACCATATCAGGGGGTTCATGGTAGATCCCGCCAATACCCAGATGAACACAGTCGGTTGGCGTACCATTGATACCGATAAAACCATTCTGATGATGGTGCGCCTCAAGAGGGCGATCCAGTGTCAGTGAGTTGCTGGCGCCACTGCGGTTACGATCCGGAGCCACTACTGCCAGCTCAGAATCTTTGGCCAGAATTCGCGCCAGCGCTTCCAGCCCCGGCGCGTACACACCATCATCGTTAGATAGTAATAATCTCATCACTCAGACTCCGGTTCCTGCTGCGCTGAAGCCGATGACACCTGCGCCAGCTCCCGGAGCACACTGGTGGCAAAGCTGCCTGCGGGCAGATTAAAGGCAAGCACAAACTGATCTTCGGTTTCCTGTTCAATGGTCAGATCAGCCGGTATCAGTCGGGTTGAGCGACGTTCCTGATTCAGGCCCAGCCGCTCCAGCCCTTCCAGCTGCTCTTGCCAGGGTTTTAACTGGTCAGCTTCCCACGCGGCCGCTTCCTCAGTACAGATTGAGCGCCCCCGGCCCCACATCGCCGCCGTCAGGTGCAACTCCCCCGATTGCAGACGCGTCAGAATAGTGTCATCCGCGGCATCAAACGGAAAACAACTCTGGCTGCCATTGATCATCATGACATCTCCAGGCATCGGCTGACTAAAAAGCGACTGACCGATGCGCTGCGAAACCAGCTGATTAAACATATAGGAGCGCACGGCTGAAATATAAAGCCCTTTCTTGTGCCGCTGCCGCTCTTTCAGTTTACCGGCAATCAACAGAGAGCCTTTATGTAAATTCCCCTGATGGTGCCCGAAGCGCTGTTCACCGAAATAGTTGGGGACCCCGGCAACAATCTGCTGTGCACGACTCAGCAACGCCGCCGGCTCAGTCACCTGGCGCAGGCGGATCTGAAACCGGTTGCCGTTCAGACTGCCCAGTCTGAGCTTGCGGGTATGCTTAACCGCTTTGAGCACTTTGATGGTATCGGTTTCAAACAGTGACCAGGTCAGGGGAGAGCGACCCGGCAGATGCACACTGAACCACTGTTCGGTCACCGCATGACGATCTTTCTTACCGGCGTAGCCAACCTCTTTCGGGCTTACCTGACAAAAGTGTGCCAGCTGTCGGGCTACCCAGTCAGTATTTTCACCGGTTTTGCGGATATAGAGAAAGACATGATCGCCGCTGCCTTCAGGCTCAAAAGAGAGATCTTCAGTGACCCTGAAATCATCGGCTTCGGTCCGGATAACCGCACGACTGGCTGGCTCACCGTAGAGATAGTTTAACTCGATTGGAAAGTTCATTAACGCTAGGGCTTCCGTTACTGACCGGTATCGGCCGGTGGTTTACCTGGCAACGCCGGTACAAGCTGAAAGAAAGATTCACCCTCTTTCACCATTCCCAGCTGATTTCGGGCCCGCTCTTCCAGTGCTTCCAGTCCCTGCTTAAGGTCTTTGACCTCAGCATCTAACTGATGGTTTCGATTCACCAGAAGGTCATTTTCGGCCCGTTGCCGCTCAATCTCCTGCTGTAATGCCTGCACTTCAACCAGATTTGCTTCGCCAAACCACAGCCGGTACTGCAGCCCGATCAGACAGATCAGCAGCAACAACATAATCGAACGAAATAAACTCAGACGAAACACAATCCGACAGCACTCTTACTCTTTATATAGTCAAAAAAGGGGGCGTTAAGCCCCCTTAGTATTTCACAGATCAGTTAAAAATTAACCCTGACCCTTAATTTCTGCCAGACCGTTATACACAGCGCCTGCGCCCAGCTCTTCTTCAATGCGCAGCAGACGGTTGTACTTGGCAACACGATCCGAACGACACAGTGAACCGGTCTTTATCTGACCCGCAGCAGTACCCACGGCCAGATCGGCGATGGTGGTATCTTCTGTCTCGCCTGAACGGTGCGAAATAACCACCGTGAAGCCAGCATCTTTCGCCATTTTGATCGCATCCAGCGTCTCAGAAAGCGAACCGATCTGGTTAAATTTGATCAGGATGGAGTTACCAATGCTCTGCTCGATACCACGGCTGAGGATCTTGGTATTGGTTACAAACAGGTCGTCACCTACCAGTTGAACCTTATCACCGATCTTCTTCGTCAGATACGCCCAGCCATCCCAGTCGGATTCATCCAGACCATCTTCAATAGAGACGATCGGGTAGTTTTCGGTCAGCTCAGCCAGATAATCACTGAAGCCCTCGGCATCGAACACTTTACCTTCACCGGACAGATCATACTGACCGTTTTTATAAAATTCAGACGCAGCACAGTCCAGCGCCAGAGTGACATCTTTACCCAGCTCATATCCGGCATTAGAGATCGCCTCTTTGATCACCACCAGTGCCTCTTCGTTAGACGCCAGGTTAGGTGCAAAACCACCCTCATCACCCACCGCTGTACTCAGGCCACGGGCTTTCAAAACCGCTTTCAGGGAGTGGAATATCTCGGCACCACAGCGCAGGCCGTCGGAGAAGCGGGTGAAGTTCACCGGCTGAACCATGAATTCCTGGATATCAACGTTGTTGTCTGCATGCTCGCCGCCATTAAGGATATTCATCATCGGCACAGGCAGAGAATACTGCCCGGCAGTACCATTGATGTCAGCAATATGTGCGTATAACGGGATCCCTTTAACCATAGCCGCCGCTTTAGCTGCAGCCAGAGACACCGCCAGAATAGCGTTAGCACCCAGATTTTCTTTATTCTCGGTTCCGTCCAGTTCCAGCATTCTGTTATCCAGAGCGCGCTGATCGGTCACATCCATGCCAATCAGAGCATCACGAATCACACCGTTAACGGCGGCAACGGCCTTCAGTACGCCCTTTCCCAGATAACGACTTTTATCACCATCCCGAAGCTCAAGGGCTTCACGGGAACCGGTAGACGCACCGGATGGTGCACAGGCAGAACCGATTACACCGGATGCCAGAATAACATCGGCTTCAACGGTGGGGTTACCACGGGAATCGAGAACTTCACGGGCTTTAATGTCAGCAATCTGTGCCATGGGTAAAACTCCAAAAATTATAGGTATTCTTTATTTCTCAAGGCCCTGGTAGGTCAGAGCCGCCTCAATGAAGCCACTGAACAAACCGTGACCATCGCGGGGAGTTGAAGTAAATTCGGGGTGGAACTGGCAGGCCACAAACCACGGGTGATCCGGCGCTTCCACGACTTCAACAAGTTCGCCATCAACAGAACGGCCCGAAATGATCAGGCCCGCTTCTTCCAGCTGAGAGACATAATTGTTATTCACTTCATAGCGATGGCGGTGGCGTTCTTTAATCTCAGTTGACCCGTAGGCCTGATGAGCTTTAGTGCCCTCTTTCAGGTTACAGACCTGCGCTCCAAGACGCATGGTGCCACCCAGATCATCCGTATAACCCCGAATCTCTCTGGCGCCCTCTTCAGTCATCCACTCGGTAATCAGGCCAACCAGCGGTGAAGCCGCATTGGCATCGAACTCTGTACTACTGGCATCGGCAATGCCGGCAACGTGGCGGGCATACTCGATAACCGCCAGCTGCATACCCAGACAGATACCCAGATAGGGTACTTTGTTTTCCCGGGCATACTTTACTGCGGCAATTTTACCCTCAACACCGCGCTCACCAAAGCCGCCGGGCACCAGGACTGCCGATACATCTTTCAGCAGATCAATACCATCACGCTCGATCTGCTCGGAGTCGATGTACTTGATATTGACTTTAGTACGCAACCCGATGCCGGCATGGGAGATCGCCTCAATCAGCGACTTATAGGCATCCAGCAGTTCCATATACTTGCCAACCATCGCAATAGTCACTTCACGATGAGGATTCAGCTTGGCGTCGGAAACCCGGTCCCACTCGGTCAGATCGGCAGGAGGACATTCCAGGTTGAACTGTTCGATTACAATCTGATCCAGTTTCTGCTCGCTGAGCATTCTCGGAATCTTGTAGATACAGTCGGCATCCGGCAAAGAGATCACCGCACGCTCCTCAACGTTAGTAAACAGGGAAAGTTTACGGCGGGAGGATACTGGCAGGGCAAAGTCAGAACGGCACACCAGAATGTCTGGCTGAATACCGATTGAACGCAGCTCTTTTACCGAATGCTGGGAAGGCTTGGTCTTAATCTCACCGGCAGTGGCGATATAAGGTACCAGTGTCAGGTGCATAAACATCGCCCGGCGGGCACCCAGTTCAACTTTCAGCTGACGAACCGCTTCCATAAATGGCAGCGACTCAATATCACCTACGGTTCCACCGATCTCTACCAATGCAATATCAGCATCACCGGCACCTTCAAGTACCCGGCGTTTGATTTCATCGGTAATATGCGGAATAACCTGAACCGTTCCGCCCAGATAATCGCCACGACGCTCTTTACGCAATACATGCTGGTATACACGACCGGCGGTAAAGTTGTTACGCTTGGACATTGTGGTACGGATGAAGCGCTCGTAATGACCCAAATCCAGGTCGGTTTCAGCGCCATCTTCGGTAACAAATACCTCACCGTGCTGGATTGGACTCATTGTCCCCGGATCAACGTTTATGTACGGATCCAGTTTCAGCATGGTTACTTTCAGCCCCCGGGCTTCAAGGATTGCTGCAAGTGATGCGGATGCGATGCCTTTCCCCAATGAGGAAACAACACCGCCTGTGACGAAAATATATCGCGTCATGAGGAACCTGTATCTGGTCGTGAAAAGTGAGTCGAGCTGTTCCGAAAACAGCTACTAGAGATGGGGCTACAGGGTATCAGAATCGCCCCGCGCAGACAATGCAGTTGGCAGCCATTTCAGCGTAAAACCGCTGCCTTTTTTATCACTTTGCCAGCCTTCGCAGATGCAGATCCCCGGCAACGCCACAATCTCATCACCGACCACACACACCGGCCATGAACTTCTCTGCCAGGCAGGGATGTTATGTTCCTGAAATAACTTCTTCAGACTGCATGATCCGCCCCGCCCAACCGGCTTACAGCGATCCCCGTCATAACGATTCCGCAGTGTCACTCCGGTGAGGGACTTTAATCCGGCATGGTCTGCACCACCAACCACCTCTAAACGTCCCTGAGCAGTCTGTTCCCCCGGTTCAGTGAGCGGCCGGTTGCCCCACTCTATCGTCGTCTGCTGCGGCTGCAATACCAGCGTCCCCCGATAGCGACGCAGCTGAAGATCCCCAAGCTGAACAACCGGCTGCCGGTCATCCGCAGCAGCGATCAGTTTTACTACGCTCTGAATATGCCGCTCACCGATGGACTGTCCGGCCTTAAGACACCAGTAACGCAGCAGATTGGCGCGGCGCGGCGCACTCAGTGCCATCAGGGCGCTACAATCCAGTCCGGCGCCGGTCCTGACCTGCTGTAAATCAATTTCAGCAAGATCTGTATGGAGCTGCTCAGCCTCCCGTAGATACCCGGCGGTGTCGGACCAGCGGCGGGAAAACCCAGGCCAGCGTGCCTGCAGCAGGGGCAGCACCTTATGTCGGAGATAGTTGCGGTCATAACTCAGATCGGCATTACTGGGATCGTCAATCCACTGCAGCTGTTCTGCCCGGGCCCAGTCCTGCAATCCCTGCCGGGTAATGCTCAGCAACGGCCGGTATAACTCAGCCTGCCCCAGCATCCGGCTGTCAGGCATCCCTGCAAGCCCACGAACACCAGTCCCCCGCAGCAAACGAAATAGCATAGTCTCGGCCTGATCATCCAGATGATGGGCCAGCAGCAAACAATCACCGGGCTGTAGCAACTCTTCAAATACCTGGTAGCGAGCTTGACGGGCGGCCTGCTCCAGGCTGGCGCCGGCAGCGACAACAACTTTATGACTAACAAAGGGAAGGTTAAGAGAACCGGCCAGGCGACCACAAAAGTCACTCCAGTGTGCCGACTGAGGCTGTAACTGATGATCAATATTAACTACCAGCAACTGCCCGGCAGGCAGGGACCTGGCTGCCAGGTGAAGCAGTACTACCGAATCCAACCCGCCACTCAGACCAATCACCCAGCGGGTTACCCTGTCGGCCCGGCTTTTAAGCTTCTGATTGAAGTAAGACTGAAGATCTTTCATAAGGATTATCTATAGCCGCCTTATCACTCAAGTGACAGGCAAAAAAAACCGCCGGTATATCCGACGGTTGCTGTGTTACTGGCTAATGCCGTAGGACATAAGGCGCTGGTAGCGTCGCTCCAGCAACCCTTCCTGTTCAATCTCGGAGAGTCGTCCCAGCGTCTCTAACAGGTGTTTCTTCAGGTTTGCAGCCATCAGAGCGTGATCCCGGTGAGCACCTCCCAGCGGTTCATCTACAATCTGATCCACCAGCCCAAGCGCATGCAAACGATCAGAGGTCAGTCCCATTGCCCGGGCTGCATCCGGCGCACGATCTGCACTCTTCCACAGAATAGAGGCACAACCTTCCGGAGAGATCACCGAATAGGTTGAGTATTGCAGCATCATCAGCTCATCACAGACACCGATCGCCAGGGCGCCCCCGGAGCCGCCCTCACCCACCACCGTGGCAATGATCGGAGTTTTCAGGCGGGACATCGCAGCCAGGTTAAAGGCAATCGCTTCAGACTGCCCGCGTTCCTCTGCATCAATCCCCGGATAAGCTCCCGGCGTATCGATAAAGGTGAGGATCGGCATCTTAAAACGCTCGGCCATCTCCATCAGACGCAACGCTTTACGATAACCCTCGGGACGCGGCATACCAAAGTTGCGGCGAACTTTTTCTTTAACTTCTCGGCCTTTCTGATGACCAATAACCATCACCGGACGGCCTTCGAGACGGGCAATCCCCCCCACCAGCGCACGGTCATCGGCGAAATGGCGGTCACCATGAATCTCTTCAAACTCGTCAAAAATCAGTTTTACATAATCCAGGGTATAGGGACGCTGTGGATGACGGGCGATCTGGGAGATCTGCCACTCACTCAGATCACTGAACAGTGATTTGGTCAGTGTACGGCTCTTAGCCTGCAGCTTTGAGATCTCTTCCTCAATGTTCAGCTCATTGTCATCACCAACCAGACGCAGCTCTTCAATTTTGGCTTCCAGGTCTGCAATTGGCTGTTCAAAATCCAGATAATTGGGATTCATGTATTGATATTCCGTAAGTTTGCTTCGTTCCGGCCGGGACACAGTAGCAACAGAGATCAGCCGACGATAAAAAATTGGGCTAATTCTACCCTGTGTGAGGATTAAGAACCACCCTGATCAATAGCGAATTCTGACCGCATCTCCGCCAAACTGATCTTTCAGCTTGAGCAACAGCTCATCGGTCGGTTTCACCTGCCATCCCTCTCCGAGACAGAGCGTGGCGGAGGCATTATCACTGCGGTAACGCAGGGCCACCGGCATATTAACATCACCTTTATGCACCTGAAGCAGCTCACCAAACGACTTCAGAGGCCGCTCTTTTAGCTGGCCGCTGCCGCAGTCGATCTCTATATGACGACCATACCGGGCGCGACACTGGGTAATATCGACCACTTTATTGCCCCGCACTTTCAGTTTATCGGTGCCGGAATAACTATCGATAGAGATCTCACCTTCGATCAGCAATATCGAATCCTTATTCAGCATGGTGCGATATTCATCATATGCTTCACCAAAGAGTGAAACCTCAATTCTTGAGGTCCGGTCATCGAGGGTGACGAAACAGAGCGAATCCCCTTTCTTGGTTTTCTTAACCCGCACATCCACCACCAGCCCAAGCATTTTCTGCTGCTGGCCTCGCTGAGGCATCAGCTCAACCAGCCTGCGGCTGATAAAGTTAGGCAACTCAGCTTCATACTCATCTATCGGATGCCCTGTAACATACAGACCCAGAGTATCTTTCTCGCCCTGTAATCGCTCTTTATCGGTCCATTTGCGCAGTTTTATATACTCCGCATAGGGATCGCGGGGCTGCTCAGCTTCGACATCGCCAAACAGATCGAACATTCCGGCGCTCTGATTTCGCTCAGACTGGTCTGCCGCCTTCAGTGCTTCGCTGATGGACGCCCACAACTGGGCGCGATCCGGCCCCACATGATCCAGCGCGCCGGAACGCACCAGCGCCTCGAGCACCCGTTTATTGAGTTTTTTACTGCCCACTCGCTTACAGAAATCAAATATATCCTTGAAATGACCGCCTTCATTCCGGGCTTCGACAATCGCCTCAATCGGGCCTTCGCCCACGCCTTTGATCGCCCCCAGACCGTATACAATCTCACCCTTATCATTCACGGTGAACATGTACTCGCCCCAGTTAACATCCGGCAGCACCAGCGGCAGTTTCATGGTGCGACACTCTTCGATAAAGATCACCACCTTATCGGTGTTCTGCATATCGGAGGAGAGTACCGCCGCCATAAACGGTGCCGGGTAATGCGCTTTCAACCAGGCGGTCTGATAGGACACCAGCGCATAGGCGGCAGAGTGCGATTTGTTAAAACCATAACCGGCAAATTTTTCTACCAGGTCAAAGATGTTACCCGCCAGATCGGGATCGATACCATTTGCGGCGGAGCCTTCCATAAATAAGCTACGCTGCTTCGCCATCTCTTCGGGCTTTTTCTTACCCATCGCCCGACGCAGCATATCGGCTCCACCAAGGGTGTAGCCCGCCATCACCTGGGCGATCTGCATAACCTGTTCCTGATACAGGATGATGCCGTAGGTGGGTTCCAGAACCGGCTGCAGACTGTCGAGCTGATAGTCAGCATGGGGATAGGCGAGCTCTGCCTGACCATGCTTACGCAAAATGAAGTCGTCCACCATGCCCGACTGCAGCGGTCCGGGGCGGAACAATGCCACCAGCGCGACAATATCTTCAAAACGGTCGGGTTTAAGACGACGAACCAGGTCTTTCATACCACTGGATTCAAGCTGGAATACCGCTGTGGTTTCAGCCGACTGCAGCAGATTAAAGGTCGCCCGGTCCTCCAGATCAATCAATGCGATATCCAGAGGTTCCTCACCGTTGCGGGCCCGAATCCGGTCGATCGTTTTCACCGCCCAGTCAACGATTGTCAGGGTCCGCAGCCCCAGGAAGTCGAACTTAACCAGTCCGGCTTCCTCGACATCACTCTTATCGAACTGCGTTACCAGACCGTGACCAAACTCATCACAGTAAGTTGCCGAAAAATCGGTGAGTTTGGTCGGTGCAATTACCACGCCACCGGCATGTTTACCGACGTTACGGGTGAGCCCCTCCAGCTTGAGGGCCATCTCCATAATCTCCTGGGCCTCTTCGCTGGAATCGACGAACTCCTTCATCAGCGGCTCTTCTGCCATCGCCCGGGAGAGGGTGATACCCACCTCAAAAGGGATCAGCTTAGAGAGTCTGTCCGCCAGACCAAACGCTTTACCCTGCACCCGGGCAACATCGCGCACCACTGCTTTTGCGGCCATGGTACCGAAAGTCACGATCTGAGAAACCGCATCCCGACCGTAGGTCTCTGCCACATAGTCGATAACCCGGTCCCGGTTATCCATACAGAAGTCGATATCGAAGTCAGGCATCGATACCCGCTCGGGGTTCAGGAAGCGTTCGAACAGCAGATCATATTCCAGCGGATCAAGGTCGGTAATCTTCTGCGCATAGGCGACCAGGGAACCCGCACCCGAGCCCCGACCAGGCCCCACCGGCACACCGTTATCCTTACCCCACTGAATAAAGTCCATTACGATCAGGAAGTAACCGGGAAAACCCATCTGGGTAATGATATCCAGCTCGAATCGCAACCGCTCTTCGTAAGGCCTGCGCTTCTCTGCGTAATCCGGGTCATCCTTGTCCAGCAGAATCGCCAGACGCTCTTCCAAACCCTTCCAGGAGACATCGGCGAAAAACTGATCCATGGTCATCCCTTCCGGGATAGGATATTTCGGCAGGTAGTAGGTTCCCAGATCGAGCTCAACATTACACCGTTTAGCAATCTCTACGGTATTTTCGACTGCTGAAGGAATATCACTGAATAATTCGATCATCTCTTCGGGCGTACGCAGATACTGCTGTTCGGTATAATTTTTCGGCCGGTGAGGGTCTTCAAGGGTACGCCCCTGGTTGATACAAACCCGCACCTCATGGGCTTCAAAGTCCTCCGGCTTAAGAAACATCACCTCATTGGTGGCAACCAGGGGGCAGCCGGTTTCATGCGCTAACTGAACCGACGCATGAACGCAGCTTTCATCACCCGGACGCCCGGTGCGCTGAATCTCAAGATAAAAACGCTCAGGAAATATTTTTTGCCACTGCTCCAGCACCGCACGGGCAGAATCGTTGTCCGCCAGCGCCCGACCGATTTCACCGTCTTTTGCACCGGACAGTGCAATCAGCCCCTCTGAGCGCTCTGCGATCCATCGCTTTTGCAGCAGCGCCCTTTCTGGCTGGATATTCTGCCCCTTCTCATAAGCCAGCGAAATCAGCTCCATCAGATTGCGATAACCCTTCTCATTCATTGAGAGCAGCGTCATGCGATGCGGTGTCGCTTCCGGATCAGTATCATTTTCGATCCAGATATCTGCGCCGAAAATCGGCTTAATTCCCGCCCCGGTTGTCGCTTTAAAGAACTTAATCAGGGCGAACAGATTTACCTGATCGGTAATGGCGATAGCAGGGATCTGCTGGTCTTTAGCAACATTAACCAGCTCTTTAATGCGCACCAGTCCATCAACCAGTGAAAACTCTGTATGCAAACGAAGATGTACAAATGCCGGATCAGTCATTTCAGCTCGTGTATTCAGTTCAATAGGTGATTAAAGCAGCAGTTCCGCTACGGGTCTGAAGCTGCGCCGGTGTTCCGGCAATGGCCCCAGCAGGCGCAACCGTTCCATATGCAGTGCGGTCGGATACCCTTTATGGCGGGCGAAGCCATAATCCGGGTAACGAAGGTCCAGTTCTGCCATCTCACGGTCCCGGTAGACCTTTGCCAGAATGGATGCAGCACTGATCGCAGGTTCCTTGAGGTCGCCTTTAACAATGGCTTCCGCCGGACAGGGCAGTCCAGGAGGACAACGATTACCATCTATCAATGCAAACTGAGGTACGACACTCAGCTGACTGACAGCCCTTTGCATCGCCAGCATGGTAGCATGGAGAATATTCAGTTCGTCAATTTCCTGCGGAGATGCCCAGGCAATTGACCAGGCGAGCGCCCTCTCCTGGATCAGGGGAAACAGCTGCTCACGCTTCTTTTCGCTGAGTTTCTTAGAGTCGGTCAGTCCGGCGACCGGATTAGCCGGATTCAGTATCACCGCCGCGGCCACAACATTACCGATTAACGGACCACGCCCCACCTCATCAACACCGGCGATCAGTCGTCCGGCAGAAAAATCAAACCCCAGTGTTTCCACTCAGCCTCCCGCGGGATTGTAGCAACCGGACAATTGCATCGACCGCCTTTCTACTGGCATCCTGCCGTAACTGAAGGTGGATCTGATAAAAACGCTGTTTCAATACGCTCTGCTCATCACTATCGATCAGCGCCTGCTCAATAGCGGGGCCGAGTATCTCGGGACGCACATCATTCTGCAGTATTTCCGGCACCAGAGGGGCATCCGCCAGAAGGTTAGGCAGCGAAATATACTGACTGCTAACCAAGCGGGAAAGAATCATATAGGTGACAGGAGCCATCCGATACGCCACTACCATCGGTTTTTTCAGCAGCAATGCTTCCAGCGTCGCAGTCCCCGAAGCGATCAGCACGGCATCCGCAGCAGTCAGAACCTCCCTGGAGCGCTTAAGCACCAGCTTGACTGGCAGATCACTGTAGTGGAGGTCTATAAGAGCCCTTAAATAATCGAAGCGCTCCTGATTGGCCGCCGGCATCACAAAGACAAGGTCAGTATTACGTTTCAGCAACCAGCGTGCCGTGTCAAGAAAAGGCTCAGCCAGATACTTCAGCTCACCGCCACGACTTCCGGGCATCAGCGCGACGATCTTTTGATCATAAGGCAGGTTAAGATCAGCCCTGGCAGCCGCCTGGTCCGGCTCGACAGGAATCATATTCGCCAAAGGGTGTCCGACAAACTCAACCGGCATCGCATGGCGCTGATAAAACTTAGCTTCAAACGGAAACAGTGTCAGCATCAGGTCGGTCGTTTTGAGAATTTTGAAAACCCGCTTACTGCGCCATGCCCAGACAGAGGGGCTGACGTAATGTACCGTCGGGATACCCGCAAGGCGCAGCTTACCTTCAAGGTTCAGGGTAAAGTCCGGAGCGTCGATACCGATAAAAAGATCAGGACGCTGCTCAGTAAAGTGCGACACCAACGATCTGCGGATCCCCAGCAGCTCGCGTAAGCGGCCAAGCACCTCGACCAGCCCCATCACCGACAGACGCTCCATCGGATAGAGGCTGTGACAGCCTTCCGCCTGCATCAGCTCACCTCCGATACCCTCTATCTCGATATCAGGAAAACGTTGTTTAAGCTCCGCCAACAGTCCGGCACCCAGAATATCTCCTGATGCCTCACCCGCTACGATACCAATGCGCAGGGTACTCATACCCTAACGAATGATGCCCCGGCTGGAAGCCTTGAGTGAGTCAGACAGCAACTGGAGCTCCGGTGTTTCATTCACAAGAGGCTCAAGCTGAGAGATCGCCTCATCAAGTTTCAGCCCCTGACGGTAGATAATCTTATAGGCACGTTTGACATTCTGGATAGCTGCCGCAGAGAAACCACGCCGCCTCAGGCCTTCGGCGTTAATGCCATGAGGCTGAGCACTGTTACCGTTCGACATAACGAAGGCAGGAATATCCTTAAGCACTACACTGCCGGCTCCACACATGCTGTGGGAACCGATCAGACAAAACTGATGAACGGCCGTAAAACCACCCAGAATAATAAAATCTCCCAGCTGAACATGTCCGGCCAGGGCACAGTTATTGGCCAGAATATTGTTATCGCCAACGATACAATCATGAGCAACGTGAACATTCGCCATAAACAGATTATGACTGCCGATTATGGTGATACTGTTATCCTGAATCGTGCCCCGGTGAACAGTACAACCTTCACGGAAAACGTTACTGTCTCCGATCTGCAGCTCGGTGGGTTCGCCGTTATACTTCTTATCCTGACAATCTTCGCCAATACTGGAGAACTGATAAATATGGTTATTTGAACCGATTTTGGTCGGCCCCTTGATAACGACGTGAGAATGAATTTTTGTCCCGGGACCGACCTCTACCTCGGGGCCGATAATGGTCCAGGGACCCACCTCAACATCATCAGCCAGGCGGGCGGACGGGTCTATAATGGCGCTGGAGTGGATCAATTTTAAACCTTTCTGTCTGCACAAAGAATAGTTGCTGAGCTTGCCAGCTCTCCGTCAACTGTAGCACGAACATCAAATTTCCAGATACCCCGTTTTTCAGAAACAATCTGTGCTTCTAATTGCAGGCGATCTCCCGGCACTACCGGACGCTTAAAGCGCAGTTTATCAGACCCTACAAAATAATAGATTGACCCATCCTGAGGTGTCTTATCCATGGTTTTAAAACCCAGAATACCCGCCGCTTGCGCCATCGCCTCCTGAATTAATACCCCCGGCATCACCGGATAATCCGGAAAATGACCATTAAAGAACGGCTCATTAACAGTCACGTTCTTATAAGCAACGATTGACTCTCCCGGAATCAATTCCACAACCCGATCGACCAACAGGAAAGGGTAACGGTGTGGTAAATATTTGCGGATCTCTTTTACATCCATCATTAAGGCTGACCTTCCGTATTCTGCTGCTTTACAGTTTTTTCTAAATGTTTAATTCGGCGAGACATCTCATCCAGATGACGAAACCTCACCGCATTACGCTTCCATTGCTGATGCGGTTCCATGACCGTTCCGGACGAGAAAACTCCCGGCTGCAATATAGATTTACTGACCATTGTCATCGCCGTGATATGAGTACCATCAGCGATCGTCAGATGCCCGGCAATTCCGACACCGCCAGCGATAGTACAATTTTTTCCTATCCGTGTGCTACCAGCGATAGCGCTACAGGCGACGATTGCCGTATTATCACCAATATTGACGTTATGGCCGATCTGTATCTGGTTATCCAGTATGACGCCATCGCCGATAACCGTATCATCCAGCGCCCCACGGTCGATGGTCGTTCCTGCGCCAACCTCGACCCGATCACCAATTCTGACACTTCCAAGCTGATGGATTTTCAACCAGCGGCCACCATCGTCAGCAAAACCAAAGCCATCTGCACCGATGACTGCACCACTGTGGATAAAGCATGACGCTCCCACCCGGACACGATTATACAGCGTCACATTAGCCGCAATGCGGGTATTTTCACCGACCACACATCCGCAACCAATAACACTGTTAGCGCCGATCGTTACACCCGCGCCGATGCTGACATCATCACCGATCACGGCATTCGCCCCGATGGTTACATTCTCCCCGAGCTGCGCCGAGGCACTGATATCAGCGGCAGGACTGATTGAACTCACACCAGCATCCTGCTGCTCACAAAACAACGCGGTGGCCCTGGCATAAGCAATGTAGGGATCTGCAACAACCAGCGCAACAGACGCAACAGCATCACGATGCTCTGCCCTGACCAGGATCGCTCCGGCTCTGGAAGCGGACAACTGTTGCTGGTAACGGGCATTATGTAAAAATGACAACTGCGTTTCAGTAGCCGACTGCAGCGTGCCTATCCCTTCGATAGGTCGATCGGAAACAACAGCTTCAGCCCCCAGCAGGCTTGCCAGTTCTGACACGGTAAAAGTAGGGGTGGTCATCAGGCGGTTACTGCTTATCCAACAGTTCAACAACCCTGGCGGTGATATCCAGCTCAGGCTTTACATAGATGGTCGCCTGCTTGTTCACCACCATATCATAGCCTTCTGAGTCGATCAGGCTGCGGATAACAGCATCCAGCTTAGGCTGCATCTGTTTCAGGAATTCATCTTCACGCTGACGCTGCTTCTGCTGCAACTCCTGCCCCAGACGCTGATATTCACCAAAAGCTTTCTGGAACTGTACTCGTTGCTGGTCCTGCACCTCATTAGACTGAGTACCCTGACCTTTTTTAATCGCTTCCTGAATCTTTTTCGCCTGAGCTTCAAGGTCGGCCAACTGTTTCTGCTCACCACTCAGCTCTGCCTTGAGCTTTTCACGGAACGCACCAGCTGCTTTACTGGTCAGGAGAGCCTGCTGCACACTGAGCGTAGCGACTTTTTCGGCCATAGCATTGAAGCTGAACAACAGCCCCACAATAATAATCAGTGATCGAAACATAGTGTTCTCCTTAGAAAGTTCGTCCAAGAGCAAATTCGAAGAATCGCTCATCATCGGTATCTTCAGCGTTTAGCGCCCTGGATAGCGCAATTGAGATCGGTCCGATCGGCGTCAGCCAGCTGAAACCGAAGCCGACAGAGTAACGCAACTCATCAAACTTAATACCGCTGTCACAGCTGTTATTAGTAGGACACTCTGTCAGAAAAACGTTACCGGCATCGGCGAACAGGAGAGTCCGCATTGAGCTGGAGTCTTTAACAAAGGGCACCGGAAAGATAACTTCAGCACTCATATCAATGGCAACATCACCACCGTAGGGATCAGTTTCAGAGTCACGCGGACCCAGCGAGTTGGACTCAAATCCACGCACCGAACTCAGACCACCGCTGTAATAGTTCTTAAAGAACGGGTAAGCGTTATCGCCTAATTTACCGGCAAACGCCAACCGCCCTCTCAAAGAACCAATCAACCCCTCCTTATCTTCGGACAGAGGGAAATAGATCCGCCCTTTGTACTGCTCCTTATGATAGGACAGATCACTGCCAGGAATTCCTATCTCAACTGAAGCACTCTGCGAATACCCTTCGGTTGGGAAAATCTTCCGATTCAGATGGTTATCACTCCAGCTCAGCTGAACATTGAAAATATTAAAGCTATCGCCTTCAACCGCTATATAATCTAATACTTCGTCTGAGGCATCATTAGAAGGCTTAACCTTGATCCCTTCGTAATTCAGACCAAAATTAAGCCGCTGATAATCATCCATGGGATAACCAAAGTTAACGCCCGCACCCAGAGTATCGGTGGAGTAGTTACTGACGTTTTCCTCATCATAGTTAGTTTCACGAGAGAATATATTGTAGCCTCGGCTAACCCCATCTACGGTATAGTAGGGCTCAACATAGCTGAATTTGTATTCAGTAATGGTATCACTCTGCGTGATACCAAAGCCGACACTGTTACCGGAACCCAGAAAATTTTCCTGCTCGACACTCAGGTTAAGAATTGCACCGCTGGTCTGAGAAAAGCCGACACTGGCAGAGAAGTTACCCGTATTGTCTTCGATAACACTGTATTCAAGGTCCACCTGATCATCGGTACCCGGTACCGGGGCGGTTTCCACATTCACATCTTTAAAATAACCGGTCTGAGCAATACGCTGCTTGGAGCGTTCAATGTCAGCGGACGAAACAAGACCACCTTCCATTTGTGATATTGAGCGTCTGGCTACCACATCGGCTGTCTTAGTATTGCCTTTTACCGAGACACGCCGCACATAGGTCAGCTTACCCGGAGCAATAAAGAATTGCAGGTTAACGGTATTATCATCGTTAATCTTAGGCACCGGACTGACATTGGCAAACAGGTAACCCTTATCCCCCAGCTTGCGAATCAGCGCATCCTGTGACCCAGTCATCTCCCGGCGTGAAAAAGTAGCCCCTTGTGCGACAGTAATGACACTCAACAGCTCCTGCTCATCCACCACCAGATCCCCGGCAATAGCCACACTGCCAACGGTGAACTTGTCACCCTCGGTAACGCTTATAGTAATGTAAACATGCTTCTTATCGGGGGAGAGTGAAACCTGGGATGAATCAATCGTAAAATTAATATAGCCGCGATCAAGATAATAGGAACGCAGTCGCTCCAGATCACCCGCCAGTTTCTCTCTGGCATACTTGTCAGAATCACTGAAGAAGTCCCAGAAACCCGGAAGTTTGAGAGAGAACTCCTCTTTCAGCTCTTCATCACCGAACACGGTATTACCGACAATATTGACATGCTGGATGGTAGCAACCTTACCTTCCTTAATATCGATATTCAGTGCAACCCGGTTTTCCGACAACGGCTCTACCTCCGCTTCGATGGCAGCGCCATAGCGCCCCTGACCTGCATACAGACGCAACAGATCCTGACGAATTTTTTCCAGCGTGGCGCGTTTAAAAACATCACCTTCACGCAAGCCGCTTTGCTTCAGCCCCGCCAGTAGAGCCTCATCTTCAAGCACCTTATTGCCGTCGAGGCGGATCAGGCTCACAGCCGGACGTTCCTGAACCCTGACAATCAGCACATTACCATCACGGTCAATGCGGATGTCATCAAAATAGCCGGTGCGGAACACCCTGCGGGTTGCCTCAGCGATGTCGCCCTGGCCAACACTCTGACCCGAGTCGATATCAAGGTTTCGTAGCACCAGGCCAGGTTCCACCCGTTGCAGCCCTTCCAGGCGCACATCTTCCACCGTAAATGATTGTGCACCAACAACCGCTGAAAACAGTGCCAGGGAAAAGAGAAGTCCGATTCTGATCTTCATGAACTGATTCTTATATTGAGATAGAAAATTTAAAGTCGCATTAGATCATTAAAAATAGCGACGCCCATAAGCGAAAACAAAACTGCCATTCCGATTCTTAAGCCAACCATCTGTACCTTTTCAGATACCGGCCGTCCCCTCAGCAGCTCTACTGCATAATACAGTAGATGGCCGCCATCCAGCATGGGAATCGGTAACAGATTGAGAATACCGAGACTGATACTCAGATATGCCAGAAATCCGGCAAACGCTTCAATACCCGAAGCCGCTGAAGCGCCTGCCACTTTAGCAATGGTTATCGGCCCACTCAAGTTTTTTACTGACAACACGCCTTCGAACATTTTCCAGATCGAATCAAGGATCAGGCTGATCATCTGCCAGGTTTTTGCAAACGCCCCGCCAATTGATTCAAAAACACCGTAGCGTACATGACGTAACATCTCCGGAGGCCATTCAACCGGTTCAACGCCCGCCCCGACATATCCGATCACACCGCCCTCTTCAGCTTTTTCTGCCGGGATCACGGTTAAAAACAACTGCTGACTATTGCGCTGTACCTCTAGCTGAAGCGGCCGTCCCGGACTCTGGCGAATCGTTTCTACCAGTTGACCCCACTCCGCCACCGGCTGCTGATCTATCGCGATCACCCGGTCGCCGACCAACAGCCCCGCTTGAGCCGCCGCTCCGCCATCCACAACCTGCCCTATCACCGCAGGATAAACCGGCCGAAACGGCTGAATACCGAGTGCCGTCATAGGGCTTTCTGCTTCAGGATCAAAGTGCCAGCCTGACAGATTCAACTGATAGTCACTTTGCTGACCGCTGAACGCCGGTCGCACTGTCACTGGAACAACTGCCGACTCACCGATATAGGTTGCCATCGCCAGGTTAACATCTTCCCAGGAAGGTGTTTCCCGTCCAGCTACCGAGAGTATTTCATAACCCGGTTGCAGTCCGGATTGCTCCGCAATACTGCCTGCTGAGATACTGCCAATCACCGGCACCGCTTTTTCGACACCCGACACCAGCATCACCCAGTAAACCAATACAGCAAACAGGAGATTCACCACAGGCCCGGCCGCAACAATCGCAATCCGCTGCAATACGGGTTTACGGTTAAATGCCTGATTGATTAATCCAGGCTCGACGCTGCCCTCCCGCTCATCAAGCATCGAAACATAACCACCCAGAGGAATCATGGCGATAACATATTCAGTATCAAGCCGGTCGCGCCAGCGCACCAGCGGCTTACCAAAACCTACAGAGAAACGTAAAACTTTGACACCACAGCGCCGGGCCACCCAGAAGTGACCATACTCATGGATCGTTACCAGAATCCCCAGGGTAACGATCAGTGCTAATACAGTATTTATAATTTCCATCGTTCCTCAGAGTCAGCTAATCGCTAACAGCTGCACACCCACAACAAACACCGGAGCGGCGGCTGTAATGCTGTCTATGCGATCGAGAACTCCACCATGACCGGGAAGCAGTCGACTACTATCTTTAATGCCACGATGACGCTTGAGCATACTTTCAAACAGGTCACCGAGCACCGAAGCAAGCCCGGCAATCATCGCCATCAGCAACAAATAGACTCCACTAAACAGATCAAGTTCAAGATAGAAAATAAAACAGAGTGAGATAACCGCACAGGAGGCAAGCCCTCCCCACAACCCGGCACGGGTTTTCCCCGGACTGACATTTGCAGCCAGCTTAGCACGTCCCCAGGTTTTACCCGCGAAATATGCACCGATATCAGCCCCCCAGACCAGTAACAACAGCATCAGTAACAGCACCCCTCCTTTAGGGAGGTGATGCAGGCTTACCAGCGCCATCCAGCTGGAGGTCAGCACCAGAATACCGATCAGCGCCCGCTGCCAGCCTCTTTGCCACCCCCCTACCGAGGGATAACGCACAACCCAGAACGCAGCCAGCCCCCAGAATGCGACGGCCACCAGAAGAAACCCTCCAAACGCGGCGTCCGGAGAGTAGTAGTTAAGTGCAGCAATCAGGGCGGCAATCAGGGAGGTATATGCAAAACGGACTGCTGAAGCACTCAGAGTGGACAGATTAGCCCACTCCCAGGCACCAAACAGGACGATTGCGGCGACAAACAGTTTAAACACTTCAAAACTGGAGAGGAAAAGCCCCGCCAAAACCAACGGAGCTAACAGGACAGCGGTCCAGACCCTCTCTTTAAGCATTATCAGCCTCTATCTGTTCACTGGTTTTACCAAAACGGCGCTCACGGGTGGCATAGCTCTGAATCGCAGCGCCCAGCGCGTATTTATCAAAATCAGGCCACAACAGGTCACTGAAAAAATACTCGCTATAGGCCATCTGCCAGATCAGAAAGTTACTGATTCGCTGCTCACCGGCGGTACGGATACACAGATCCGGCGACGGCAGGTCACTCAGACACACCATCGACCCTAGCAGTTCCTCATCCAGCTGATCCGGGGTATATAGCCCTTCCAGGCATCCCTGAGCAAAGCGTTTAGCCGCCTGAACGATATCCCACTGACCACCATAGTTAGCCGCTACATTGACTATCAGCCCGGTATTAGCAGCCGTGAGCGTCTCGGCCTTATCGATTTTTTTCTGTAATGAACTGCTAAAGCGACTCTTATCACCGATAACACGCAAACGAATATTGTGTTTGTGTAGCTTTTTCACCTCACGGTCCAGCGCCAGCGCAAACAACTCCATCAGCCCTTTAACCTCAAGGGCCGGCCGTTGCCAGTTTTCGCTACTGAAAGCAAACAGTGTCAGTACTTCCACGCCCAGTTCTGCACATCCCTGCACCACACTGCGAACACTGTCGACACCCGCCCGGTGACCCGCAAGACTGCCCTTGCCATTTTTTTTCGCCCACCGGTTATTACCATCCATAATAATCGCAATATGACGCGGTACAGATTTTCCCGCAGGCAAGCTGAGCTGTAATTTTTCAGACATATCAGACGCCGGCACCCAGAGTGAACACGTTACCGGCTATTCCCTATTAAATTTCCATCAGATCCGCTTCTTTATCCTGAAGCAACTGATCAACTTCAGCAATAAACTTATCCGTCAGCTTCTGAATCTGATCTTCACCGCGACGCGCGTCGTCCTCGGTAATTTCCTTCTCTTTCAGCAGGTCCTTGATATCACCATTGGCATCCCGACGAACATTACGGATAGAAACACGACCGTTTTCGGCTTCCTGACGTGCCTGACGGATATACCCTTTACGGGTTTCTTCGGTCAGGGCAGGCATAGGCACACGAATCACTGCACCCGCTGTCGAGGGGTTCAGCCCCAGGTCAGACTTCATAATCGCCTTTTCAATATCAGGGACAAGATTGGACTCCCATGGCGATATCGACAGGGTACGACCATCCTCTACACTGATATTTGCCACCTGACTCAGCGGCACAGCAGAACCGTAATAGTTCACATGTACGGTTTCCAGAATACTCGGATGAGCCCGGCCGGTACGAATCTTTCTCAGGTTCGTCGCCAGAGCTTCCAGACTTTTACCCATGCGTTCCTGGGCATCCTGAGCGATCTCATTCAGCATATATATCTCCTACCGCCTCATTATTATCAATGACGGTTCCTTCGTCGCTACCAACAATCAGGTTGGCAAGCGCACCTGGTTTGTTCATATTGAAAACCCGGACCGGCATATCATGGTCCCGGGCCAGACAGATTGCAGTCAGATCCATAACGCCCAGCTGCTTATCCAGCGCCTCATCAAATGTCAGATGCTGGTAGCGCTTGGCAGAAGGGTCTTTCATTGGATCTGCGGTATACACACCATCAACTTTGGTGGCTTTTATTACTACATCAGCATCGATCTCGATACCCCGCAGACACGCGGCTGAGTCAGTAGTAAAAAACGGGTTACCGGTACCCGCTGAAAAAATCACAACGTCACCCTGGCTCAGGTAACGGACCGCATTACGGCGATCATAATCGTCGACCACTCCGCGCATCGGTATAGCAGACATGACCCGGGTTGCAATATTACAACGTTCCAGGGCATCACGCATCGCCAAAGCATTCATAACCGTTGCCAGCATGCCCATATGATCACCGGTTACCCGGTCAAGGCCGGCTGCGCTAAGGGCAGCACCACGGAACAGGTTACCACCACCAATAACCATACCGACCTGAACACCTATACCCACCAGTTGACCAATTTCCAGCGCCATCCGGTTCAACACCTTGGGATCGATGCCGAAATTTGCTTCACCCATCAGGGCTTCGCCACTTAACTTGAGAAGTATACGTTTATATTTGGAATGCTTATTTGAGGCAGGCATTGGTATCGTCTCCACCCGGACTGAGTTCGCACCAGTGTAACAAGAAAGAAATAGATTGCGCACCCAGAACAGGCGCGCAATCTGCGCAGGATCAGTTATTAACCTTTCAACTGCTCAGCAACTTCAGCAGCGAAGTCTTTGTGTTCGACCTCGATACCTTCACCTACTTCAATGCGGATAAATGATGCAACAGACGCGCCTGCATCTTTAACCAGCTGACCCACTTTAACATCTGGGTTTTTAACGAATGGCTGCTCAACCAGGCTGTTTTCAGCCAGGAACTTGTTGATACGACCAACAACCATTTTTTCTGCGATCTCTGCAGGCTTGCTAGCCATATCAGGCTGCGCCAGAATGATCTCTTTCTCTTTCGCAACAACATCAGCAGGCATGTCATCTTTGCTAACCACCTGAGGGTTAACAGCAGTTACATGCATAGCGATATCTTTAGCCAGCTCAGCGTCACCGCCGTTCAGAGCAACAATGGCTGCCAGAGTACCCGTACCGTGGACATACGCAGAAACCGTTTCGCCTTCAACGATCAATACACGACGAACACTGATATTCTCACCGATCTTCTGTACCAGAGCATCACGAACGTCAGTCAGCTCACCAGCCATCAGCGCTGCAACATCAGTCTGCTTTTCAGCAAATGCTTTTTCCAGCACGGTGTTAGCAAAAGTAGTGAAGTTAGCATCACGAGCAGCAAAGTCAGTTTCAGAGTTCACTTCAACTGCAACAGCACAGCTGTTGTCGTCAGCGACTTTAACTACAACGATACCTTCAGCAGCAGTACGACCCGCTTTCTTAGCGGCTTTCATACCAGACGCTTTACGCAGCTCTTCGATCGCCTTATCCACATCGCCTTCAGCAGCAGCCAGCGCTTTCTTACACTCCATCATACCCAGACCGGTACGATCGCGCAGTTCTTTTACCTGCTTAGCGGAGAAGTTTGCCATTTGGTTTTACCCCATTAACAATCTATTGATTCAAATTCAAAAAAAGGGGAGCAACTCAGCTCCCCTCCCGCGTGTCTGAATATTTTATCCAAACCGCTTGACAGTCTGATTACTCAGCAGCAGCGTCGTCTTCAACTTCAACGAATTCGCTCTTGTCACCAGCATTAACATCAGCGCCTTCAGTGCAGGCATCAGCTACGGCTTTAACGTAGATCTGAATTGCACGCAGTGCGTCATCGTTACCTGGGATAACGTAGTCAACACCGTCAGGGTTGCTGTTAGTATCAACGATACCAATTACAGGGATACCCAGCTTGTTTGCTTCGTTGATAGCGATACGCTCGTGATCAACATCAACAACAAACAGTGCGTCAGGCAGACCGCCCATATCCTTGATACCACCGATAGACAGTTCCAGCTTTTCCATCTCACGCTGACGCATCAGAGCTTCTTTCTTGGTCAGCTGTGCGAAAGTACCATCCTGGCTCTGCGCTTCCAGATCACGGAAACGACGGATAGACTGACGAATAGTCTTGTAGTTAGTCAGCATACCACCCAACCAGCGGTGGTTAACGTACGGCATATTCGCACGAGATGCTTCTTCTTTGATGGTCTTGCTGGCAGCACGCTTAGTACCAACGAACAGGATCTTGTTCTTGTTGACAGCCATGCCTTTAACAACATCCAGCGCACCGTTCAGTGCTGGCAGGGTGTGTTCCAGATTGATGATATGAATCTTGTTACGAGCACCGAAAATGTACTTACCCATTTTCGGATTCCAGTAACGGGTCTGGTGACCGAAGTGAACACCTGCTTTCAGCAGGTCACGCATTGTAACTTTTGCCATTATATTTTCCTAAGTATAGGGTTAGACGTCCATGCACCCCACCTCCCAACCGCAAGCGGCACCCAAGGAGATGTGTCGGTAACATGTGTGGATTTATGAAACCGGTGTTTTTAAAACCTATAAGGATTCAGAAACACAAATTTCGAGCGCGATTTTATACCATAAACGCGCCTTGTTTTGAAGTATGAATTACAATCTATTTATTCGCAGTGTTTTGTTCTTAGCCGCTAAATTCGCTACAATCGGCTAATATCTTCTTACGCCCCAAAGGCTTACAAATTTAAGGGTTTATATGAGCATCACTATCAAAACGCCGGAAGAGATCGAAAAAATGCGCGTCGCTGGACGCCTGGCGGCAGAAGTCCTGGAAATGATCGCCCCCTTCGTCAAGCCCGGCGTAACCACAGAAGAGCTCAACACCATCTGTCATGACTATATCGTCAATGAACAGAACGCCATTCCAGCTCCGCTCAACTACCATGGCTTTCCTAAATCGATCTGCACATCGGTCAACCATGTTGTCTGTCATGGCATTCCGAATGACAAGCCACTTAAGAACGGCGACATTATCAATATCGATATCACCGTAATCAAAGATGACTACCACGGCGATACCAGCCAGATGTTCTATGTCGGTAACGTCCCTCCCCATGCCCAACGCTTGTGTGAAATCACTCAGGAATGCCTCTATAAAGGGATGGCCCTGGTAAAACCCGGCGCCCGCCTCGGCGACATAGGACACGTTATCCAGCAACACGCTGAAGCCAATCATTATTCGGTGGTACGCGAATACTGTGGCCACGGCATCGGTATCGGCTTTCACGAAGACCCTCAGGTCGTGCATTACGGTAAACCAGGCACCGGTGTCGAATTACAGGAGGGCATGTGCTTTACCATCGAACCGATGATCAATGCCGGTAAGCGACACGTTAAGTTGCTGAAGCGCGATGGCTGGACAGTAGAAACTGTCGATAAACGCCTCTCGGCTCAATGGGAACATACTATTCTGGTAACGGCCGATGGCTATGAAACACTGACCAGACGCAAGGATGAAACATTCTAATCTACCGCTGACGGGGGCAATCCATGTCGCACACTGCTTTTGCTGCTGATGAAACGCTCTTTTCAGTCAGTGACTTTACCGCCGCGCTTGCGGAATCGAAATCACCGATACCCGTATTTAAAAACACCCTGAAAGCAGCACAGGACACCATGGATGCCCGCTTCCGGGATGGCGAAGATATTCGTAAGCTGATCTACGGCCGGGCCTGGCTGATCGATCAGTTGCTGTTACAAGCCTGGAACCTATTTGACTGGCCTGAGAAAAAACATATCTGCCTGATGGCTGTCGGTGGATATGGCCGGGGCGAACTCCACCCCCGGTCCGATGTGGACATTCTGATTCTGCTGGACAACATCAGCGACAGCGAAGTCCAGGATAGTATCAGCCGCTTTCTCACCCTGCTGTGGGATATCAATCTGGATATCGGCTCCAGCGTCCGCACCCTTGATGAGTGCTATGACGAAGCTCAAAACGATATCACCATCGCCACTAACCTGATCGAATCGCGTCCATTGGTAGGCAATGCCGATCTGCATATTCAGATGTACCTGCGGGTAACCTCGGAAGGCGCATGGACCGATAAAGAGTTTTTCCTCGCCAAGGTCAATGAACAGAACAGTCGCCACGACAAAACCAACGACACCGAGTACAACCTCGAACCAAACCTGAAAAACTCCCCTGGGGGACTGCGGGATCTTCAGACGATCGGCTGGGTGGCAAAGCGCCACTTCGGTGCCACCTATATCCGCGACCTGGTCGATCACGGCTTTCTCACCGAGCTCGAACTGGACACACTGAACAAAGGTGAGCTCTACCTCTGGACGGTACGCTACGCCCTCCATATGCTCTGCCAGCGCCGGGAAGACCGGCTATTGTTCGATCACCAACGCAGCCTGGCCGACCTGTTCGGCTATACCGATCAGAACGGGGCGCTGGCCGTTGAACAGTTCATGAGCAAGTACTACCGGGTCGCCAAGGCGATGTCCGAGTTCAATGGCATGCTGTTGCAGTATTTCGACGAGGTCATTCTGCGCCACGAAGAGGAGCAGGTTATCGAACCGCTGAATAACCGCTTCAACCTGCACAACGGTTTTATCCGGGTCGCCTACGAATCCGTGTTTGAACACCATCCGTTTGCGATGCTGGAGATGTTTGTACTGCTGGCGCAAAACCCTGAAATCAAAGGTGTGCGGGCTTCCACCATCCGCCTGATCAGAAACAACCGGCACCGGATCGACGACGAATTCCGCAACGACATTCGTAATACATCCCTGTTTATGGAGCTGCTCAAACAGGAAAACGGGGTTTCAACCGAACTGAAACGGATGAACCGGTTCGGCATTCTCGGCCTCTACCTACCCGAATTTGGCGATATTGTCGGACAGATGCAGCACGACCTGTTCCATATCTACACCGTCGATGCACACACCCTGAAAGTGATACAGAAAGTCCGCAAGTTCCGGCATAAGAATCAGCGGGAAAAGTTCCCGATCGCCTACCGCATTATCAATCAGCTGCCCAAGCTGGAACTGATCTACATTGCCGGACTGTATCACGATATCGCTAAGGGACGCGGCGGCGATCACTCAGAACTGGGCGCCGAAGATGCGATAGCGTTCTGCCTGCGCCACCACCTGGGCAAATGGGACACGCACCTGGTGCAGTGGCTGGTACGCAACCACCTGCTGATGTCAATGACCGCACAGCGCAAAGACATCTCTGATCCGGATGTAATCCTGCATTTTGCCAAGCAGGTCAGGGATATCGTCCATCTGGATTATCTCTATATTCTGACGGTCGCGGACATTAACGCGACCAACCACAGCCTCTGGAACAGCTGGCGGGCAACCCTGATGCGTCAGCTGTATACGGAAACCAAACGCGCCTTGCGCCGCGGACTGGAAAACCCGGTAAATAAAGATGACAGGGTCGAGCAGATTCAGAACGAAGCACTGGCGATTATGCAACGCAAAGGTTTCAACGAGCTGGAGGTGAGGGAGTTCTGGAATCTCCTTGGCGATGATTACTTCCTGCGAGAACAACCACAGCATATCGCCTGGCAAACCCAGGCAATACTCGAGCACGGGGATTCCGATCAGCCGCTGGTGATGATCCGCAAAACCTCTTACCGGGCATTCGAAGGGGCCACCGAGATATTTATCTATATGCCCGACCTGCCAAGTCTGTTTGCCGCAGCCGCCTCTGCACTGGATCAGCTCAACCTGAACATCCAGGACGCACGGATCATGGTGGCCGACAATAATCAGGCCCTGAACACCTATACTGTGCTATCAGAGGACAGCATGCCGCTGCCGGATGATGAAGCGTTTCTGGAACAGATCCGCAACCATCTGGTTGAAGAGCTTGATGACCCGGATGACTTCCCGGCCATTATTCAGCGGCGCATTCCCCGACAGATGAAGCTGTTCGCTTACCCGACACAGGTCAATATGAGTACCGATCCGGTAACCCAACTGACCACCCTGGAGATCATTACGCCCGACCGACCCGGACTACTGGCACGACTGGGCGGCATCTTTGTTGATTTTGGCATCTCGGTGCGCAAGGCAAAGATCGCCAGTATCGGTGAGCGGGTAGAAGACTTTTTCTTCATCAGTGACGATCAGGGTCAGCCTATCAGCGACCCGGATATCTGCATGCAATTACAACAAACCATTTGTCAGCAACTTGATGAGTACAGTAAGTCAGCCTGATGACCGGCAGACAACCTGACACAGGAATCAATTATGGATACACAGACACAGACCGAACTTGAAGCCGCCGCTTTTCGCCGCCTGGTAAAACATCTGGATGAGCGAAAAGATGTCCAGAATATCGACCTGATGATTCTGGCGGGATTCTGCCGTAACTGCCTGTCAAAGTGGTATAAAGCGGCGGCCGACGAACGGGGCATTGAACTGAGCTATGAGGAGGCTTGTGAACAGGTCTACGGCATGCCCTACTCAGAGTGGAAAGAAAAACACCAGAAGAAAGCCACCCCGGAACAGCTGGCGGCTTATGAGGCGACCCAGAAACCGAAGCAGTAAACCGCACCGACCCGGACATAAAAAAACACAGGACACGCCTGTGTTTTTTTATCTCTAACTTAATAGGTCTCGTTACTATTGGTTACTGGCTTGCCAGGCCCGCTGCACCTGATTCAGATCGATCTCAAGAATTGTAGCGTAAACATCCGTCTGTACCGGATAGCTCTTCACCACCCGGGCGCCCCGGACGATTCCAGCCACAGCCCCCTGAAACTGATTGTTCTTCAACACCATATCCTGCACCGAGGTAGTCCCCGCAAGGTATTGTCCATGAACCAGCACCGTCAGCTCCCGGTAAGCATCCAGCTTTGAGGCTTTCATCGCCATCAGCACCTTATGCTGCTGAGTCTGCCCTTCCTGCAGACTGATCGGCGCATACCCGGTGACCTGAACCCAGTTGGGTTGTATCGGTGTGTCATCGACACTGGGCGGCAGATCCGGCAGCGCTGAAACAATGTCTTTAGTCGATTCAACAAAGGTTTCACAGCCACCCAGCGAGATAACCAGCAACGTCGCCAGAACGCCCCGGGTCAGGTTTCTCAACCCGATTTTTGTCCGCTGGAATCGCGCCTTCATTGGTTACTCTCCGACGTCGTTTGACGTGTTCCATTCTCAATGATCATGCCGTCATCCATCGCTTTAATCGGGTCATACCCCGGCAACGCGCCTTCCAGGCGAACCGCAGGAATATTGGTTTGCGATGCCGCCAGAATCTGACGACTGGTGGTATCCAGCACCCGGGCATTGATAATGATGCCATCCGGATGCTGACTATAGGTTCCTGTCAGCACAAAATGGATACGATAGCGGTAGCGTATTCCGGAAAGATTGTCAGCGGACAGGGGGTCTTTAACCGTAGTATTCAGACTCACCGCACGAAAATCGACCAGGTTATAGCCATGCTGCTGTAACTGAAAGATGAAGTTCTCACTGAGCCGCTCACCGGTCGGTGTTCCGGAAGCTTTACTGCCAAGTTGAACAAAAGGCAGGATAGCGATTGGCAGCCGTTTAACACGGTTTTCCGTCAGCCCCACATTCAGCTGAACCGCCATCTGAGCCACCGCTTCGCTCAGCGGATCGGCGCCGGAAGGCTGATCACCAACGACCCTGACCTCATGCCTGGTCAGCTCACGTCGCGCCTCAAGATTGGCAGTTTCCGCTTCGCGCAGCTGCGCCAGCGCCTGTGGATCAACACTCTGCACCGTCACAGGAACCGGCTCGTTCAGCGCACACCCGGCCAGCAGAAGCGGCCAAAGCAGTAAAGAATATCTCATCGACACCCGACACCCAGAATTAAATATCCGTTTAAACTAACATAAATCAGGTACTTAAACAGTCCCCGCCGTATTGCAACAGATCAATATTTTGCATACCTTAGTGTCTTATCGGTCAGCCAGAAAGTATGTTTAGCCCTATGATTCGTATCGCCGCAGCATTATTGTTCAGCCTTTTCAGCCTGTCACTGCACGCCGTTACGATGGAAGCAGAGGGGCGCGCACTGATATTCGACAAGGATATAGACTCTGCACGCCAGGCCGCGATCAAAAACGCCACCCAGCAAGCCTCGCTGCAGGCCAGCGCGATTGTCAGCAGTACCCAGAGCATGAATCAGGGCGTACTGAGCATCGACAATATGCAGGTTAGCACCCTCGGTATGGTAAGCAACATTGAGATTCTGGATGAGAATATTCAGGGCCGGATGCTCTGGGTTAAAGTCCGGGCAGATATCGATTTTGAAGAGGGCTGCGCTGCGGGGGTCTCGGGACATGGATACCAGAAATCGGTCGCAGTGGTCGCTTTTCCGCTACTTTACCCGCAACAGGCCAATCTGGGATCTCTCAGCAACATTCAGACAGAGCTGAGTAACATTCTCAGCAATCAGATCAACCAGATCAGCAATCTGAGGGCGCTTAACGCTGGCATGCTGAATGTCCATGAAACCGCTGCCAACGCCCCCACACGCCAGCTCAGTGCCGGCGCACTGACCACTGTACTGGACCATACCCGACAGCTGGATGTGCAATATATCGTCTCCGGCGTCATCCGTGATATCAGCCTGTACGATTCCTCCGTCATCGATCCACAGCGCAATATTCTGGTAGACCTCTATAACCGACTCGATTACCGCAGCAAACGTCACCTGCGCACCCTGGTGCTGGATCTCTATATCCACGATGGTTTTTCCGGTGCCCTGCTATTCAGCAGACAGTACGCGACCGCCGGCCGCTGGAATCTGGAACCCGAAGCCAGACCGGGCTTTGCCAGTGCCGAATTCTGGCGTCTGGACTATGGTAAGCAAACCCGTGAACTGCTGAACCAGATAGCGGCCGATCTCAATGATGAACTGCGGTGCATGCCCTTCTCGGCCCGCATAACCAAAAGTGAAGATAACCTGCTCTGGTTCAATGCCGGCGCGCTGGCAGGCATCAAAGCCGGCGACAAACTCACGGTGTATCGGAAGTCGAACTTTTTCACCGACGATATGCGCAGCCATGTACAGCTGACCAACACCCGCAAAACCCTCACTGTGACAGAAGTGCAACCGATGTTCGCTATCGGTCGGCTGGCAGAGGACGGCGCTATCTTCAACATACAGCCGGACGATGTCGTGATCTCTTGGTGAGATCACGACACAGAACGCCGCTGCGCGGCTCGCTAGACGCGACTGCGTCGCTTGCTAGGAGCTAGACGGAAACTTCGTTTCCTTGCTAGAAAAAATTAAAGAGAACTACTTAACTCTCATTTTCATGTCTGCTTTGTGCCAATAGCGGACATGCTCACCAGTGATTGATACGACGTGGTAAAGCTTTTCTTAATCCTTCAAGAACTTTGCTCCAACCAATGCGTTTTTTCCAAAGTTTGTCGTTTACCCAAACGTTGTAGCAATCAACACGGTTACTGCGATATAGTTCAATTCGATGGGTAACTGGAGTACCCGTATCGTAGTCTGTAATTTTGATTAACCTGCGTAGCTCGGGTAACTCAGGCGGATATTCAGGATGAATACCATTGATCCTTTTTTCCTCTCTGACAGCCCTTGCCTTTGCATATTTAGTCACATATTCCTGATACTTACGGCTTCTGCGATACATCTTTTACCCGTCCCTAGATATAAATGTACCTTACAAGGTAGCAGAGCTTGCAAGCTTTAGAACCTTGCATGGGCGCAATAATAAATTGTTAGAGGCCTTCAAGACCTGTATTTAATCTCACCGTGTTATCGCGGCTGTTGAACCCGATAATTGATGAGGATTCACAATGGACAACAACCGAAATAAGGCGTGGAGACAAGCAAAAAAGAATAGTAAGGAAGCAAAAGAAGACTTTATAGATAAACGAATTTCACCTGAGAAGAACTGGAAGCTCATGTACATTCGCTCGGAGAAATTGAAACGAGCCGAGCGGCTTGGGATTGACTATCCACCCAAAACACTGAGACAAAAATTGGATGATGAGATGCCTCTTGAAAGTGCTGAGATGAAGAATATCCTATTTATCTGTAGTCGTAATCAATGGCGAAGTCCCACAGCGGAGAATGTCTGGAGGAAACATCCCAGTTTAAACGTTAGATCTGCGGGTACGAGCCCACGAGCAAAGAAAACTGTAAATGCTAAAGATATACAGTGGGCGGACGTAATTTTTGTGATGGAAGAAAAACATAAAAATCGTCTAAAAGCAGAATTTACGAGACTACTCAACCATAAGGACATTCAGGTATTAGATGTCCCAGATGAGTATCAATATATGGATGCAGAGCTCGTAGATATTATGCAACAAGCTGTTAGTAGTTACTTGGACTTAAACTGAATAATGCCTCTAATCGGGTAGCCGAGGGTCTCTAACCCTCAGCCCCCACAACACCCTGCATGCGGGTCCGCACAGGGCGTTTCATTTGCCATAGTGAAGCTTGATCCATCCATCACGTAACTCATACAACCCCTGAGATTTTAAATAGGCATTGGATAATGCCTGATTTATCCCCGGTGTTTTTGAACTGCGCCATGGGCCTTTGCTGGTAATGCCACACGCAACTGCTGCCTGAACTCGAACGCCCAGCCTCATCAGGTTTCTGACTTTGGTGCGTGGTTTTCGCCACTGTCGCCAGTAAGCCATTCTGACTCTGCGCCGTATCCAGTGATCCAGGTCGACACAGAGTTGATAGCAATTGGCGATGCCAAAGTAATTGATCCAGCCGCGTATAAATTGACTGGTCTTGAAGAGTTGGTATCGCATCGATACACCCCAGTTACGGTTCGTTAATCGTCGAACCTGCTGCTTGAACTTGTGCAGCGTTTTCGCATGCCATTGAATGCGACCTTTCTGGAACGTAAATCCCAGAAACTTGCTATCACTGGTTTTAACGACGTGGCTCTTGGTCGAGTTAACGACCAGCTTTAAACGGTTTTGCAGGTATTGGCTGATACTGCGCAATACGCGTTCACCCGCTCGCTGACTCTTTACCAGAATGGTAAAGTCATCGGCGTAACGAGCAAACTTGTGACCGCGTTTCTCCAATTCTTTGTCTAGCGGGTCGAGCATGATATTCGCCAGTAGTGGCGATAAGGGGCCACCCTGTGGAACACCTTCTCGGCTTTCCCTAAACAACTGGTTATCGATAACCCCAGCTCGAAGGTAGAGCTTGATCAACTTGAGCAAACGCTTGTCCCTGATCTTACGACCCAGGAGCGTCATCAACAGGTCATGATTCACCCGGTCAAAGAACTTAGAGAGATCAACATCCACCGCGATGCGGTGTCCCTCCTTGATGATGCCTTGTACCTGTTTAACCGCTTGTTGCCCATTTCGGCCCGGACGGAAACCATAGCTATGGTTTGAGAACTCCGGGTCGAAAATGGGCGTGAGGACTTGGGCGATGGCTTGCTGGATCACACGGTCTGTGATGGTTGGGATACCCAGTTGGCGTTTACCGCCATCCGGTTTATCTATCTCAACCCGTCTGACCGGTGAGGGGCGATAGCGTCCTGTTTCCAGTTCATTTACCACCCGTTTCCATTCGCCTGATTTCGCCCATGCGGGGAATTCATCAATGGTCATCCCATCCACTCCCGCAGCCCCCTTATTGGCTCGAACTCGCTTCCATGCAGCCTGCAGATTATCTCTTTGCAGTACCTGTTCGAATAGATCATGGCTAAAGGCTGGCTTCTTGACACGACGCTGAGTTACGTCACTGCCGGTCGGCATTCGTGTGTTCAAGTGTGACAAGGCTCCTCCTTTATACAAATGTTCAGGCCTTCACCCTATCCCAGCCATTACGCTGGGCGTTTGGCTACTACGCCGTCTGCTGACTTCTGCTTAATCACTCAGCAGGTTACCCTGCCAAGCGCTATCGATTTTCATCATTTTGCTCAAGCAGGGTGATGGGGCCTGCTTGCCGAGCCTGTTGAAACCAGTGGCTGAGAACTGGTAATTTATCGATCGCCGGTTAAGCAGATCTCCCCAGATAAGAGCATGAACTTTCGCTGCACTGCTGCATCATTTACGGTGGCCGTTAGATCACATGGCTTCGTCATCTTGTGCTGACTCGCCTCCAGCCTACGCCTCATATGATGTTTTTGTTCATCAGCACGCAGTTTTGCTAGCGGCTTCCTCCAGACCGAACCTCGCGGTTAAGCCCTTGCCATTCGCTAGTAGTTAACATCTAATAACGATTATAAATCGCTATGGATGGTGACCTTCCTACAGAGGACTTTCACCTCATTAGTTCATGCCCATGCTGGGCGTACACAAGTTGCTCAAGTACACTCCGGCCACAAGTGGCCTCCGCGGGACAAACTGCTGCGCAGTTTGCCCCTTAGCAAGACGTTAAGCATTCTATGAAAATGAACCATGAAGAATACATCGAGAAGCAACGTAAGCGTGCCGTAGAAGTAGCAAACGGAATGCTTGATGGTTCTATTCACTACCTAGAGGGGGCTATTGAATTGTCTTCGTTAAGGTTTGAGGTTGACCTGCCTGAAGATGACAAAGATTTTCTAGCTTTTACTGGTGTTGCGTCTGAAGTTGATCATTTGCCAATTGGCGCACCAAGGAAATACTGGTCTCAAGAAGCTCTCGATCGGCATGAGCCTGAAATACAGCAATCAATTAAGTAGGCAAAGGAATTCTCTTTGTCAGAATGTAAATCTATAGTAGCAAGGTTCAATGCTTAACAAGCAAAGGCAATCCGACGCGCTAACCGCGCGCCGCTGCTTTGGGCGTTACGTGTCACTTCAGAGTCAAGCATGGAAGAATTTAAAAGCTTAGAAGAATTAACAGAGATGGATGAAAAGCATCGGTTGATGGGAGTTATCTGTGGCTCTGTTCCTAGCTTGGAGGGAATGCATAAGTATCTTTCGGAGGAAGTTCTAAACGATGAAGTTCCTGACGAAATCAAAGGACAGTTTAATGTTGTTAAAAACATGGCGCTGTATTCCTACTATTTCTATGCGTTAGCTCCTGAGGTTCACCTTAAAACGTATACAGTCATTGAGCACGCACTAAGGCTTAAGACTAACCCTAAAAGAAAATGATGCTCAAAGCCTTAATAAACCACGCTGTATCACAGCGTTGGATTAAAGATTCAGGGTTTCGTCATATAGATAACCCAAGCCCTGATAATGAATGGTGCAAATCAATGGTGGATGTAATCTCTGATCTGAGAAACTCTAAGGCTCATGGTTCGTCAATGTTGGTTGGCGACTGTTTGCACCACATATCGTCATGCGCAGACTTTGTTAATCAGCTATTTCCTGCGCTTCAAACACGTAACACATATGAGCCGCCTCGGAGTCAATAGAGTATAACGCTCTTATCTGGCCGCGAAGCGGCCAGTGCATTTATTTCAATCAATCAGTCAGCCAGTTGTCTTCGTCTGTCATTGTCGTTGCCAAAACGAGTTTGCAACAAACACATATTGAGACTCTCTTACCCCGTGCTCAACGGGTGCCTACCAATACCTCATCCCTGACGTAAGTAGGGGTACTAGACATTCATCGGTTAACCTGAGAAAGGCGCTATTCAAAACCGTGGAATACATTCCAGTTAGTATCAGGCTCAGTTCAGGTGCAAACCGCTTTACTGATTGTTAATGCACGCCAGTGAAGCGTCTAATCAAGGCCAGGGGCTAATGTGCCCGGACCACAAGACCTGTTGAATTTAATAAGGGTTACCAGGCCTTCGACGGTCTCTGTTGTTTCCAGTTAGACGTTCAGCTCGCTTCACTGCGTGACTTACCCGGCTAAAAATCTTTGTTCATCAAATACCTGCCGATTCTTAAGCATAAAATAGACACAGCGCCCGAGCTTGTGAGCCAGGGCAGTCAATGCCTTCGCTTTGCCCATACGTTTATGTAGTCGGGCCAGATACGACTGAGCCTTCTCATTCCCTCTCAGATAACCTACGGCAACTTCACCAAAGGCCCATCGCAAATGTGCGTTACCAATTTTATTGCCTTGAGTCCCATACACCTTGCCTGCGGACTCAGCCCTGCATTTGATCAACCGGCTATACGAGGCAAACTTCTGCACGCTTTCAAAGCGTGTAATATCGCCGATCTCATACAGAATGGTGAGTGCCAGTATCCGTCCCATGCCAGGTACGCTGGTTAAAATATGGTAATCCCGGCCATTGTGATGCTTGGCGTGCTTTTCGATATAACATTCGATTGCACTGAGCTGACGGTGGTAAAACTCAATGATATTCAGATCCAGATCGATATTTTTCTGCACCAATTCATCGGCAAACTTATCACGCATCTGCTCCCGGGCATTGGAGTAACGCAGATTCAGGTTGTTAGGTGGCAGGTTGTACTGACTGGTGGTGTTTTTAACATGGGCTTTCAGGTCTGCACCGTGCCTGACAATGCGGGTGCGTCGACGCAGCAGATCACGGGTCGCCCTCATTTCAGCGGGATACACGTAGGCTAAAGGAAAGTTTCCACCGCGAATTAAGTGTGCGATTTTGTATGAATCGATCCGGTCATTTTTAGCTTTTCCCCCATGGATTGCTTTCATATACAGGGCGTGACCCAGAATAAAATCGATGTTATGTTCATGGCAGAAATCGGAAATCCAGTACCAGCAATGCATACATTCGACACCCAGAACGACATTGCCGAGATAGGGCTTCAGAAGATCTAATAAGGGTTCAGGCTTGGCTTTAATCTCTTTATGAAGCACAGTTTGCCCATCATCGTCTAAGATACAGACGTACAGGGAGCGTGCATGCAAGTCGATACCGCAGTAAAAGGGATGTTTGTTGGTGTAAAATCTCATGGGTCTTCTCCTTTTGGTTTGGTCGCCTTCCAGCTTAGTGTGAAAACAGTAAGCTGGGGGGAGAAGGCTCTATGAGTATCAAGTCAAGCAAGAAGGACGCGCTAACGCGCGCCTCTTCTTGAGGCGTTAATGTCCGCTGTGTGTCGAAACCTGACACAAAAAAACCGCCATATTGGCGGTTTCTTGTTTATGCTTTTTCTAGCAAGGAAACGAAGTTTCCGTCTAGCCACGAGCAGGAGCCGAAGGTTCCGTTCTAGCTACTCTCGCGAAGCGAGTCGCAATTAGTTCTGAGTCCCACGAATATTAACTTCTACGCGACGGTTCATCGACCGCCCACCGGCGGTATCATTGCTGGCCACCGGATAGCGCTCACCATAGCCACGCGACTGAAGTCGTAACGGCGCTACACCACCACCGGCCAGATATTGGGCAACGCTGGCTGCACGACGCTCCGACAGGGTCTGATTGGATTCAAAAGATCCGGTACTGTCGGTAAAACCGTCAATATTTACCACCGTCTTGTCGAATTTAACCAGTACCTTGGCGACTGAGTTCAGAGTTGGATAGAAACCCTGATCAACCACGTATGAATTGGTCGGGAATGTCACATTGCCCGGCATAATCAGGCGGATTGAGTCACCAATGCGTTCAACCCGTACGCCGGTGCCTTCCAGCTCCTGACGCAACAACATCTCCTGCTGGTCCATGTAGTAACCGATACCGCCACCCACGGCACCACCCAGCAATGCACCGGCAATCGCGCCTTCCGTTCTTTTACCTTTACCCGCCACGGCATTACCCAGAACCGCACCGGCAACAGCACCAATGCCGGCACCGGTAGTGGCATTGCTGGTCTTAGATTCCTGGGTATATGGATCCATTGTCTGGCATCCCGCCAGTGCAATAGCACCAGCTAAAACAATTATTTTTTTCATTATCACTCCTTTGAGGATCTGTGAAAAAGTTCAGCCTGATTCAGACATTACTGCGAACTGATAAAACCGATAACGATCGCGCTCTCTTTAATCGGGGTTAGTTGCTATTCTGCCAACTTAGTTCCCCCTTAGCCAATCTAGTTAGTAAATTATCGTTTTTTAAGCTGAATATCACCTTAGCGGGGCATTTTTCACGATATAGAACTGGCCTCAGGTTACAACACCTTATAGAATCTCTTTTAACACATAAGTAAGACCTTTGTATTGCGATCGAAACATTCTGCCCGAGGATTATCACTTGTCTCAGCTACCAGTCATCGTGGGGTTCGGCGGCATCAGCCCAGCCGGACGCAGTTCATTTCACCATGGCTATCGGCGCCTGATCCTCGATAAACTCAATAGCGAAAAGCGCAGTGAGACGTTACTGGACCTGGCCACGCTGATGGGACTGGCAGGTTACAGAGACAACAGCTACATCGATCAGCAGGGCAACGCCACCGCGGTCAGCGAACTCTTAGAAACGATCACCCCTCAGGTATGTAACAACACTCTGATTCGTCGTATCGAAAAAGAGTGCTTTGATGTTCATAATGTCACCTTCAACAAACCCGCTACCATCAATGCGGACGAGCCGATCACCTTTACCCTGCGCAAGCGACAGTTGCCCCAGAATATTCCTTCAAACTGGTCAGTTAAGCCACTGTCTGGCACCCAGATTGAAGTGACACTGAAGGGTGATCTGGACGTTATTTTCCCCGATTTCAAAGAAGCTCTGGTGCAATCCGCCGGACAGTTGCCCAGCGGTTTCCAACCCGGCAAGCTGTACCAGTCGCGCAATCATCCACGCAATATCCAGATGACGGTATTCGGGGCCTCCGATGCCCTTAATTCTGCCGGCATTCCGTGGGACAAAATTGCCGCGGCTGTCAGCCCTGATCAGATCGGTGTCTATGCCAGCAACTCAATCGGTCAGCTTGATGATCTGGGGTTTGGCGGCCTGACTAAATATCCGTCAATCGGCAAGCGAACCACCTCAAAACAGATGCCTCTGGGCTACGCACAGATGCCGGCTGACTTTGTTAACGCCTACATTCTCGGCAGTGTCGGTGTAACCGGCGGTTCACTGGGCGCCTGTGCCACCTTTCTCTACAACCTGCGCAGTGCAGTAAACGATATCCGTTCCGGCCGCCGTAAGGTCGTCCTGGTCGGTGGCAGCGATGCCCCGGTGACTCAGGAAATAATCGAAGGCTTTCGTTCAATGGGCGCACTGGCAGAGGATAAAGACCTGCAGGCGCTGGATAATCTCGCCGAGCTGTGTGCCGATGATTATCGTAAGGCCTGTCGCCCGTTTGGTAATAACTGCGGTTTTACCATCGCCGAATCTTCACAGTTCACCCTGTTAATGAGCGATGATCTGGCGATTGAACTGGGAGCCGACATCCACGGCGCCGTAGCCGAAGTATTCGTCAACGCCGATGGCCACAAGAAGTCGATCTCAGCCCCCGGTATCGGTAACTATATCACGATGGGTAAGGCCGCCTCGCTGGTACAGAGCATGCTCGGACAGACCTCGCTGCATCAGCGCAGTTTCGTTCAGGCGCACGGCACCAGCACGCCGCAGAACAGAGTCACCGAATCCCACGTTATCAATGAAACCGCCAAAGCGTTTGGCATTCAGAACTGGACCGTCGCTGCACTGAAATGCTTTATCGGCCATTCACAGGGCACCGCCGGCGGCGACCAGATGAACCTGTCACTGGGCGTATGGGAGTATGGTTACATTCCGGGCATCACCACTACACCGGAGTTTGCCAGCGATATCCATAACAGCAACCTTAACCTGAGCAACCAGCACATTGAGGTTGGTCCACAGGGGATAGACTCCATAATTCTCAACTCAAAAGGATTTGGTGGTAATAATGCGAGTGCCGTTGTACTGGCGCCCCATATTACCCGCCAGATGCTGCTGAAGCGTTACGGACAGGAAACGCTTAACCGCTATCAGGATAAGCTGATTGCAACCCGGGAAGCCGCAACCGCCTATGATCAGAACAGCATCAAGGGCCTGACCCGGCCTATCTATCTCTATGATCACAACGTTCTGGCGGGTGAAGATCTTGAAATCAGTAACCGGGAGATCCGCCTGCCAGGCTATGCTCAGCCAGTCAGCCTGGATATAGATAACCCGTTCGACGATATGAAATAAGATTTAAAACCGTAAAGGCGGTACAAGTGAAAGGCAGCTTGCGCACAACGTCAACAGACCATTATCAGGAACTATTATGCTCAGAGTTATCATCGCAACATTTATAACACTGGCCCTGACCGGATGCATGGACAGCATCACCAAGCTGCCCGAACCGACAGATACCAGCTACTACACCATTGATCTGAAAGATTACAGTTACTGCCAGGGCAGCAGCTCGACCTGCCACAGCCTCAGCACAATCAGCACCGGCACTCAGTTCGCCGGACCGGTTGAAGACGTTTACGGCACCAAGATCAGCGGCCCGAACTATCGCGGCAGCCTGCTGCGGATGATACTCGAGCCTCAGGGAGCCCCCTATACAGCAGATAAGATCAGCGAAAACGGTCGTTACTACCGTGTCCCCGCCAACGAACATACCGATACCGTATGGAAGGTGCTTGGGGATATCAATGATTCACTCTATAACAACAGGATCATTTCCGACTGAGCTGCGGTTGCTTCGATAACTTCTTCCAGTGGCTGCTGCCTGAGCTTAGCAACAACCGCGGCAACCTTCGCGACCCGTTCAGGATAGTTAACCTGCCCCTGATAGCCGAGCAGCGGCATATCCGGAC